>CAZMEL010000008.1:0-67022 GCA_964565225.1 uncultured Thermoanaerobaculia bacterium | reverse complement strand
GGAGACGGTGGACGGCGGTCGCGTCGGCGACCCAGATCCGTGGCGGGTCGGTGATCGAGCTGGCAGATGTCTGGCTCGAGTGGGCCAGAGAAAGGCACACGAAGAGCAGGAGCTGCCACCCTCTAGATCCTGCTCTGTGGCGCCTCACGAAAGCCTCCCTCTCGACGGCGGGCTACCCGTTTCCTGCCTGGGACTCCTCGATGAGCTGGTCGACCACCGCCTCGAGGCTCTGGGTACGCTGGAAGGTGGCGAGCTGGCGGTCGGCGCTGGATCCCTCGGAGAGGATGGTCTCGAGGTACTCGATCTCCTTGCGGGTGCCGAGCTCGTCGACCACGTCTTCGAGCAGATCGACCACGTCGCGGGCGAGGAAACGAACGGGCACTTCTTCCCGGCGCCCGAAATCGATCAGCTTGCCGTCGAGGCCGTAACGCACCGCGCGCCACTTGTTCTCGGTGATGAGGTGGTTGCGGTAGGAGCGCCACGACTGGTTCTCCTGGCGCAGCTTGATGAGCTTGGCCACCATCGCCTGGAGCAGGGCCGCGATGCAGATGACCTCGTCGACCTTGGTGCAGACGTCCATCATCCGGAACTCGAGGGTGGGGAATTTGGGATGGGGGCGGATGTCCCACCAGATCTTGGTCGGCTCGTCGATACAACCGGTGGCGATCAGGGTGTCGGTAAACCCTTTGTATTCGCTGTAGGCCTGGAAGGACGGTGGAATTCCCGAGCGCGGCATGTTCTGGAAGATCACCGATCGGTAGGACTTGAGGCCGGTGTTGCGCCCGTGCCAGAAGGGAGAGCTGGTGGTCAGGGCGAGGAAGTGGGGCACGAAGTACCGCGCCTGGTTCATGATGTCGATTCGCAGCTCGGGGTCTTCGATGCCGATATGCACGTGCATGCCGAAGATCAGCAGGCGCCGGGCCACGTCGCGCAGGTCGTCTTCGAGCTTCTCGTAGCGATCGGCGGGGGTGACCTCCTGGTCGCTCCAGCGCGAGAAGGGATGGGTGCTGGCGGCGACCATCCGCATGTCGTGCTCCTGGGCCACGCGGTCGACGGTGCTGCGCAGCCGGACGATCTCGGCCCTGGCTTCGGCGATGTTCTGGCAGACCTTGCTTCCCACCTCCACCTGGGAGCGCATGAACTCGGGCTTGATCTGATCTTTCAGCTCTTTCTCACCGCTGCGGATCAGAGCTTCACCCATGGGCGCGAGCTCCCGGGTCTCGGGATCGACGATCTGGTATTCCTCCTCGATTCCCAAAGTGAGCGTGGGTAGGCGCATCGATCAGTTCTCCCGGGTCTGGAAGTGAAGGTGGAAAGGAGTCTCGTGGCGAGCCCCCGGACCGAAAAGCTTCATGATCTGTGGGTGAATTGTAGCGGCTCGGCGAGGAAGCCCACAAGCAGCCGAGACATCGCGCTTCGTCATGAAGATCTCAACGAAAGTCGGGAAAACGATATGATCGTGGAGCGAGACGAACCGTACCCGCCCCAGATGCCCGGAGGCTACGTCTCGCCTTCGCCCGGTCATCGCCATACGATCGGCATATTCTCTTGTTGATCTCGACCACGACGCCCCACGCGGGGCGGACCCAAGCAATCGATCGCCGGCACGGTGATCGAATCGGAGGAGGATTGTTCGTGAGCGAAGAGGTCGTGGTTTCCCGTTCTGTCGTTTCCGGAGTCGATGTTCCCGGTTCTCTGGACGAGGCGTCGCCATCGCCGGTGCTCCCCTGGTTGTGGGAGAAGGTCAAGGCGTCCGTGAAGAAACCGTTCTACGCCCTGTATCTGCGGCGTCTGCGGGCCAAGGCCCATACCTTTCACCAGCCCCGACATCTCGGGGTGATCATGGACGGCAACCGGCGTTTCGCGCGCAGTGCCGGCAGCCATACGTCTCTCTACGGCCATCACATGGGGGCCGAGAAGCTGCACGAAGTTCTGAACTGGTGTGGTGAGCTCGGCATTCCCGTAGTGACCGTTTGGTGTTTTTCCATCGAGAATTTCGAGCGCAGCGCGGCGGAGGTGGAGGGGCTTCTCGGCCTCTTCGAGACCAAGACTCGTGAAATGGCCGAGGGATCCGAGGTGCACGACAACCGCATTCGCGTGCGCTTCATCGGCCGGCTCGAAATGCTTCCGGAGGGCCTGCGCCGAGAGATCGCCCGGGTGGAGGAGGCGACCCGGCACTACGACCAGCTCCAGCTCAACATCGCCATGGCCTATGGCGGCCGCCAGGAGATCGCCGACGCGGTTCGCCAGCTCATTTCCCAGAAGGCGGCCGAAGGAAGGACGATCGACGAGATCCTCGAAGAGCTCGATGTCGATTCCATCACGCCCCATCTCTATACTTCCGGCCAGCCCGAGCCCGATCTGATCCTGCGGACCAGCGGTGAGCTGCGCCTCTCCGGATTCCTGCTCTGGCAGAGCGCCTACTCCGAGTTCTACTTCTGCGACACCAACTGGCCGGCCTTCCGCGAGATCGATTTTCTCCGCGCCCTGCGCGCCTACGACCAGCGAAAACGCCGCTACGGGCGCTGAGCCCCGGCATCATCGGCGCCACCGGTCGCAACGGAGTCTCTCGATTGCTCTCCATCGAATCGTTCCTCACATCCTTCGTCCCCGGCTCGGTGTACGACAGTCGTCCGGACGACGAAGCCCTGGTCTTCGCCTTCCGGGATCGCGATCTCCTGGTGGAGACCGGCGAGACGAGCGCGAGGATTTTCACCTTTTCCGAGCTGCGGAAGCTGGGGATCGCGCCTCTGCGCGTCCAGTTTCTCGGCCATCTCGAGGGCCGGGAGATCCACTCGTTCGAAATCGATACGGAGCCGGAGCTCCCGGAAGGGGCGGAGCTGCGCGGCCTGCGCTCCCTGTTCGGCGCACTCCAAGAGGCTCATTTCTGGCTCGCCGCCCGGGCGGTGCAGATCGTCGCCTGGGATCGCGACCACCAGTTCTGCGGCCGCTGCGGCGCGGCGACCGAGCGCAGGGACCAGGACCGCAGCCGCCGCTGCCCGAAGTGCGGCCTGGCACATTTTCCGCGGCTGGCCCCCGCGGTGATCGTGTTGGTGGAGCGGGGCGACGAGATGTTGCTGGCCCGCTCGCCCCATTTCTTGCCCGGCATGTTCAGCACCCTGGCCGGTTTCGTGGAGCCGGGGGAGACCCTGGAGCATTGTGTGGCCCGGGAGATCCGAGAAGAGGTAGGCATCGAGGTCGAGAACATCCGTTACTTCGGCAGTCAGCCCTGGCCCTTTCCCCATTCCCTGATGGTGGGATTTCGGGCCGACTATGCCGGAGGCGAGATCGAGGTGGACGGCGTCGAGATCGAGGCCGCCGGCTGGTACCGGGCCGACGATCTGCCGCGGATTCCGGCCCGGGTCAGTATTGCCCGGGCCCTGATCGAGTCTTTCCTCGCCGAGCGTCGCGGCGAAACCTGAGCTCCCAGAGCCCGACGGCGAAGAAACCGCCGAATTCGATCCACAGCCACCAGGCGTGCTCCCGCTGGTCGATGTAGACCAGGTAGGAGAGCAGGCTGAGAGCGGTGAGGGAGAGCCAGGCCCAGCTGCGGTGGAGAGCCGCCAGGGGCAGCACCCAGAGCAGGTACCAGGGCATGACCGTGGGCCCGAGCACGAGGTAGGTACCGAGCACCAGGCCGGCGCCGCGAGTGAGGGTGTCGAAGGCCCCGTCGTCGCGCAGCAGGAAATAGAGCAACACCAGGCCGGTAGCCGCCAGGGTCACCAGGTCGGCAGCGGCGCGGCCGGGCAGCCCGAGGTGGAGGTGAAAGAAGCCGTAGAAGAGCTTCCACGGGCCGGCGTTGAAGGTCCACTCCGCGGCGAAACGGGAAAGCCCCTCCGCCATCTCCCGGAGAGATCCGAGAAACGGCAGGTACGCGGCGACGACCACCAGCGCCGGCAGCGGCCACCAGCGGATCGGCGTTCGTTTCAACAACAACGGGGCGACCAGAATCGGCGTCAGCTTGGTGAGCACGCTGGCAGCGAAAGCGAGCAGCGCCCGGCGCGGCCAGCCGCGGAAGCAGCAATACCAGGTGAGGGTGAGGCAGAAGACCATCAGGCCCTCGACGTGGGCCGACCCGGCGATCTCCTTGATCGCCAGCGGATTCCAGGCGTAGAGCGCCGCCGGCCAGAGCGCGTCGCCGCGGCGTCGCAGGAGATCTACGAGCAGCCAGCAGGTCCCGAGATCGAAGAGGATCAACAGGAGCTTGAAGAAGGCGACGCTCGCAGGGGCCGCCAGGGCACAGAAAACGAAGAGGGCCTGGGCCAGGGGGGGATACACCGTGCGGTGGCTCTTGTAGGTCACCTGGTCGAAGACGTCGAGCCAGCGATCGTCCTCGAGCAGGGCCTCGGCCACCGGGTCTCCGGCGTCGGCGCGTGCCTCGATCTCGGCGGGGGAATACGCATAGGGATCGGAGGTCTCGGCGGTGACGTGGCCGTCCCAGAGATAGCGCCAGATGTCGTTGTCGTAGAGCAGGAAGGGTCGATAGGTCACCTCGGCCGAGCCGAGGTCGCTCTGCAGATCAGGGGCCCAGGACTCCGGGGGCAGGCCGGCGGGGACCAGCGCGAGGCGGAAGAGCAGGGCCCAACCCAGAAGCGCCGGGGCGCCGACATCCGTCGAGCGGACCATGGAGCGCAGGGCGAGGAGCAGGAGCCCGAAGAGGCCAACGAAGAGCAGGAGGAAGTCGTGGAGATGGGCGGGAGAGCCCGAGACGCCCAGGCCGATCGCCGCGTAACCATAGCCGACCAGCGACAGCCCTGCCCAGCCGTGGACCGCGGACGACCCTCGAAACCAGCGGAGTGGCTGGAGAAACCGCGACATGGCCCGAGCTTATCCCCTCCCGCGAGGTGCCGGGCGGGTTCGAAAAGTCGCCGCCCTTGGAGTAACATTCCCCGGTCCGTTCCACGACGTCTACAGAACACCAGATCGCATAGAAATTCGGAGAGACCATGAGCCATTCTTCGAGCTCCAATCCCTGGCTACCGATGGGCCACCCTTCGCCGAGTGCCCGGGTCCGCCTGTTCTGTTTTCCCTTCGCCGGTGGCGCTGCCTCGGTGTTTCGCACCTGGGGACGCCAGCTCGGTCCGGAGATCGACGTCTGCCCGGTGCAGCTACCCGGTCGCGAACGCCGGATTCGGGAGCCGCCCTTCCGCAAGCTGTGCGACGTGATCGAGGCGCTCTATCCGGCTCTCGAAGCCGACCTGGAGCGTCCTTTCGCCTTCTTCGGCCACAGCCTCGGCTCGGTAATCGCCTTCGAGCTCGCGCGAAGAGTGGCCGAGGAGAAGGGAGTCGAGCCGGTGCATTTCTTTCCGTCGGCGCGCAACGCACCACCCTGGCCCATCCGCGAAGTGCCGATGCACACCATGGAGCAGAAGGAGTTTCGCGAGAACCTGCGCCGCATGGGAGGCACACCTCCGGAGGTGTTGGAGCACGAAGAGCTGATGAGTCTGCTCGAGCCGCTGGTACGTGCCGATCTGGAGGTCAACGAAACGTACCGCTTTCTCCCAAAGCGCCAGCTCACCTGCCCGTTCACGGCCTTTGCCGGGGAGCACGACCAGGAGGCCAGCCTCGATGGAGTGAAGGCCTGGAGAGAGATGTCTTCGGGTCCGTTCTCTATCGAGATCTTTCCCCAGGGCCACTTCTTCCTGCAGGAGGTCGAGGCGGAGATCCTGGCGACGATCCGCCGCTCCCTTCAGTCCTGAGCGGCCGCCTTCGCTCCGGCCTTCAGGGCGGTCATCTGGATCTCCACCAGGGCATCGGGAGACATCAGGACCGTGCCGACCGTCGCCCGGGCCGGTGGCTCCTCGCCCATGCGCTCGCGGTAGACCTTGTTCATCACGTCGTAGTGGCGGATGTCGGTGAGATAGACGTAGGCATCGCGGACGTCGGCGAAGCTCATTCCCGCCGCTTCGAGGGTCGCCTGGAGGCGATCGAAGACCACGTGGGTCTGGGCTTCGACCCCCGCTGGATATTTCCCTTCGGCATTGCGCCCGACCATGCCCGAGAGAAAGAGCCGGTCGCCGACCCGGATCGCCGGGGAGAGGATCTTCCGCGGCTGCTGGCCCGCGGGCAGCACGACGCGGCGACCTTCGCCCGCCACCGCCGTGCACTGGACCTCGATCTTGAGCAGGGGATGCACGAGCCGGGCGGAGACCGTGGCGCGGGCCGGGGGGGACGCCGAGAAGAAGGTCGGGTAGACCTCGTTCATGGCGCCGTAGTCGCGGGTCTCGGGCAGATAGACCCGGCACGACACCACGTCGTCGAAGCTCATGCCTGCGGCCTCGAGCACCTTGCCGACATTGGTCATGGCCTGGCGGGTCTGCACGCCGGCATCGCCGAGCACCAGCTCGCCGGTCGCCGGATCGTTGGACACCATGCCGGCGACGAATAGCGTGTCTCCGGCCAGCTTGCCCCAGCTGTAGGCGCCGCCGGTGGCGGGCCATCCCTCCGGCTGGACGGAGCGCACCGGGACACCGGGCCGGGCGGCGATCATCGACACCTCGGTGAGGGCGGCCGGCAGGGCGATTGCGGCCTCCACCGTGGTGCGGGCCGGTCGCGGCTCCGGGACCACCTCGTTGTACACGGCGGCGAACTCACTGAAGAAGCGGGCGTCGGCCAGGTAGACGTTGGTGTCGACCACCCGGGAGAAGTCGAGGCCGGCGGCCTCGAGCACGGTCTTCAGGTTGTCGAGGGTACGGTGGGTCTGGGCGGTCACGTCCCCGGGGACGTCGAGGGTGCCGGGCACGTTGCCGAGGGCTCCGGAGAGGAACAGGAAATCCCCCGAGAGCACCCCCGGGCTGAAGGGCAGCCCGACCGCGGTTCCCGGCGGGGCGACGATCTGGTTCTGGGCGCTGAGAGGGCCTGCCGCCGCCACCAGGGCGGCGAACAGGGCGAACGGGAGAGCGGATCGTGGCATGGTTCCTCCGGCTGGGTGGGGCTCGTCGATGAAGGGAAACGTCGGTTGAATTGTATCGATTCGTTGCCGGCAGGGTCTGCCGATCGTGCCCCGAATCACCGGGTGGCACGATATACTCACAAATCATGCAACCAAAAACGGCACGACGGGAATCGGTGCTTCCCGTGCTCGAAGAAGAAGGAGGCCTGAGGACCGGGGTGGCGCGGGCCGTGCACAAGGCGACCGGCGTTCCCGAGGCCGACGTCTACGGCACCGCGACCTTCTACCACCTGATCTCGGATCCCGAGGCGGGAACCCGGGTCTGCCAGGGGTTGTCCTGCCAGCTGGCGGGCAGCCAACAGCTGATGGCCGACCTCGAAGCCACGGGCAAGGCAGCGACCTACGCCTCGTGCCTCGGTCGTTGCGACCTCGCGCCGGCGACCTGGGAGCCCCACGGCGGCACCGCCGCTCCGCCGGGGATCGTCGGGGCCGGATCGGGGGAGCTGGCCATCGACCTCGCCGGGTCTGAAGACCTCGACTACGAGGCGCTGGCCGGAGCTCGTGAGCGGGGCGCCGACTGGGTCTGCGAGCAGCTCGAAGGCGCCGGCCTGCAGGGCCGCGGGGGCGCCGGTTTCCCGGCCTTCATCAAGTGGAACGGGGTGCGGGGCCAGGCCGAGACCGAGCGCTACATCGTGCTCAACGCCGACGAGGGCGAGCCCGGGACCTTCAAGGACCGCGAGGTGATGCTGCGGCGCCCACACCTGGTGATCGAAGGGCTGGCCATCGCCGCCCACTGCCTCGAGGCCGACGACATCTACCTCTACATCCGCGGGGAGTTCGAGGCGGCGCGCGACGCCACCATGGCGGCCCTCGCGACGGCCCGAGAGCGCGGACATCTCGGCGAGACCCCGCGCTGGCATTTCATCGACGGCCACGGCGCCTACATCTGCGGCGAGGAAACCGCTTTGCTGGAGAGTCTCGAGGGCAAACGCGGCATGCCGCGTATGAAGCCACCCTTTCCCGTCAGCCACGGATTCCGCGGCAAGCCGACCTTGATCCAGAACGTCGAGACCATCGCCTGTGTGCCGGCGATCCTCGCCCGCGGCGGCGACTGGTTCCGCGGCCTCGGCCGCGGCGAGCCGGGCTCGAAGCTCTACTGCGTGTCGGGGCATGTGCAGCGTCCGGGCGTCTACGAGGCGCCCCTGGGTATCTCCCTCGACGAGCTGATCGAGCTCGCGGGGGGGCTGGTCGGTACCCTCAAGGCTTTTTCCCCGGGCGGGGCGTCGAGCGGATTCCTGCCGGCGTCGAAATCGGACCTCGCCCTCGATTTCAGGACCCTCCAGGCGGAAGGCAGCATGTTGGGCTCCGCCGGAGTGGTGGTGCTGAACGATTCGGTCGACATGGTAGAGGCGGCTCTCAATCAGGCGGTTTTCTTCGAAGACGAATCCTGCGGCCAGTGCTCGCCCTGTCGTATCGGTACCCAGATGATCCGGCAGTCCCTCCAGCGCTACCGGCAGCACGGGGATCCGGGGGTCCTCGATCACCTCGGCGAGGTGATGTGGGGCATGGGGGAGGCGAGCATCTGTGGCCTCGGGCAGGCCGCCTTCTACGCCCTGGAGAGTGCGATGAAGTATTTTCCCGAAGAATTCGGACAACTCGCAGAGCGAAGCTCTCAGGAGGTGTCGTGATGAGCGACCGCAAGCTGATGGTGATCGACGGCAACGAGCTCTCCTTCGACGAAGGGGAGACGGTTCTGCAGGCAGCGGGCCGGGCGGGTATCGAGATTCCCACCCTCTGCTACGACCCGCGGCTGAGCCCTGCAGGTGCCTGCCGGATGTGCCTGGTGGAGGTCGAGGGCTCGCGCCTCATGCAGCCCGCCTGCTCCTACAAAGCCGCCAAGAATCTGGTGGTGCGGACCCAGACCTCGCGGGTGGAGCGGAATCGCCAGTTCATCCTCTCCCTGCACCTCGCCGACACGATCGAGGATCGCGCCGTCGCCGAGGACAACAACCCTTCGAAGGTCCACGACCTGGCCGACGCCTACGGCACCGCGGGCTCCTGGCCGGCGGTGGAGCCGCAGAGGGCCGGCCGGCCCGACGACGACAACCCCTTCATCGCCTACCGGCCCGATCGCTGCATCCTGTGCAGCCTCTGCACTCGATACTGCGACCAGGTGGAGGCGGTGAGCGCCATCACCCTCGCCAGCCGGGGCGCCGAGACCACGATCGCCACCGCCGACGCGCGACCCCTGACCGACACCACCTGCGAGCTCTGTGGCGGTTGTGTCGACGTCTGCCCGACCGGGGCGATGACCGAAAAACCCGCCCTGGCCTACGGCAAACCCGAGCGGGAGCTCGAGAAGGTCCGCAGCACCTGCAACTTCTGCGGCGTCGGCTGCCAGGTCGACCTCAACGTCGATCGCGAGAGCAACCGGGTGGTGAAGGTCACCAGCCCGCCGCCGGGAACCACGGTCAACGACGGCAATCTCTGTGTCAAAGGGCGCTTCGCCAACGACTTCATCCACCACTCGGAACGCCTCTCCCAACCCCTGGTACGCGGTGCCGATGGCGAGCTGCATCCCGCTTCGTGGGACGAAGCTCTCGACCGGGCGGTGGCCGGTCTGCAGGGAGTCTCCGAACGCCACGGCAGCGATTCCCTGGCCTTCATCAGCTCGAGCCGCTGCACGGTGGAGGAGAACTACCTGGTGCAGAAGATGGCGCGGGCAGTGTTCGGAACCCACAACGTCCATCAATGTGCTGCGACGTGACACGCTCCGACGGTCGCCGGTCTGGTGGCCACCTTCGGAGCCGGCGCGATGACGAACTCGATCCCGGAGATTCGTGACGCCGATTTTCTCTTCGTCACCGGGTCGAACACCACCGAGGCGCATCCGATCATCGCCATGGAGATGAAACGGGCGGTGCAGCGGGGAGCCAAGCTGGCCGTGGCCGATCCGCGGGCCATCTGGCTCACGGAGATCGCCGACTGGCACCTGCAGCTCGAGCCGGGTACCGACGTCTGGCTGCTCAACGCCATGGCCCACGTGATCGTCAGCGAGGGGCTCGAAGACCGGGCCTGGATCGAGGCCAACACCGAGAATTTCGAGTCGGTGCGGCAAACGGTGCTGCGGTATCCGCCGGAAGAGGCGGAGAAAGTGACCGGAGTGCCGGCAGAGATGATCCGCGAGGTGGCGCGGCAGTACGCCACCACCCGCAAGGCCGGGATCTACTACACCCTCGGCATTACCGAGCACACCACCGGCACCGACAACGTCTACGCTCTCTCCAACCTGGTGTTGATGACCGGGCACCTGGGCATCCGTTCCGCCGGCATGAATCCGCTGCGGGGCCAGAACAACGTGCAGGGAGCCAACGACGCCGGGGCCACGCCGGTCTTCTATCCCGGCTATCAGAAGGCAGAGGACGCGGCGGTCCGGGAGAAGTTCGCCCAGGCCTGGGGGGTGGAGCAGAGCGAGACCCGGGGCCTCAATCTCAACGAGATGATGAAGAAGCTCGGGCCGGGAGGCATTCGCGGCATGTTCCTCATGGGCGAGGACATCGTGATCTCCGAGCCCAACGCCGGCCGGGTGGAGGAGGGTCTCAACGGCATCGACTTCCTGGTCGTGCAGGACATCTTCTTCAACGAGAGCTGCCGCTGGGCCGACGTGGTGTTGCCCGCGAGCTGTTTCGCCGAGAAGGACGGGGTCTTCACCAACTCCGATCGCCGAGTGCAGCGCGTGCGGAAGGCGGTGGAGCCGCCGGGCGAGGCCCGGGCCGACTGGGAGATCCTGCTGGAGCTCATGCGCCGGGCGGGTTTCGAGCATCCCGAAGATTTCGGGCCCGGGGAGATCTACGACGAGCTGGCGTCGTTGGCGCCCAAGTTCGCCGGCATCTCCTACGACCGGATCGAGCGCGAGGGTGGCCTGCAGTGGCCGGTCGAGAGCGCCGAGGACGAGAGCACCGAGTACCTGCACAAGGGGGGCGTTCTGCGCGGCAAAGGGCTCTTCCAGGCGGTGGAGTTCCGGCCGCCCTTCGAGACCGCGGATCCCGAGTACCCGCTGGTGCTCTCCACCGGTCGCACCCTCTACCACTACAACGCCGGCACCCAGACCCGGCGTTCCGAGGGCCTGAGCGGCAAACAGCCCGAGAGCTTCGTGGAGATCCACCGTCGCGACGCCCGGCGGCTGGGCATCGAGGACGGAGCGATGGTGGACGTGGTCAGCCGGCGTGGCAAGGTGCGCTGCCGGGCGATGGTCAGCCGGCAGGTGCGGCCGGGGGTCGTGTGGATGCCGTTCCACTTCCCGGATGCGAAGACCAACCACCTGACCACCGACGCCGGAGACGCGGTGACCGGCACCGGGGAGTACAAGGTCTGCGCCGTGCGAATCGAGCCGGCCGACGGGGCGGAGGCTCTGCCGAAGCAGGTCTTCCGCGGCGCCTACGCGGCGGCGGACGGCTGATGCGAAGGCCGTTGCGGCGGGTCGGGCTCGCCCTGGTCTTCATCCTGCTCTGGCAGCCGGCGGCCTCGGCCGAGCCGGCACCGATCTTCGAGGCCCGCTCCCGCTTCCACCCGGTGGTGGGGGAGCAGGGAATGGTCTCGAGCCAGCACGGCGAAGCCACGCGGGTGGGCGTTGCCATCTTGCAGCAGGGTGGCAACGCCGTCGACGCCGCCGTGGCCACGGCTTTCGCCCTCGCCGTGACCTTGCCGCGGGCCGGCAATCTCGGTGGGGGTGGATTCCTCGTAGCCCACCTGGCGGAAGAGGATCGCAACATCACCCTCGACTTTCGGGAGATGGCCCCGGCCCGGGCCCATCGCGATATGTTCCTCGATGCCGAGGGCGAGGTCGACCACCTGAAGGCCCAGTTCAGCCACCACTCCGCCGGAGTGCCCGGCTCCGTCGCCGGCCTGGCCGATGCTCTACGGCGTTTCGGAACGTTGCCTCTCGCCGAGGTGATGGCCCCGGCGATCCGCCTGGCGGAAGAGGGGTTCGACGTCACCTACGACCTCGAGACCCAGCTGCAGAACGCCCGCCCCCGGTTCGAGCGCTCCCCCGCCTCGATGGCGATCTTCTTCAAGGCCGATGGCAGCCCGTATCGCGCCGGAGAGCGGCTGGTCCAGAAAGACCTGGCCTGGTCTCTGCGGCAGATCGCCGAGCACGGGCCGGCGGCGTTCTACGAGGGCGAGATCGGCCGCAGGATCGCCGAGGACATGGCGCGCAACGGCGGGTGGATCACAACAGAGGATCTCGCGGGCTACGAGGTGGTGGAACGGGCACCGGTGACCGGCACCTACCGCGGCTACCAGGTCGTTTCCATGCCGCCGCCGAGCTCCGGCGGGGTGCACCTGCTGCAGATGCTCAACCTGCTCGAGGGATTCCCCCTCGGCGAGCTCGGCCACAACCGGGCCGCAACCGTGCACCTCCTGGCCGAGGCCATGAAGCTGGCCTACGCCGACCGTGCCGAGCATCTCGGCGATCCCGACTTCTGGCCGGTACCCAGCCGGGGGCTGGTCTCCAAGGCCTACGCCAATACCCTGCGCGCCGGGATCGACAAGGCTCGGGCCCGTCCCTCGAGCGAGATCGGAGCCGGCGATCCGACTGCCTACGAAAGCCCCGAGACCACCCATCTCTCGGTAGTCGACCGGCACGGCAACGCGGTGTCGATCACCACCACCCTCAACTTCTCCTACGGCTCGGGCATTGTCGCCGCCGGCACCGGAATCCTGCTCAACAACGAGATGGACGACTTCTCCTCGAAGCCGGGAGTGCCCAACGCCTATGGCCTGATCGGCGGGGAAGCCAACGCCATCGAGCCGCGCAAACGCCCCCTGAGCTCCATGACCCCGACCCTCGTGCTGCGCGACGGCGACGTCTTTCTCGTCACCGGCACGCCGGGCGGCAGCCGGATCATCACCACGACCCTGCAGATCCTGCTCAACGTGATCGACCACGGCATGAACATCGCCGAAGCCACCTACGCGCCGCGCATTCACCACCCGTGGCGACCCGACGAGCTGCGGGTCGAGACCGGTTTCAGCCTCGATACCCGGCAGCTGCTCGAGGCCAAGGGCCACCACCTGATGGAACGCGACGCCATGGGCAGCACCCAGTCCATCCTGGTCGAAGACGGCCGCCTCTACGGCGCTACGGATCCCCGGCGGCCGGACGGGTTGGCGTTGGGGTATTGAGCTCTGTTCCGTCAGTCCGGCTTTCCGGTTCCGAAAGAGTCGGCGTTCCTGGAGGAAGGAACGCCGACTCGACCTCGAGAAAGATCTGACGAAGTAGAAGCGGATGAAACATCCGCAGAGAGTCGTTCTGTGTTGTGTGGCGATAGCAGGGCTCTTCGGATCCGCAGCTCTCAACCCTTGCCGTTGTACTGGATCCCCACGTTGGTGGTGCCGTCGGCGTTGGCGGCGGTGACGTTGAAGGAGCGGGTGCCGCCGTCCTTGGTGGCGGTGACGATCACGGTCTTCTGGTCGTTCGCGCTGTAGCTCTGGACGTTGACCTCGTATCCGTCACCCTCGAGGAGCTGTTTGTAGTGCTCGGCCACCTGGTCGGGGGTATCGGCCGTGGTACCGCTGAGGATTCCGGAGGTGTTTTCTCCGCTGACCGAGGAGAAGGTGCTCTGGAGGTCGTCGGAACCGGGGTAGAGGGGCACCCACTCGGGTACGTCGTCCATGCTCCCCGAGCCGATGCGCGCCTCGCCGTCGGGACCGGTGAAGGTGATCCCGCCGCCTTCGGTGCCGGTCGAATCGGCGCTGATGTTGTATTCGCCCTCACTGGTGGTGAAGCTGAAGTTGCCCTCGGCGAGATCTTCGAAGTTGAGGGTGACTTCCTCGCCTTTGGTGGTGTCGCGGAAGGTGATGGTGCCGGCTTCGTCGTCGGTGTTGAGGAGCTCGAGATCGGGGTTGGTGCGGACGACCATCTCGGCAACGGTCTTGGCCGGATTCTCTTCGAGCTCCTGGACCACTTCCTTGGCCTTGAAGAAGACGAATCCCGCTCCGCCGATCACGGCGACGACACCCACGAGCATGATCAATCCGCAGCCGATGCCGACCCAGGCGAGGGGGCTGAGGCCTTTCTTGGTTCCGTTTGCCACGATAGAGGTTCTCCGTTGATAGTTGAGAGTCGATGAATTAGAAGAGAGGAGCGAATTGTATCAGGGCGGCGGGAGTCCGACGGTGGGCAAATGACGTACCATGGAGGTATGGAATGCCGACACTTTTCCAAGAGTCTCCACCGATTCTCCCTTCTTCTTGTCGTCCTGGTTCTTGCCGGTTTCTTCGCTACCCGCACGGCCGCCCGCGGGGCGGAGATTCCCTTCGATCTCGATCGCTGGCACGTGGTGCGCTCGGCGCATTTCGAGATCCTCTCCAATGCCGAGGTCGACCGTTCGGCGGAAATCGCCGCGCGCCTGGAGGCGTTCCGGGCCGTGCTCTCCCACCTCGGACCGTCTCTCGAGCTGCGTTCCCCGGCACCTCTGTCGATCATCGCCTTCCGCGACGGCGAGTCCTTCGGCCCCTTCAAGACCCGGCCCGACCAGCGAGGGTCGCAGATTCTCGGGCAGTTCCTGCAGCACTCCGACGGCAACTACCTGACCCTCGACGCCGGCAGCCGGCAGGCGGGGGCGTTTGCGGTGGTCTACCACGAATATGTGCACTTCCTGACCCGGCACAACTTCGTGGGGGTGCCCCTGTGGTTCCACGAAGGGCTGGCGGAGTACTACAGCACCTTCCGCCTCGAAGGCGGCGCGGCGGTGGTCGGGGAAGCCGTTCCCCGGCATGTACGCTGGCTTAGCTCCCACGGAGATTTCGACCTGCAGGAGGTTCTGAACGCCGACCAGCGTTCGGAGACCTACCACGAGCCGGGCAAGGTCGGCGCCTTCTACGGCGTGTCCTGGCTGCTGGTGCACTATCTCCTCTCGGGCGATCTGGAGCGTTTGGAAAAGGTCGCGGACCTCTTCCTGCGGCTGGAAGCGGGGGAAGAGCCGACCGAGGCGTTCGAAGAGGTCTTCGAGGTGCGGGTCAGCACCCTGGAGGAAGAGCTGCGGGAGTACGCGGCGCGGCTGCAGGGTGGAAGCGAAGAGCTGCCTTCGGCGCGGATTCCACTCTCGCGCCTGGCCGATCCCGAGGTGGCCGGCTCTCGTTCCTCGCCCCCGGCCGAGACCTTGTTCCGGCTCGGGGACCTGCTGGCCCACATGGGTCGGGCCGATGCCGCGGAGTCTTTCTTCCATGCCGCCCTGGAGCACGACGCCTCGCTACCGGACCTCGCGGCGGGCCTGGCCTTCGTGCGGTCCCAGCAGGGGCGTGCGGAAGAGGCGACGTTGCTCTTTCGCGAGGCGGTGCAGCTGGGGAGCGCCCGGGCGATGACCTATCTCCAGCTCGGGCGCCATCTCCTGGCCTACGAGCAGGCCGGAGCTGATCGGCTGAACGGAGGACTGGCCGCCCTGCGCCGGAGTGTGGAGCTCTTTCCCGACTATGGCGAGGCCTGGGCCCTCCTGGGACGCGCCCATCTCCAGGTCTCGGGCGACGAGGAGCGGGGCATCGACGCGCTACGCCGGGCAAGAAAGCTGCTGCCCAATCGCGTCGAGCTGATCGCCTTCGAGGCCTTTCTCGAAGCACGACGTGGCGAACGCGACACCGGCGAGCGGCTGATCTCGCATCTCCTGGCCCCGCGCTGGGATCCCTTGAAGGTGACCGAGGCCCGGGACGAGATGGAGCGGCAGTACCTTCTCGGCAGCGCCCGCAGAGCCCTGGCTGCCGGGGAGACCGAACGGGGGCTCGAGCTCTTCGACGAGGCCATTTCCTGGACCCGGGATACCTCCGTCCGGCGCCAGATGGAAGCCGAGCTGCTCGACCTCCAGAGCCGCGCCGGCCTCTGACCCCTTCCAGGAAACGAGCTCCGAGGCGAGCCGTTCGAGGGGCTGGTGTGCCCTGGCGTCAAGACCCTTCGCGGAGCGCCGTCAGCCGTGCCCGGGCGCGGGGAGCGAGGGCCGGTCCGTCGTGCTCGAGAAAGCGGGAGCTCGGCAGCTCGGCGGCGCGTTCGAAGGCGCTGCGGGCCCCTTGCAGATACTCGCCGCCGGCCCGGGAGAGAGCCAGGCCCAGCCAATAATCGACGCTCGACTGTCCGAATCCGTGCGACGCCTGGGGTGCGTCGATCGACTGCAGGCTACGCACGGCGGCCTCGAAGTCGCCGGCCTGCATCAGCAGCCCCGCCTGCTGGAGGAGCACCAACCAGCGGCGCCCGGGGTCGGTCGACTCGCGCAGCAGGCCGAGCTCGACCAGAGCGACGGCGGTGGGGATCTCGAGATTTCTTGGGAGGTCCACGGCCGGGCTGGTGCGCACCCGGAGCTCGAGGGTGCGCGGCCCGGTCAGGCTCTGCACCCCGAGGTCGAGGATCTCGCCCACCTCGGCGGCGGCGAGCCTCTGCTCGACGTCGCGGGGGGCGAAGGTGGGGGTACCGGCCAGGGCCACCACCTGGTCGCCGACCCGCAGGTCGGCCGCCTCGGCCGGTGACCCGGGGCTCACCGCCGCGACCACCGGGTGGGGAGCCAGGCGCGACTCGATGAGACGAGCGCCGAGCCAGGGTGTGGCGAGGGGGAGATCGGGGCTCAGGGAGGCGACGAGGGCCTCGAGAGACCTGGCGTCGCCGCGGTCGATCACCAGCTGGTCGGGCTCGGGGACGGGCAGGGGAGCCGAGGGGAAGAGCAGCACCTGGCTCTTGCGCCGATCGACGAGATCGTCGCTCAGCACCGCGACCAGGTAGAGCAGGCCCGGGGCCTTGCGGTCGACCGCCGCCTGCACGCGGCTCCAGTCGATCTCGTCGAGGGCTCCGGCGGTGAGGAGCTCGGCGGTCGCACCCGCCTCGAGCAACGCCCGCGGTCCCTGCTCGGTGCGATCGAGCAGAGCCCATTTGTCGGTACGAGACAGGGCGGTCTGCAGGCTCTCCTCGAGGCTGGCGGCGTCGCTGGCGGAGCCGCCGATGACGCCGAGAAAGGCGAGGCCCGGGCGTAGCCGGACGTTGATCTCCACGGTCTGGCGATCGGCGAGGCGGAGCCGGGTGGAGAACATGCGCTGGCTCCCCGACGCGACCTGGACGTCGTATTCACCCGGCGGCAACGAGATCCGGGAGCTCCGGGCCCCGGGCTGGTCCACGGCCATGGGTTTGCCGTTGATCAACAGCTCGGCGTCGGGCGGCAGATCGTTGAGGGCGAGCACGCCACGTTCTTCTTCGAGCACGATCGGTGGCATCGGATAGTCGAGGAGCTCGTCGAGCACCAGCTCCACACGGTAGGGGCGGTACCCCTCCTTGCGAACCTCGAGGATCTGCAGACCCGTCTCGAGCCCGTCGATCACCAGCTCGTCGGAGAACTCCTCGCTCCGGTAGCGGACGGTGGAGGTCTGCGGCAGGAAGTCGGGCGGTGCGATGCCTTCGGTCACGCCGCGCTCCTGCCCGTCGACCCACACCGTGGAGCCGGAGGGGCGAGTGTAGAGCCGGATCACCGGGCTCTGGCGTTCGAGCACCATCTCCACCGAGCGGGTCTTGCCGGGGCGAATCTCGATCTCCTCGCTCCAGGGAGCGTACCCCGGGCGCTCGGTTTCGATCCAGACACTGCCCGAGAGCACGGGTACCGGGTCCTCGAACGAGGTCACCGGGCGGCCCTGGACCCGGATCACCGGATCCGGGGGCTCGGGGATCAGAACCACGTGGGCAATCCGTTTCCGGCGCAGGGAATCGAAAGCCTTCAGCAGATCCTGCGGAGCCTGGTCGCGGTCGAGGTCGGCCCCGGGATCCACGCTCAGCAAACGCTCCAGCCCTTGGAGGGCCGCCTCGGGCTCCCCGAACAGCGACTGGACCTGGGCGCGGTAGGCCAGGGTCCTGGTGTAGAGGGTGCGGAGCGTGGGGGAGAGGAAACGAATGGCCGGGTCGGCGAGGGGCGGCTGGGGCTCCTCGAGCGCCGACTCTTCGGCCGTTGCCTCCTCGTCTCCGGGCTCTTCGGGCATCGTCCCCTCCCCGGCTGTCGGATCCGCGGCCTCGGCTTCCCGGGCCAGGCGTTCCTTCTCGGTGGCCAGGAAGGCCCGGGCTTCGGCGCGAGCGAGGTGGTTGTCGAAGAGGTCGACGAGCTGGCCGAAGAGCAACATGGCGCTGCCGGGGTCGTCGACGAGCAGGCCTTCGGCCTCGGAGAACAGGGCCTGGACCACCTCTTCGTCGAGCTCGGTGCGGGCAGTGCCGTCTGCGTCCGGGGCCAGGGGATCGTTCAGATCTTCTTCGAGAACGTCTTCTTCGAGGTCTTCCTCGACGATCCCGGACTCGAGCTGGGCTCCAGCCGTGGCGACGAAGGAGAGTGAAAGGAGAAACAACGCGGCCGGGACCAGGAGCCGGCGGAATATGAAAAAGCGGAAGAACATGGTCGTTGCGATTCCTCTGCGGGTCGAAAGAACGTGGGGTCAGTCCAGGACGACGAGGAAGGGCAGGCCGTCGTCGGCGATGAGAATGCGGCCACTGCCGTCGACGGTCACGTCCCGGGGATTGTCGAGCTCGATCCCGCTGCCCAGGCTGGGGCCGAGCCGGTCGAGGAGCTTGCCCTCGGCGGAGAAGACCTCGAGCACCTTGCGGCCGCGGTCGAGCACGTAGAGATTGCCGAGCAGATCGGTGGCGAGAGCTTCGGGACGCCTCCAGTCGCCCTGGACCACCGCTCCTTCCCAGCGCCGGTCGTGACCGAGGCGACCGACCTGGCCGGCTTTACGATCGAGCAGCAGCAGGCGTCTCTGGTGATCGAGAGCCAGGTCTTCGAAATCGGGACGATTCTTGGCCAGGAGCTCCTGGCCGACCCGGGTGCTCTCGTAGGCGAGCAGGCTGTCCCAACCCTTGGCGAGCACGTACCAGTGGCCGAACAGCCCCCGTTCCGCCACCCGCATGCCGTCGAGCGGGCTCTCGCGCTGGGACCTGGGCTCGAGGAACTGGGTGCGTTGGCCATCGAAGGGAAGCACGAGCTGGTGATCGGCGGCGACGAAGGGCACATCGTCGGCCCAACCCGGGCGCCCGGGCTCGTCGAGGTTCTTGCGCCCCACCACCTGGCCGTCGGCATCGAGCAGAATCGCCTGCTCGTCCTTCTCGTCGACGAGCAGGACCCGGCCGTCGTCGGCCGCCGCCACCCCGACGGGCTCGCGCAGGACCAGGCCGCTGGCCGGGAAGCGCCCGCTGGAAGTCCAGCGCCGCTCGCCGGTCTGCGGGCGGATGTAATGGCGATGGATCATGGTCAGCCAGCGGCGGGCGCGGTCTCTCTCGGCAGGATCGGCGGAGGCTTCGGGGCCCTCGACCGGTGATTCGGCGAGGGTCTGGAGAATCTCGGCCGCGCTGCTCCAGTCGCCGGTGCGAAGCCAGGCGTCGGCCAGGAGTCGGCGGGCCCGACCGGTCCAGACACTGGGGGCCTCGTCTTCGATGGCGGCGAGGAACTCGGGCGCTGCGGTCTCCGGGTCGCCGAGCTGCAGGCTGATCTCGCCGCTGCGGACCCGGGCCTCGCTCCGCTCTTCGATCTCCGGAAAGCTCTCGGCGCCGTAGAGCAATGGAATGCGGCGAAAGATCGATCGGGCCTCGGCGAGGTCCGACGTGTTGCGAGCCGCCGCGACCGCCGCTCGGCCCTGGAGCAGGAAGCCGGCGGCGGCCTCCCGGGTGCGGGGATAACCGTCGAGCAGCTTCTCGAGGGCTCTGGCGGCGCCGAGGTTGTCGCCCGAGGCATCCCGCAGCTCGGCGACCCGCAAAAGGGCCCGGGGCGTGATCTCGTCGTCGGGGAACTGCTGGACGACCAGCAGCATCTCTTCGATGGCGCCACCGAGATTCCCTTCCGACTCGATCCGCAGGGCCTCGCGATACAGGCGGTCGGCGGCCGGGCTCTGAGCCTCGGCCACCGGTGGAGGAGCCAGGCTGGTGAGGGTGGCCACGGCGAGCGCCAGTAGGGGCAGTGGGCGAGCAGAAGAGATCACGCTCTCGAGCATCCTGAGCTCCTGGTTCGGGGAAGAAGAAATTCTTGGGGAGAGGTCGGCGCTGAGCATCTTCGAGATTCGTCGCCTCCCGGAGATCCGCGGTCCTCGCGGTGGCCGGGCGACACCGGCCAGGTCGAGCGCAACCTCGGACGGAGAGCGAGCTCGGTAGCAGTCCATAGTCTAGCAGGTCGTGAGTCCGTCTTCTGCCGGCGGCTTTCGTCCTGGTGACCGGCTCCGGCCTCGGTTGCTTCCTTGTGGGGCGTCTGGTATACCACGTAACGCGTAGGCGAAGAAACCGGATGGACGAGGCGGCCCGGGTCGTCTCCATTGACATGGTTCGTCAGGAACGATCGAAGAGAGGCGTTCTCGGTTGGAGATCCGGCTCCACGAGGATCGTTACGGCGGATGGGCCGGAAGAGGGTTTCGGGGATTGAAATTTCTTGCCAATCTGTCGATCCGAACCAAAATCGCGGGCGCGATCCTGCTCACCACTCTTCTGTCTCTCGCCAGCGCCTTCGTCGTCGTCTATCTGACGACCATCCGCCTGTTCGAAGAGCACCTCCTGAAAACCAGTCGTCTGATCGCCAAGGCCGCGGGCGACTACAGCGCGGTGGGCCTCTCGTTCGACGACCGGGAAGAAGCCCAGAATGCCCTCGACAAGCTGCGAGAGTTCCCCAACGTCTCCGAAGCCCAGCTCTTCAACCACCGCGGCGAGCGGTTCGTCATCCTCGGTGCTCCCGAAGAGCTCTCCCGGATCGAGGAAATCCCTGAAGATTCCATCGAGATCCGCGGCGGTTTCGTGCACGTGTTCGCCCCCGTGCTGTGGGAGGGGAGTCGACACGGGACGATCTACGTCCGCTGCAGCACCGAGGAGCTGGAGGAGCAGAAGGAGACATATTTCTTCTATATGTTCAGCCTGATGCTCGGCTTCATGGTGGTGGCGGTGATCTTCACGTATCTCGTCCAGGGGGTGATCTCCAAGCCGATTCTGCATCTGGCCCGCCAGGCCGAGCGAATCAGCAACGACGCAGACTATTCGATCCGGGTCGACAAACCCGGGAACGACGAGATCGGTGCTCTGTACGACGGCTTCAACACCATGCTGGCGCAGATCCAGGCCCGACAGCTCGAGCTCGAACGATCGAATCGTGACCTCGACCAGTTCGCCTATGTCGCCTCGCACGACCTGAAAGCGCCCCTGCGGGCGATCGCGACCCTCTCCGGCTGGCTGGAGGAGGATCTGGGAGACCAGCTCTCGGAGAACGCCAAGGAGCAGATGTCGTTGCTCCGCAGCCGGGTCCAGCGTATGGATGCCCTGATCGAAGGGGTGCTGCGGTATTCGCGGGTCGGGCGGATGGAGACCGAGGGGGAGTGGGTCGACGTGGCGGAGCTGGTGAACGAGCAGATCGAGCTCATCGGCCCGCCGCCGACCTTCACCGTAGAGGTCGCGAGCGACCTGCCCGTTCTCCTGACCCGCCGATTGCGCCTGAGCCAGGTCTTCGCCAACCTGATCACCAACGCGATCAAGTATCATGATCGTGACCATGGACGCATCGAGATCTCTGTCGAGGAGCTCACAGACGGGCTCTATCGTTTTTCGGTTGCCGACGACGGCCCGGGGATCCCGCCCCAGCACCACGAGCGGGTCTTCATGATGTTCCAGACGTTGCAGTCGCGAGACGAGATCGAGAGCACCGGCCTCGGTCTCTCCCTGGTGAAGAAGTTGGTGGAAGAGGAGGGTGGAAGCGTGGAGCTGGAGAAACGGACCGGTCGCGGAGCGACGTTTCGCTTTACCTGGAAGGCGTTGGGAGCTCGTGGCCCGGGCCTGGAGGCCGAGGGCTCCCCGGCCGGCAGCGGCCCGGCGCAGCCCACATCAGACGTTCGGTGACATGGGGTAGGAAGGGCAGGAAATGTACTTGGATGGGCATCTGATGAGAAACAACAAACCGATCTTGCTGGTCGAAGACGACGAAGTCGACGTCCTCACGGTGCAACGAGCTCTGCGAGACCTGAAGGTTGCCAATCCCCTGCGGATCGCCGGCAACGGAGAAGAAGCCCTGGAGATCCTCAACGAGCCGTCCGAGGCCCGGCCGGCGATCATCTTGTTGGATCTGAACATGCCGCGCATGAACGGGCTCGAGTTCCTTCGTCACGCCCGCAAGGATGGCAGCATCGACGGTATCCCGGTGGTGGTCCTGACGACCTCGAGGCAGGATCAGGACATCGTCGAAGGCTTCCATCTCAACGTCTCGGGCTATATGGTGAAGCCGGTCGACTATAGAAAGTTCGTAGAGGTGATGAAGGCCATCGACCTGTACTGGTCTTTGAGCGAGTTGCCCAACTGAGGGTGACGGCCACCGGAGCCCGGATCCGATGGCATACGCTGATATCCATTTTCATCGGGAAAGATATCTCGGGGCCCCACGAGCGGGGGCTGGCCGGATATCGGAGTTCGTCGACATGCGGAAATCCGTCAAGCTCCTTTTGATCGAGGACGACGAGGTCGATCGGCTGGCCTTCGAACGTTTCGTCCGCAAAGAAGAACTACCGTACCTCTGTGCTTATGCCGGTAGTGTGGAGGAAGGGCTTCGCGCCCTGCGAGCCGCCCATTTCGACATCGTCTTGACGGACTTCCACCTCGGTGACGGCGACGCTCTCGAGATTCTGGAGCAGGCCGCACAGATGCCGGTCGTCGTGATCACCGGTGCCGGTGGCGAGGAGACCGCTGTGCGGGCGATGCGGTCCGGAGCCTACGACTACCTGACCAAGGACATCGACCGACGCTACCTCAAGCTGGTGCCGGTCACGGTGGAGAGCGCCTGTCGGCACCACGCCGACGCTCGCCGTGCCCAGATGTTGCAGCAGGCGGTGACCTACATCAACGACTGCATCTACCTCACCGATCTCACAGGCAAGATCCTCTTCGTCAACAACACCTTCTGCGAGACCTACGGCTACGAGAGGGAAGAGATCCTCGGCCAGACCGACGACGTCCTGTGGGCGTCCGGAGGCCGGCAGGATCTCTTTCCCTTCCATTCCTGCGCCATGGATCCCGAGGGTGAGAAAGGGGAGTGTCGCCACCGCCGGTCCGACGGCACCGAGCTGGCGGTGTTGCTCTCGAGATCGATGATTCTCGACGAAGACGGCCGTGCACTGGCCACGGCCGGGGCCGCCCGGGACATCAGCGAGCGCAAGTGCTGGGAGGATGCCCTGCGGGAGAGCGAGGAACGGTATGCCCTGGCCGCGGCGGGAGCCAACGACGGGCTCTGGGACTGGAACCTGCTGCACGACCGCCTGTATTTCTCGAGTCGCTGGCTGTCGACCCTGGGATACGAGGCCCAGGAGCTGCCGGGGGACCCGGCGGCGTGGCTAGAGCTGGTGCATCCTGAAGACCGCGAGCCGCTGCGAGCGCAGATCGATGCCCACCTGGAAGGGCAGACTCCCTTCTTCGAGAACGAGCACCGGATCCGCACCGGCACCGGCGATTTTCGCTGGGTGCAGACCCGCGGCCAGGCGGTGCGTGATCCCGAGGGAGCGGCCTACCGCATGGCGGGCTCGCAGCGCGACATCACCGACCGCAAGCAGGTGGAGGCGAGGCTGCGGCATGCCGCTGCCCACGACTCGTTGACCGGCCTGCCCAACCGGTCTCACTTCATCACCCGTCTCGAGGGTGCATTGCGCAGGATTCGAAACAACAGCGTGGCCACTTTCGGGGTGATCTTCCTCGACCTCGACCGTTTCAAGGTGATCAACGACAGTCTCGGGCACCTCGCCGGAGACCAGGTATTGCGAGCGATCGGGGAGCGCTTGGCGGCCTGCCCTCGTCCGGGAGATACCATCGCCCGCCTCGGGGGCGATGAATTCGCGGTCCTGGTGGAGAGCCTGCAGGACGTGCGAGAGATGGACCGGGTGGCGGAGCGGATCCACGCGGCGCTGGCGCGTCCCTTTCGTCTCGAGGGCCAGGAGCTCTACACCTCGGCCAGTCTCGGTATCGTGCTCGCCGACAGCGGTTACCAGCAGGCCCAGGACGTGCTCCGCGACGCCGACCTCGCCATGTATCGGGCGAAGGCCGAGGGGCGCAAGCGAGGGGTGGTCTTCGATCCCTCGATGCACGCCCGAGCGGTGGCGCTCCTGCATCTCCAGAACGATCTGCGACGGGCGGTCGACCGCCGCGAGTTCTGCCTCCACTACCAGCCCCTGGTACGGCTGGCCGATGGATGCCTCACCGGATTCGAGGCCCTGGTGCGCTGGGAGCACCCCGAGCGGGGGTTGGTGCCACCCGATGAATTCCTTCCCGTGGCGCGGGAGGTCGGATTGCTACGCGCCATCGGCAGCTGGGTCCTGCACCAGGCCTGCACCCAGCTGGAGATCTGGCGTCGCCGGTATCCCGAGACCGCGGGGCTGGCGGTCAGCGTCAATCTCGACGGCGAGCAGCTCTCGGGCTCGGAGCTGGTGGAGGAGATCGAAGGGGCTCTGGCTTCCACCGGTCTTCCGGCGGAGAATCTTCATCTCGAAATCACCGAGGGCATGTTGATCGAGCAACCCGAGGTGGCGGTCCGGCTGCTGGCACGCCTGCGGCAGCGAGGCATCGCCCTCCACATCGACGACTTCGGAACCGGGTACTCGTCACTGAGCCAGCTGCACCGGCTGCCGGTGGACGCGATGAAGATCGATCGTTCGTTCATCGGCCGGATGGGAGAGCAGGGGGACGAGCGGGAAATCGTCCGCACCATCGTGTCCCTGGCGCACAACCTGGGATTGACCGTGATGGCGGAAGGCGTGGAGACGGTGCACCAGCTCGAGGCCCTCAAGAGTCTCGGCTGTGAGGTGGCCCAGGGTTACTTCTTCGCCCGGCCGCAGGGAGCGGAGTCGATCGACACCCAGCTGGCACGTGGTACCTGGGCGTTTCCCGGCGTTTCCCCACCGGGCCGCCAGGCCACGGCGGACGAAGCCCGAACCTCTTCCGGAGCTCTGTGATGAAGACCCCCGGCTCGGCCGACCTGCCTCCCGGGCAGACCTGGACGAAGAAGTTTCCCGTGGTCGGCGAGCAGTCCCCTCCGGCCGAGGCGCTGGATCTCGACCGCTGGACCCTCGAGATCCGCGGGCGGGTCACCCGGCCCCTGACCCTGACCTACCGCGAGATGATGGCGATCCCGCCTCGAGAGCGGATCACCGACATCCATTGCGTCACGGGCTGGAGCCACCGGCAGATGCGCCTCGGCGGTTTTCCGCTGGCCCTCCTGCTGGAGCGTAGCGGTGTGGAGCCCGCGGCCCGGTACGTGCGTTTCGAGGCCTGCTCGGAGAGGCAGCACGATACGTCCTTGCCACTCGACACGGCCCTGGAAGACACCTGGCTGGTCCACAGTCGCGACGGCAGGGCCCTCGAGCCCGAGCACGGCTTCCCCCTGCGCACCGTGACCCCGTCGCGCTATTTCTACAAGAGTCTCAAGTGGGTGCGCCGCATCGAGCTCCTGGCCGAGGACCGCCTGGGTTTCTGGGAGCGGGACTCCAGCTACCACAACCACGGAGACCCCTGGCCGGGGAACCAACGCTTCACTACCGGCTCCCTGAAACCCCACCAGGTGGAGCGTTTCCGCTCGGCCGAGAGCTTCGGCCCCTGGCGAGGCCCGAAGAAGACCCTCCTCGGCCTGACTCTCGCCGACTGGCGACCCGCGACTCGAGATCTGCACGGTCTGCAGCTGAAGAACTGTGATCTGCGTGGCGCCGACCTCTCGCAGGCGGATCTGCACGGTGCCAATCTCAGCCTCTCCGACCTGCGCGGCGCCGATCTCCGCGGTGCCGATCTCCGCGAGGCCGATCTCGAAGGCGCCAACTTCTCGGGCGCGGATCTGCGCGGTGCCGACCTGTCGGATACGCTGCTCAGCGCCACCCGTTTCTTCGAGTCGGTCGACGGGAAGCACCTGGAAGCCCGGGTCGAGGAGCTGCGGTGGTCCGGGGCTCGAGGGCTCCTGGAGAGCCAGGAAGACTTTCTGCGTCGCGCGGGCTCAGCTGCTCCCTGAGCCTTGTCGAGCCGGAAGGGCTTTCACATGCAGGGGGATCCGCGAGCCTCGACGGAGCTCCCTTCCGAGGGTTCGAAGACAGATTGTCGAGGGATTCCTGGTTTCGACGGAAAGGCGCCCTGGTCTCTGCGTACGGCCCGTGGTAGATTTCCGCAGCAAGAATTTTTCAACGATAGGTCGTGGTTCCTTTCTTCTCCACGAATGGAGAGCTCCACGACGGGCCAGGTCGGACATCATGAATTTTCATCCGTTGCCTTTTTCCCTCGAGCCTACGTGTGCTCTCTCGGGACAAGCGTTCGCTGATCCCCCCTCGGGGCCGGCTCCCCGGACTCCTGATTCCCACCCTCTTGAGGTAGCAAGACGATGAGCGGAAGTCACATCGGTAGATGGGCGCTCGGACTGACCCTCGGGGTCTGGATCTGCGTCGCCGGAGCCCGGGCTGCGGAGCCCGGAGGGACCGCCGCGGACAAGGGTACGGTGGCCGGGCAGATGGTGAGCCCCTTCGATCTGCCGCCGGGAGCGACCCTCACGATCGAATTCGATGTCGTGGTCGACGATCCCCTGGGGCCGGGAGTGAGCTTCCTCTCCAACCAGGGAGATCTGACCGGCACGAATTTTCCCGCTCTATCGACGGTCGATCCCGATCCGTCACCGGACCCGAGCGGTGACGACGCCACCGACACCCTGGTAACGGCGGGCGCCATCCTCGGCCTGACGAAGACCGATGGGGATACCGTCTCGGTCCCGGGCGGAACCATCAGCTACCTCCTCGGCTATATCAACACCGGAAACCAGGACGCCGGCAGCGCCGAGCTCACCGAGACCGTGCCCACCGGCACGAGCTTCAACGCCGGTGCGAGCACCGCCGGCTGGGCTTGCGCTCCCGACAGCTCTGCCGGCAGCACCTGTACCCTGGCCCTGGGCGATCTGGCGGGCAACGGCGGAAGCGGCATGGCCACCTTTGCGGTCGATGTCGTCGACCCGGTTCCGGCCGGTTTCGACCTGGTGAGCAACACCGCCAGCCTCGGCGCCACGGGCCTGAGCCCGGTTCCGGCGTCGGACACCACTCCGATCACCGCCGCACCGGACCTCTTCATCGACAAATTCGGACCTCCGGGACCCGTGGCCCCGGGCGATACCGTGTCCTTCGGTATCGACTATGGCAACAACGGCAACGAGGACGCCGCGGACGGTGCTCTGACCGAAACCGTGCCCGCCGGCACGACCTTCAATGCCGGAGCGAGCACCGCCGGCTGGGTCTGTGTGCCCGACACCACCGCCGGCAGCACCTGCACCCTGGACGTCGGTACGGTACCGGGTGATGGCGACGGAACCTCGGTCACTTTCGCCGTCGACGTGATCAACCCGGTGCCGGCGGGCTTCGACACCATCGCGAACACCGCCGAGCTCGACGCCACCGACGCCGGATCCGTACAGAGCACGGCCACCATACCCGTGGTCGCGGCTCCGGACCTGGCCCTTGCCAAGGACGACGGCGGGCTGCCGAGCGTGGTGCCCGGCGCCACCGTGCCCTACACCCTCGACTACGCCAACAACGGCGACCAGGACGCTGCCGATGCCAGCCTCGTCGAGGTGGTGCCCGTGGGCACGACGTTCGATGCCGGTGCGAGCACGGCGGGCTGGATCTGTTTTCCCGACGGCAACGCCGGCAGCAGCTGCGTGTTCCCGATCGGCACCCTCCCCGGCAGCGAGGGCGGCTCGGCGATTTTTGCCGTCACCGTGATCGATCCGGTGCCCGCGGATCTCGACGAGATCAGCAACTCCGCGGACCTCGAGGCGAGCAATGCCACCACGGCCACCGACTCCGATACCACTCCGGTCGACGCGATGCCGAGCCTGGGCCTGGTGAAGGACGATGGCGGCGTGAGCGTGGGTGCGGGGGACACCATCGAATACACCCTGGCCTACAGCAACAGCGGCAATCGGGACGCTGCCGCCGTCGAGCTCCGGGATCCCGTGCCCACGGGTACGACCTTCGATCCCGGAGCGAGCACCGCGGGCTGGGTCTGTGTGCCCGACAACAGCGCGGGAAGCGACTGTTCTCTCGCTCTCGGAACCCTGGAAGGCGGCGGTGGCGGCGATGGCTCGGCGACCTTCGCGGTGGTCGTCGACGATCCGGTGCCCGCCGGTCTGGAGGAGATCTTCAACGAGGCGACACTCAGCAGTGAAGGCTCGACGGCCGCCATGGACGACGACTCCACTCCGGTCGACGTGGCGCCGGACCTCACCGTCACCAAGGACGACGGCGGTGTGACCCTCGAGCCGGGAGACACCGTGGTCTACACCGTGAGCTACGACAATGCCGGCGATCAGGACGCTTCCGGCGTCGAGCTCACCGAGACCGTGCCCGACGCTTCGGTATTCAACGCCGGAGCCAGCGACGCCGGCTGGGCCTGTGTACCCGACGGCAACCCCGGCGCCACCTGTACCCTGACGATCGGAGACCTCGGAGGCGGAGAGAGCGGCACGGTCGATTTTGCGATCGATGTCGATGATCCGCTGCCGCCGGGAACCCTCTCGATCAGCAATACGGTATCGATCGATGACGACGGAGACGGTGGCCCGGACGCCAACCCGGACGACAATACCTTCACCCTGGTGACGAGCCTCGACAACGATCCGCCGGTGATCACCCTGGTACGCACCCTCGAAGGGCCCCTGGCGGCCTGCGACACGGTCCGGCGCCCGATCCGCACTCTCGAGGTCACCTTCGACGACATGACCGAGATCCTCGGCGCGGACGACGCGGCCAACTACCAGGTGGTGGCCAGCGGACCGGACGGTGCGTTCTCGACCACCGAGTGCGGCTCAGTGTCGGGTGACGATGTCGCCGTTCCGGTGACCGTCGACACCAGCGGACCGCCGAATCAGCCGGTCTCCCTCCTCGGCATCGGCTCGAGCCTGGCGGGTGGTCTCTACCAGCTCCTGGTCTGCGACGACATCGTCGACGGGGCCGGCAATGCCCTCGACGGCGACGGCGACGGCGAGAGCGGCGGCAACCTGGAGGTCTTCTTCCGGGCCGATCCATCGAATCTCTTCGTCAACGCCCACTTCGACGACTGCCCGGTGGAGCTGGCGCCGTGGACCTCGACCGTGGTGGCACCCAATGCCGTCAGCACCGGAGATCCCGGCGTGGACGATGTCGACGGCTCGCCGCTGTCGGCCTCGGTGAACATCTCCAACGTGATCGATTCCGCGTCGGTCTTCGGCCAGTGCACGGAGGTGCTGGGCAGTGGCAACCTGGAGTTCCGGGCGCGGGCCCGCTTCAACCCGGTCACCGACGGCATCGCTTTCTTGCGGCTCGACTGCGCACACTTCCCCGAGGCGGCCTGTGCCGGTCCGGAAGCCGGCACCACGAGCCCGGTGCTGGTCCTGCTCGAGGACACCGGAGGGGGCTGGTTGCAGCTCCGCAACGGGGCAAACACGCCGCTGAGTCTGCCGCCCGAGACCCGTTCGGTCCTGTGTCGCCTGACACTCGAGGCCGATGGGTCGACCGATCCGAACTTCGAGGCCCACTTCGACGCCTTCTTCCTGACCGAGCGAGGCTTCTTCGCCGACGGCTTCGAGTCGGGTGACACCTCCGTCTGGTCCGTGACCCAACCGTAGGAGCGATTCGTGGCTTCCTCAAACCATCGCGTTCGCACCGCAACCCTCGGAGAGTTCCCGGCCCGGCGCCGTGGAACGGCAGGAGAGCCCGTCATGTGTTGCCAGTTCCGGGAAACTCCCAGGTGGAGAAGCTCGATGATCCTGATCGTGTGGCTCCTCGCCGCCGCGTCCGCCTTTGCTCAGCTCCCGGATTCGGAGCGGTTCGAGCTGGCTCCGGTCGAGCCGGTGCTGGAAGGTCTCGGGGGAGGTGGCGGAGATTTTCCGGTCGAGCTGATCCTCGACGACAACACGGCGGAAGGTGTCTTCGGGCTGGTCGACGCCTCGTCGCGACAGTTCCTGTGGTTCAACCAGTTCGCCGTCCCGCCGGGCCCGGGTTTTTCGCTGGCGGAGATCCAGGTGCTCTTTCCCGGCGGCCAGGACGTGCAGGCCGGAGACACGATCCAGCTGGTGGTCTACCGCGACACCGACGGCGACCCGACCAACGGCGCCGAGCTGCTGCAGCGGATCGACGAGACGGTGCAGGTGGTCGACGGGGAAACCTTCTCGCGCTACCCGGTGAGCCCGCCGCTCTCGATCTCCGCCGGAGGAGAAGTGCTGATCGGCGTGATCAATCGCTACTACCAGACCGGCATCGATCCGCCCGATACGTTGCCGGCCGCGCTCGACACCTCGATGAGCCAGAGCCGATCCTGGCTGGCCCTGTGGACCGGGGATCCCCCGGAGGTACCCGATCTGCCGGCCGACGTGGCGGTGGTGGTGCTCGATGGAAATATCGCCGGCAACTGGATGATCCGGGGATTCGGCAACACCTTGTCGGCGATCGAGATCCCGAGTCTCGACGCCGCGGGCCTGGCCCTTCTCACGGCGCTGCTGGCCCTGGCCGGGGCGACCGCCCTGGCGCGCCGCCGCCGAGCCGAGGCGAGGGTCCGCCGGTCGGTTTCGGAGTCGGGTAGGGAGACGTGCTGATGCAACACCGAGGAACGATCGAGATGGAGAAGAGGGTGCTGGCCGGGAAAGGGACTCTCCCCGCGGCTCTGCTGGCGCTCGGCCTCCTGGCGGCGTGGCCCGCCACCGGAGCCGAGGTGACCATCGATGCGTTCGCCGATGACATGGCGCTCCAGGAAGCCCCTCCGACGCGCGAGGTCTTCACCACCGAAGGGGCGGCCGCGAACATGATCGGCACCGAGCGCGATGTCCGGGTAGAGCGGATCGCTTTCCCGGTGGGCGGCGACCTGGTGGGCGGACCTCCGGTCAGCGCCGCGGTGAGCGGAGGAGCGATCGACATCGACATTCCGGAGAGCACCCGGGGCGAGGTCGCCCTGTTCTGGGACGGCGCCGATGCGAGCATCGCCCTCGATCCCGATGGCCTCGGCGGTCTCGATCTGACCGACGGCGGGCTCAACAGCGGTTTCCTGCTCTCCTTCGGCATGGTCTCCGGGGCCTTCGAGATCCTCACCGAGGTCTACACCGATGCCGGGAACGTCTCTCGCGCCGCCGCCGTGGCGGGCACCGGCGGCGACCTGATTCTCTCGTTCTCCGACTTCGAGGACGTCGGCAGCTCCGGCGGAGCCGACTTCTCCTCGGTAGGGGCCGTGGTCGTGCGCCTTCGGGCCACCAACACGTCGGGTACCCTGAACGGGATCACGGTCATTCCGCCAGCCCTGGTGGCGGAGAAAGACGACCTCGACCCCGGCACCGGTACCGGCATCGGGGACACCCCGGTGACCCCGGGCAGCTCGATCCGCTACCGGATCACCATCACCAACGATGGCGCCGAGGCGTTGGGTGTCGACCTCAGCGACATGATCGACCCCAACACGACGCTCAGCGGCGCGGTGCGCAGCACCCCGATCGCCGGCCCCGACGGCTACTCGACCATTCTCGACACGGTGCTCTCGATCAGCGACCCCGCCATGGGTCTGCTGGGCAACGACATCGATCCCGATCCCGAGGCCGGCACCCTGACGGTCAGCGCTGCCGATACCCAGAGTCTCCAGAGCGACGTGCCGAATGTCACCGTCGATGCCGACGGCACCTTCGACTACACGCCTCCCGCCGGATTCCTCGGTGTCGACGCCTTCGGTTACACCCTCTCCGATGGTGATGCCGTACCCCAAACCGTCGATGGCCAGGTGACGATCCTGGTGATCAATGCCGCGCCGGTGCTGGCCCCGGCCAGCTTCCTCGCCACCTTCACCGAAGATGCCGGCCCGGTGGCGGTCGCTTCCACCATCACGGTGAGTGACGCCAACGACATCAATCTCGACTCTGCCCAGGTGACGATCACCAATCTCACCGATGCCGGCGAGGAGATCCTCGCTGCGGCCACCGGCGGCACGAGCATCGTCGCGTCCTACGTCGCTCCGGTGCTCAGTCTCACCGGGCCCGATACCGTCGCCAACTTCCAGGCGGTGCTGCAGTCGGTGACCTACGAGAACACGTCCGATGATCCTTCGGAGCTGCCGCTCCGAGAGGTCGAGATCGTCGCCAACGACGGCACGGGACCCAGCAACACGGCCACCTCGACCGTATCGGTTGTGGCGGTGAACGACGGTCCGATGGTCACTGCCGGCGGCATCCTCGGCTATACCGAGGCCGATCCCGCCTCGGTGATCGACGGCGCCCTGACGGTCGTCGATCCCGACAGTGCCACCCTCACCGGCGGCACGGTGGCGATCACCGCTGGCTTCGATGCCGCGGAAGACGTGCTCGCGGCGACCGACATGCTCGGCATCACCAGCCTCTACAACGGAGGCACCGGAGTGCTCACCCTCACCGGCAACGCTTCACCGGCCGACTACCAGGCGGTTCTGCGCACCGTGACGTATCGCAATACCGACCTGGTGGATCCGTCGAACGCCGTCCGTACGGTGATGTTCACGGTGACCGACGGCAGTGATCCGGGCAGTGATACCGCCACGGTGAACGTGGCCGACGACAACGAGCCGCCCAGCGCCGGGGCCGACGCCTACACCACGGTGGGTCACGTGGAGATCGCCGCGGGTGGCGCGGTGCCCACGAGCCTCGCTCGGGTCGAGGTCGCCGCGGGTGTGCTCGACAACGACAGCGACGGAGAGGAGGGCTCGCCCCTCACCGTGGTCGGCCTCAACGGCACCCTCGGATCCCCGCCGCTGACCGGTGACTCGGCCATGGCGCCCATGGGTGATGGCAACGTGGTGCTCGAGGCCGACGGCAGCTTCGTCTACCTGCCGCCGCTCAACCTGCGGGGCGTGGCCGACACCTTCACCTACACCGTCAGCGACGGCACCGACACCACCACGGCGACGGTGACGATCACCATCGTCGACGAGCTGGTGTGGTTCGTGCACAACGACGCCGCGGGCGAGATCCTCAATCCCGCCGGGGGCGATGGGCGCTCGTCGGATCCGCTCGATGAGCTGAGCGACGCCGACGCGATGATGGACGATGCCGAGGCCGTCTCGGCGGTCGACGAGCACATCTTCGTCTTCGAGGGCGATGGCACCACCGCGAACCAGAACCTGGGGATCACCCTCAAGACCGACCAGGTTCTGCTCGGCCATGCCACCGCCACCACGACGATCGGTGGAGTGGTGATCCAGACCCCGAACCCGCCGGCCTCGACCGGCGTGCCCGCCACCGATCAGCCGGTCATCGGTCATGGCGCCGGCAACGGTGTCACGGTGAGCGACGTCGCCGGAGTCGAGATCCGGGATCTCACGGTCCAGGCCGTCGGTGGTCACGGGATCCACGTGCTCAGCTCGGGTGCCAACAGTGTCGGCGCCACGATCCGCAACAGCAACGCCGGTACGTCCGGAGTCTTCTCCGGCTTGCGGGTGGATCAGGACAGCACCGGCAGCGCCTTGTTGACGGTGGAGGACAGCTCCTTTGCCGCGGCCAGCGACGCGACGGCGATCCTCGCCACGGACGGAAACCTCGATCTGGTCTACAACCGGAACGACCACGAGTCGACGGGCGGCGCCGGTGCCGGGTTGGCGCTGGTCGGTGGAGAGGGCGGAGCCGGAGTCCTGACCGTCCGCCAGCTCGCCGGGAACACCGTGGGGAGCAACAACGATGGCTCCGGCATCTTCGTGGAATCGACGATCTTCGACTCCGATGCCGGTACGGTCGGCAACCAGACCGTGCTCAGCGGAAACACGGCGATCGGCGCGGCCGGCGGCGGCAACGAGGTCCAGGGCGACGGTCTGGTCCTGGTCGATGTGCTGGGCTCCATCGATTTCGACCAACTCGACATCTTCAACAACGGCGGCACCGGCCTCGTGCTGAACAATGCGACATCGCTTCCCGCCGACTTCGGGCTCACCATCAACGCCGGCACGGTCTCGACCACGGCCGGCCTGGCCCTCGACATGGATCCGGCCGTGGTGAGCACGACCTTCACCAACGTCACGTCCAGCGGGGCGGGAGCCGGTGTCCGGCTGGCGGACCTCGTCGGAACGGTGATCATCCAGAGCGGCAACATCAACAGCAACGACGCGACCACCGCCTTCCATATCGACGGCGGTACGGTCGGCGTCACATATGCCGGCACCATCGACAACACCGCCGGTCGCTCGGTGGTGGTCGAGAGCCGGCCCGGGGGAGCGGGCAACGTCACCTTCTCTGGGGTGATCGGAGACCTCGCCGCCAACACCGGCACCGGCGTGTTGGTGAGCGGCAATGCCGCCGGAACACTGCGCTTCTCGGGCGGTCTCAACCTGGCGACCGGTGCCAACGACGCGGTCACCCTTACGAGCAACGGCGGCGCCAATGTAATGTTTACGGGTGGATTCGACCTCGACACCACCTCCGGCACCGCCTTCAACGTCACCGGCGGAGGCAACGTGACCGCCACCAGCGGCACCAACACCGTCGACGCCACCACCGGTCGCGCCATCGTGGTGAACGGCACCACGGTCGACGCCACGTTCACGAGTGTCGGCGTCTCGGCGGGCGCGGGCACCGCGGTGAGCTTCGTCGACAGTCCCGGAACCAAGATGTTCGGCGACCTCGACCTCACCGTCGACCTCGGAGGAGGGCTCTTCGGTCCCAAGGATCCCGACGGCTCCAAGAGCCTGGCCGCTTCGACGGCCTTCTTTGCCAGCAACGGCGGGGTGATCGGTCTGCTCGGCGCGGGCAATACCCTCGATGTGGTCGGGGGTACGGGAGTCTGCTGGATCAACACCGATCTCGTGGCGGGCAGCAACCGCTTCAGCTCCCTGCAGGTCGACAACACCGGGGAGAGCAACCCGGCCCTGATCTTCGACGGGGTCGGCGGCGGCAGCCTCGAGACCCCGATCACGGTGTCGAACGTGGCAAATCCAGACTTTGCAGCCAACGGTGTGGAGATCCGCAATTCCACCTCGACCTTCTTGTTCGACAACACCTCGTCGATCACCGGAGTGTCGGGCAATGCGTTCCAGGTGGGCACCAACACGGTAGGCAGCGGCGGCGGCAACCCGATCACCTACCTCGGGACGATCACCAACACGGTGGCGAGCTCGGTGCGGGTGGAACGTCGAACCGGTGGCGAAGTGGTCTTCGGCGGCCTGATCGACGACGAGGGCAGCGGCATCCTGCTGCAGAATTTCGCTGCCGGAGCCACCACCTTCCGTGGTGGGCTCGATCTCGATACCGGCGGCACCAGTGCCTTCCGGGCGCTGAATGCCGGTACGGTGAACGTATGTGCCACCATCGACTGTGCGGCAGGAGCAGCGGTGAGCAACGAGATCGGTGCCGACTCGCCGCTCGAGACCACCGCGGTCCGGATCGATGGCACCACCATCGGTGTTGGTCACGTGACCTTCCGCTCGATCTCGGTCGATCAGGCTTCGCCGGTTTCCGACGACGTCGGCATCATTCTCGCCACCACCGGCGCGATCGGCGACTTCCGGGTCACCGGTGATGGCTCGACCAGCCCTATCGGCATATTCGGCGGCAACGGCAGCGGCGGCACACTGGAGAACTTCACGGACGTGGACGCCGTGACCATCGATACCGTGGGGGGGCGGGTGCACCTGCAGAACATGATCATCGAGGACATCGGTGATTCGGGCGACGGTGGCGACGCCATCGGCACCCGCAGCGCTCGCGACGGCATCCATGCCCAGAGCTTCACCGGAGGCCTCACCCTCGACAGCGTCACCATCCGCCGGGTGAGCGACAACGCGATCAACGGCTCGATCTTCGCCGACGGCATTTCCGCCACCAGCTTCAACGGGCTCGAGATCCGCAATAGCCTGCTCGAGAACACCAACCGGTTCCACGTGGCGAACCGTGGCGACGACGGCGACGAGTCGATGGTCCGGATCATCGGCATGACCGGCATCGTGCGGGTGGACAACAGTCGCTTCCATCTCGGTGCCGGAGCGATCCTGCTCGGCAGCCCGGCCGGTGCCGGAACGCTCGACATCACGGTGCAGCGCAGCCGGTTCGAAGACCTCTACAAGGAGTTCAACAGCGGCCCGACGCCCAACGTGGGGCGCCGGGGGCTCGACTTCACGGCCAGCGGCTCCCACGACATGGTCGTGCGGATCGGTGACCCGGCGGAATCGAGCGCCGCTCTCGGCAACTTCTTCCTCAACAACTTCACGGCCTCGATCGTGGTGCTGGGACAGGAAGGTGGAATGAGCCCGCACACCGGCGATATCGACACCGTGATCTCGCACAACACCTTCCGGGTCACCGACCACACCACCCCGCAGCAGCCCCCTGGCAATTTCGTTTTCAACTTCCCGCAGGGAGGAGTGGCCCTGGCGTCGGGAGACGGAACCCTCGACGGCATCGTGTCGAACAATCTCTTCGACCAGGTCATGCGGGCCGCGGGTGGCCTGGGGCAGCTCTCCCTGGGCCTCAACGGCGGAGACTCCCAGGTCCGGGTGAGTGGCAATACCTTCCAGCTGCCCTGGGATGCGCCGGTGCAGATCCGGGCCGACGGCAACAACAGTGCCGCGGTGCTGTTCGAGAACAACACCTTCATCGACGGCATGGTGGGCAGCGCCACCGACGACCTCGGGGGGCCCTCGCAGTCACCCTTCAATCCGTTCCTGGTGAACGTATTGGCCGGTGGATCCCTCGATCTCACGGTCCGCAACGAGGATCTGCCGCAGCACGACATCGTGTTCACCCCGGCGGATCGGCGGCGCTCGATCGAAGTGGAGGTCCAGGCCGACAATGGCGGCAACCGGATCGATCTGCACCTGTTGAACAACACGGCGCCCGAGGGCTACAGCCTGAAGCAGTTCAACGGCACCTTCAACCTCTTCCGCGGAGCGTCGGCCTCGAACGTAGCGGCGACCATCGTCGACGACAACGGCAATACCGGTGGCGGCAGCAATCCCGCCACGGATCCCCCGGCGGTCCCGACCCAGGGCACCATCACCGCGGTGGGTACGGCGCCGACCCTGCCGGTGATCGTGATCCCGTAGGCTCGGGGCCTCGTTCGAGGAAAGAGCCCCTCGAGGCCAACGAATCGAGGGGCGAATCGAGGGGCTGAAATCCCTCGTTGTGAAAAGCGTCCTATCGGACGCGGAGAGCCGGCGTGGGGCTCGGCCCCGGAGCCGACCCTCTCAGCCGTCGCGGTTCCAGGGCTCGTTTTCGGAGAGCCACAGGTATTCCTGTGGCCAGCTGCCGTGCCAGTTGCACCGGTGGCCGTAGCGTTCTTCGAGCCGGATCATCTCGCCTTCGACCTCCGGAGCCTGGGGATTGGGCCAGATGTCGTGCCAGACCACGGAATAATGCTGGCCGGCTGGGGGCTGCCACGCATAGACGTCGGCCTGCAGGATCTCGAGGCGATCGGAGAATTGCCGCTCGAGGTACGAGCCGCAGAGCGTCATGACGTCGGCCGAGAGCTCGAGCACGGTGATTTTCTCGACCGGGCCGTCGGGAGCGCGGAGGATGGATTCCACCACCATTCCCAGGCCCAGGCCGCTGATCAACACATGCCCGCCGCGGCGCAGTGCCTGCTGCATGGCGATCTTCTGGGTGTACCACTCGTAGTACAGATCGGTCATGAAGACGACGTGGTCGTCTTTCAGCCGCGTATAGCGCCCGGGAGGTGAGAGCATCCAATCGGGGATGTCGGGATCGGCCCCGGCCGGCACGGGCTCGACCTCGAAAGTCTCGATTCTCCAGCTTCCCGATCGCCCTTCGGGAATTCCACTCTTGAAGTATCGCGGTTCGCTGGAGGTGGGCTCTGGCATGGATTCTCCTGGAAACAGCGCAAACCAATGCGGCTTGCTCGGAAAGGAGCAAGCCGCATTCTCGAGCAGAGATCAGAGGGGGGTCAGCTACGGCTCGGATAGAGGCCCACCAGCGCAATGATGAAGTTCATCGCCAGGAAGGGCTGGATGTTGTTGTGTGCCTGGCTGCCCCCGGTATTGGTGAGGTCCCGGAACGTCCCGGTACTGGCCGAGCTGTTGGAGTAGAGGTTGGTTCCTCGCCCGGAGCCGAATGCGGGGGTGTGGTTCTGGGGATTCCTCTGATTGGCGCTGTTGTTCGAGCCGAAGAGGGTGTGATTGTGATTGGGCATCTGTGCTTCGGTGAGGGTGATCCTCTCCGTTCCACCGCGCTGGCCCAGGCGTCGGCTGGTGAGGCCCGGGCCGCGGCCCGGGTGCATCGGAACCCTGCCCTCGAGGTTGGGAAGGGCGGTAGTGGAGCGCCCGTCGCCGCCATAGGTGGTTCCGATCAAGGAGAACAGAGCCGTGTTCTGAGAGATCGGAAGCAACTGGCCGTTGCAAAAAGCCCAGCCTCGAGGCGCGAAGTTGCCGGCAAAAATGCGGATTTCTGCGGTAAAGGGTTCGGACATTCTCTTCTCCTCCTGTCCCTAGTTCCGGGACGGGTAGATCCCGACCAGCGCGATGATGAAGTGGATGCAGAGAAAGGGCATCAGGTTGGAGTGCGAACGGGAGCCACCGACCTTGCTCGACATGGAGCTATTGAAACCCTCGAGCACCCCCGGATTGTCGGTGTAGACCGTCGTGAAGGTGGGCTGCGCGTACGCCCGAGGACTGGAAGAGTCGACCGGCGTACGATTCGACGCGGTGGCGGAGGTCGCTCTCCAGTTGTGGCGATGGGAAGGAAGCTGGTTAACGGTCAGAGTCTCTTTCTCGGAGCCCGCCTTGGCTCCGAGACGGCGCGGGCTCAGCCCCGGGCCGCTTCCGGCATGGATCGGAATCCGTCCGCGCAGATCGGGCAGGCCGAAGGTGGTGCGTCCATCTCCACCGTAGATGGTACCGAGGAGAGAGAAGAGAGCGTCGTTCTGCGACACGGCGAGAAGCTGGCCATCACAGAAGGCCCAGCCGCGGGGGGCAAAGTTGCCCGCGAACATTCGGATTTCACCGACAAAGGGTTCGGACATCGGTAGAGCCTCCTAGTTCCGGGACGGGAACAAGCCCCGCAGGGCGATGCAGAAATTGACGGCGAGGTAGGGCTGCATGTTGTTGTGGGCCTGGCCACCACCCACGTTCGCCACCGTGGTCGAGCCGAGGTTGACGTCGAGATTGTCGGAGCCCGAGCTGTAGATGAAGTCGAGAGTCGCCGCGACCTGGGCCGGGAGATGATCCTTGGGGGAGGGATTGTTCGCCTGGGCGTTCGTGGCGATCAGCTCATGATCGTGCTGGGGCATCTCAGCGCCGCTCAGGGTGTGAGTCTCCTCGCCGCTCTTCTGCCCCAGATTGTGGAAAGTGCCGTTGCTGGCGCCGACATGCATCGGGGTCCGGCCGCGCAGGTCCGGCAAGGCAAAGGTGGTACGTCCGTCGCCGCCGTAGGTCGTGCCGAGAAGGGAATAGAGAGACTGATTCTGGTTGATCGGCAAGATCTGCCCATCACAGAATGCCCAGCCCCTCGGGGCGAAATTGAAGCCGACGATACGAACTTCGGCCAGGAACGGTTCCGACATTCGGAGTCTCCTCGTTGCTCGGGTGAATTGGTGACGACATCCCGGTGCAGGTTCCTAGGTGTCCGGCCCTCGAGGATGACGACGTCGGTTGACTTCTGCTCGAAACCAATGGCTCGACGGCCAGGAAATCGCAAGATGCGAGCGTGAGTCGTTGCGGTGAAATCGTTGAGCGAATCGGAACTGCCCGGCACCGATTCAGGAGATGACTACAGGACAATTTCTATGAAAAAAGTATACCAGAGGCTTTGATCGGCCTCGCCGTGTCAGAGATTCGGCTCAGCGAAAGTCGCTCCCTGGAGAGCTCTCGATTTTCCGCCCTCGCGGCGAGGATTGAACTCGTGAGAGGATAGCCGAGCTCCAGGTTTCTTGCAGAGAACACCGACGAGATCCGCTGTCCAGAGGACCCTTCATGACCGCATCGCCTGCCGATCCCCTGGCCGACATCACGTTTCGTAGAATCCGCCCGGCCGACGAGCCCTTTCTCAACCGGCTCTACCACAGCACTCGGTGGGACGAGATGGCGCTGACCACCTGGAGCGATGCAGAGAAGAGACTCTTTCTCGACCAGCAGTTCGTGGCCCAGCACAAGTTCTACCAGGAGCAGTTCGCCAGCGCCGAGCTCTCGCTGGTGCTCAAGGCGGGCCGCCGGGCAGGGCGTCTCTACATCGACCGCCGGGAAGACGAGATTCGTCTGATCGATATCGCCCTGCTACCCGAGTATCGCAATGGAGGCCTCGGCCGCGCGCTCCTGGAGAAGCTGCTGGCGGAGGGTCGAAAGCTCGGCCGGCCGGTTCGCATCCACGTGGAGCAATTCAATCCGGCCCTGCGCCTGTACGACCGCCTGGGGTTTCGGAAAATCGGAGACGAGGGTCCCTACTTCTTGATGGAATGGCGGCCCGAGCCGAACACGGAGAACGATCCAGGAGACGAGTCATGAATCTGTCGACCCCATTACCAGTGATCACGTTGCTCGGCCTGGCAATGCTCGCCCTGGTGGGCTGTGCCGGAGGCGAAGCTCCGGGTGAGCAGGAGGCGGCCGAGCCCGAGCCGCCGCCGCCCGTCGAGTGGGCCCTGGCCATTCACGGAGGGGCGGGAGTGATTCCCAAGACCATGGCGGAGGAAGAGCAGGCGGCTTATTTCGAGACTTTGCGCGAGGCCCTGGAGATCGGCCGCCAGGGCCTGGAAGCCGGCGACAGCAGCCTCGACGTCGTGGAGCGTGTGGTGCGGCACCTCGAGGACTCGCCCCTCTTCAATGCCGGCAAGGGCGCGGTTTTCACCCACGATGGCTCTCACGAGCTCGACGCCGCGATCATGGACGGTCGGGACCTCTCCTGCGGGTCGGTCTCGGGCCTGAGAACGGTCAAGAACCCCATCACCCTGGCCCGCAAGGTGATGACCGAGTCGCCCCACGTCTTCTTCCAGGGCGAGGGAGCCGAGGTCTTCGCCAACGAGATGGGGGTGGAGCGGGTCGATCCGGAGTATTTCCATGTCGAGCGGCGGTACCAGCAATGGCAGCAGGCGCTCGAGAGAGAGCGGGAGAGCGAGACCTCGGACGACAAACACGGCACGGTGGGTGCGGTGGCCCTCGATCGGGCCGGCAACCTCGCCGCCGCCACTTCCACCGGCGGTATGACCAACAAACGATACGGTCGGGTGGGCGACGTGCCGATCATCGGCGCCGGGACCTACGCCAAGAACGCCACGGCCGCCATTTCGTGTACCGGCTTCGGCGAGCAGTTCATTCGCAACACCGTGGCTCACGATGTGTCGGCCCTGGTGGAGTACCAGGGCCTCGGGGTGGAGGAAGCGGCGAAGGAGGTGATCCACGGCAAGCTGAACGAGGGCGACGGGGGCCTGATCGCCGTGGGGCACGACGGCTCCATCGCCCTGGTCTTCAACTCGGTCGGAATGTTCCGCGGCGCCGCCGACGCCAGCGGCCGTTTCGACGTCGCCATCTGGGAATGAGATGCCGCAGATGACCGCCGAGACGGCGCGCAACCGGATGGGGGAGCAGAGCAGCACCTATCTGCGCTCCCGGGCCGGCGACCCGGTGGGTTGGTGGCCCTGGGGCGACGAGGCTCTCGACCGCGCGCGTCGGGAGAACAAGCCGATCTTTCTCTCGAGCGGATACCAGACCTGCAAGTGGTGCCATACCATGGCCCGGGAGTCGTTTGGCGATCGCCTGGTGGCCGAGCGGCTGAACCGGGAGTTCGTCTGTATCCTGCTCGACCGCGAGGAGCACCCGGAGGTCGACGAGATCTACATGGCGGCGACCCAGCTTCTGACCCATCGTGGCGGCTGGCCCAACACGGTGTTTCTCACCCCCGATCTCGGGCCCTATTTCGCGGGGACCTATTTTCCTTCCGACGATCGTCCCGAGACGCCCGGGTTCCTCACCGTGGTCGAGAGCATGGCCCACGCCTTCCGCGAACGGCGCGAAGATGTAGAAGAGCAGGCCCGGGAGCTGGTGGAGGTCATGGGCCGTTACCTCGGAGGCCTGCCCTCGGCAGACGCCGGTGCGGTGGCCCGGCCGGTGACGGGAGAGCCACTCGCCGCCCGGTCGCTCCAGGCCATGGAAGCCACGTTCGACCCCGAGAACGGCGGCTTCGGCGGTGCCCCACGGTTTCCACGCCCGGCGCACCTCCTGCTCCTTCTGGAGCTGGCGGAACGGCACGAGAAGGCCGCCCGGATGCTCGACCTCACCCTCGACGCCATGTCCCGGGGCGGGATCTTCGATCACCTCGGGGGGGGCTTCCACCGGCACTCCCGGGAAGCGGATTGGCGGATTCCGAGCTTCGAGAAAACCCTCGCCGACAACGGATGGCTGCTCGAGATCTTCGCCCGCCGGCAACAGCAGATGCCGACCGCCGAGCTGGCGACCGTGGTGCGCAAGACGGCGGACTTTCTGCTCTCGGAGCTACTCCTGCCCGAGGGCGGTTTTGCCCGGGGGCTCGACGGTTCCAGCCACGGCCACGAAGGGGCCTACTACATCTGGTCGCTGGCGGAGATCGTCGAGGCGGTGGGCGCGGAGAATGCCGGTTTCCTGGCGCCGCTCCTGGGGTTCGACGGCGAGCCGAGCTTCGAGGAAGACTTCTACGTGTTGCACCGCCCGCGTTCTCCGCGGGAGCAAGCCGCTCGAAGGCGGATGACCACCGAGCAGCTCCGCCGCGAAGAGGCGCCGATGCTCGATGCCCTGCTGGCCCGGCGGCGCGACCGGGAGCGGCCGGCCCTCGATTCCCGGCGCTTCGTGGCCGCCAACGGCCTGGCCATCGCCGGCCTGGCGGCGGCGGGAACGGCTCTCGCGGACCCCGACCTGGTCCGGCGGGCCGGGGAAGCGGCCTCGAGCCTGCTGGCGGGCGCCCGGGCGGGCGGCACCCTGCAGCGTAGCTGGGGCGAGGGCTCGCCTTCTCGACCCGCGCTGCTGGCAGACTACGCGTTTTTGTCCCGGGGTCTGCTCGGGCTCTTCGAGGCGACCGGTGAAGACCGCTGGCTCGAAGCGGCCGAAGACCTGGCCCGAGAGCAATGGCAGCGCCTCGGCGACCCCGAGAGTGGATTCTTCAATGCGCCGGCCCGCCGCGACCTCGTGGTGCGGTCGCGGGATGTCTTCGACGGTGCCCAGCCTTCGGCCTTCGGCCAGGCAGTGCTGAGCTTCCACGAGCTCGCCCGGCACGGAGCCGGTACCGAGCCCTGGGGCCAGCGGGCGCGCCAGGCCCTGGAGTCCGTCCGACCGGTGCTCGCCGAGCGGGCCGAGGGCACCTGGTCGCTGGCATTGGCGGCTCTGCGGCTGGCGGGAGGTGAGGCTTGAGCCGATCCGTGAGCCCCGATCCCGCGCAGCGAGAGGCTCTGCGTGCCCTGCCCGCGGTGGGAGTCGTGGTCGAGTCCCTGCGGCGACGTTCGGACCGGGCGCGGGAGGCCGACAGCGAGCTGCTGACCTTCCTGGTGCGCCGCGTGCTGGACCGGAGGCGGCGCGAGATCCTCGACGCGCTAGAGGCCCCCGGGCCGAGCCCGGACTCGGTGGTGGAGGCTGCGGAACGGGCTCTCGAGCGCTGGGACGGAGGGTCGTCGACCTGCCGGGTGATCAACGGCACCGGGATCGTCCTGCATTCCGGCTTGGGCCGGGCGGTCCTGCCGGAGAGTGTGCTCCGGGCCATCGATCAGGCCAGCGGTTATGTGCTCCTGGAGGTCGACCCGGAGGCCGGGAAAAGGCGTCGGCGGGATGCATTCGTCGAAGACCTGCTCTGTCATCTCACCGGAGCCGAGGCCGCCCTGGTGGTGAACAACAACGCCGCGGCCACCATTCTGCTGCTCAACACCCTGGCGGCGGGGCGGGGAGTGGTGGTGTCGCGCTCGCAGATGGTGGAGATCGGCGGCTCGTTTCGCATGCCCGACGTGATGGAAGCCAGCGGTTGCCGCCTGGTGGAGGTCGGAACCACCAATCGCTCGTATCCCGCCGACTACGAGCGAGCCGTCGATGAAACCGTGGCCGCCGTGATGCTGGTCCATACGAGCAACTATCGTCTGGTGGGCTTCACCGCCCATCCGGGCATCGAGGAGCTGGTGGCGGTCGGCCGCAAGACCGGGGTGCCGGTGATGCACGACCTCGGCTCGGGCTGTCTGGTGCCGCCCGAGCAGTGGCCGGTGGCCGACGAGCCGCCGGTGGCGGCGAGCCTGGCAGCGGGAGCCGATGTCGCCTGCTTCTCCGGCGACAAGCTGATCGGTGCCTGCCAGGCGGGGATCATCGTCGGTCGCCGGGAGTGGGTGGAGAAGGCGCGGAAGAATCCCCTGGCACGAGCTCTGCGCATCGACAAGCTCTCCTGCATCGCGCTCGAAACCGCTCTCAAGCAATATTTCGAGCCCAGCCGCCTGGAAGAATCGATCCCCACCCTCGGAATGTTGGCACTCTCCGCCGACGAGCTCGCCGGTCGTGCGCGGATCCTCGCCGATCGCCTGCGGGAGCAGCTCGGCAAGGGAGCGATCGTCGAAACCGTACCCGCCACCAGCGAAATGGGCAGCGGCACCCTGCCGGCCATTCCTCTGGAGACCACCTGTGTCGCGGTGACTCCGAGGAGCGGCCTCTCCGTCGAGGCCCTGGCCCGCAGCCTGCGCCTGCGCCCGGTCCCCGTCTTCACCCGCATCAAGGACGGCGCGGTGTGGATCGATCCTCGCACCCTGCGCCCCGGAGAGAGCCTCGAGGTCGTCGAGGCGGTCTCTTCGGTGCTTTCTTCGGAGCGCTGAAGCGCGCTCCGGAGGTTTCGGGCCGGCTGGACTGGGCCCGGCACCTCGATTAAGCTCGAAACGACATCCCTGTTTCGATCCATGCTTCCGGCGCTGGCCGGGCGAATTCTCGACGAGGACACCATGAAACGAATCCTGAGCGCTTCCTTGATTCTCTCGTTCTGTGTGGTGGGCTGGGCCTGCCAGCCGGCCGAGGAGCCGGCAACCGAGGCCGGGGCAGCCGCCGATGAGGCGGAGACCCGCGAGATCGATCGCCGCCTGGCGAAATACACCACGGTGAAGCTGACCGCCGATCTCAGCGGCCTCAGCGAGGCCCAGAAACAGATGATTCCGCTGTTGATCCAGGCGTCCCAGGCCATGGACGATGCTTTCTGGCAACAGGCCTATGGCGACAAGGAAGCCCTGCTCGCCTCCCTCGAGGACGATGCCTATCGCCGGTACGCGGAGATCAACTACGGGCCGTGGGATCGCCTCGAGGACAACGAGCCCTTCGTCGAGGGTGTGGGGCCGAAACCTGCCGGTGCCAATTTCTATCCCGAGGATATGACCAAGGACGAGCTGGAAGCCGCCGCCGAGGCCGATTCCGAGCTCGGTGAGAAGCTCCGGGGTCTCTACTGGGTCGTGGAACGCGACGAGGAGGGTGGTCTCACCACCACTCCGTACAGCGAGGCCTATGCCGAACCCTACCGCCGCGCCTCGGAGCTCCTGGCCCAGGCCGCGAAGCTGGCGGAAGATGAGGGGCTGAAGAAATACCTCGAGCTGCGCTCGAAGGCCCTGCTCGAAGACGACTACTTCGAGAGCGACCTGGCGTGGATGGACATGAAGACCAACCCCATCGACGTGGTGATCGGGCCGATCGAAACCTACGAAGACCAGCTCTTCGGCTTCAAGGCCGCGAGCGAAGGGTATGTGTTGATCAAAGATCAGGAGTGGAGCGCTCGCCTGGCGCGTTATGCCGATTTCCTGCCCGACCTGCAGAAGGGCCTGCCGGTGGCCGACGCCTACAAACAAGAAGAGGCGGGTAGCGACTCCGACCTCAACGCCTACGATGTCGTGTACTACGCGGGCGACTGCAACGCCGGCTCCAAGACCATCGCCATCAATCTACCCAACGACGAAGAGGTCCAGGCGCGCAAGGGAAGCCGGCGCCTGCAGCTCAAGAACGCCATGCGGGCGAAATTCGACAAGATCCTGGTGCCGATCTCGGAGACCTTGATCGCCGAAGAGCAGCGGAGCCACATCACCTTCGACGCCTTCTTCGCCAACACCATGTTCCACGAGGTGGCCCATGGTCTCGGCATCAAGAACACGATCACCGGCAACGGTACGGTTCGCCAGGCGTTGCAGAACCATGCCTCGGCCCTGGAAGAGGGCAAGGCCGACGTGCTCGGCCTCTACATGATCACCTCACTCGATGCACAGGAGGAGCTCGGCGAAGCGGACCTGATGGACAACTACACCACGTTCCTGGCGAGTATCTTCCGTTCGATCCGATTCGGCTCGGCCAGCGCTCACGGCCGCGCCAACCTGATCCGGTTCAACTTCTTCGCCGAGATGGGAGCATTCAGCCGCGACGAGGCCAGCGGCGTCTACCGGGTCGATGCCGAGAAGATGGCGGCTGCCGTCGACGCCCTCTCGGAGAAGATCCTCACCCTGCAGGGAGATGGAGACTACGCCGCCGTCGACGCCTTCGTGCAGCAGTACGGGCAGGAAGGGGAGACCCTGCGGGCCGATCTCGACCGCCTGGAATCGGCCGGCATCCCGGTCGACATCGTGTTCGAGCAGGGCGTCGAGGTGCTCGGCCTCTGATCACACGCCCATGTTGCTCAGGGTGACCGAGATCCGATGGACGAGGCTGGTGATCCGTGGATGCTCGACCTCGAAGTCTTCCGCGAGCTGCCGCAGATGATCGAAGGAGAACGGGCTCTCGGAGCCCGACTCCTCGGCCTCGAGATGCCCTTCGAGATCGGCGATCAGGCGGAGCAGGCGAGGCTTCGCTTCCGGGGAAGTGTCGTCGGCGACCTCCGCCCGCAGCTGGGCCAAGATGTCGTGGATTTCGTTCTGGCTCATCTTCCGAGCTTACCAGAGGGGCGAGCTCGTTCGACCCTGGGAGAGCTCGAATCCTGGAGGCGGGATCGAAGGGAGCTCGGGAGCTGGTGCCGGAGGAGGGAGTCGAACCCACACGCCCTTTCGGACAACGGATTTTGAATCCGTCGCGTCTACCGTTCCGCCACTCCGGCCTGTTCGAGCGGAAGGCGAAGTGTATAGAGCCGGAGGAGGCCAGGTCAACGGTCGTGGTGCTGACGCTTCCGGCCCGGAAGCGCCACGGGCTCGATGGATTCTGATCGGGCCGCTCAGTCGAGAGTCCGCTGGTAGCGGAGCATGGCGACCGTACCGATCGCGAAGGTGAAGAGCGCGATGGCGCCGAGCTCGACGTCGATGTCGCCGAGATCCGCGCCCTTCAGCATCACTCCCCGTACGACTCGCAAGAAATGTGTCAGGGGCAGTAGCTCGCCGAGGGACTGGGCCCAGGCCGGCATGCCTCGAAAGGGGAACATGAAGCCGGAGAGGAGAATCGACGGGAGAAAGAAGAAGAACGTGAGTTGCATGGCCTGCATTTGCGAGCGGGCAACGGTCGAAAAAGTGAATCCCAGGGCCAGGTTGGCGATCAGGAACAGCGCGACTCCCACCAACAGCAGCTGCAGCGAGCCCACGAACGGGACTCCGAAGAGGAGGTGGGCCGCAGCCAGAATGATCGCGGTCTGGATCGCTCCGACGCCGAGGTAGGGCGTGATCTTTCCGATCATCACCTCGAGGGGGGTGACCGGCATCGCCAGCAGGTTCTCCATCGTGCCGCGCTCGACCTCGCGAGTCATGGCGATGGCGGTGATCATGACGCAGGTCATCGTCAGGATCACGCCGAGAAGACCTGGGACGATGTTGTACTGGGTGATCCCTTCCGGATTGTAACGGGAGTGGACGATCACCTCGACCGGCGAGGGATCGGCAGCAAGCCCCGCCAGCGGCCCGGTCAGCTCGTGACGAAGGGCCTGGTCGACGAGGGTCTGGGCTCGCGCGGTGGCGTTGGAGGCTGCGGCGGGGTCGGATGCGTCGGCTTCGATCAGGAGCTGCGGCCGGTCTCCACGCAACAGGCTCGCGGTGAAGCCGACGGGGAACGAAACCACGAATGCGACCTCACCGCGAGCCAGGAGCCGTTCGGACTCCCTCGGGTCGGCGCTTCGAGAGACCAGGTCGTAGTACGTCGAGGTCTCGAGGGCGGTGAGCAGTGTGCGGATGACGGGACTCTGCTCCTCGGTATGGACGGCCGTCGGCAGGTGTTTCGGGTCGTTGTTGATCGCGAATCCGAACAAGATCAGCTGCAGCACCGGGATCGCCAACATCATGGCGAAGGTCAGGCGATCCCGCTTCATCTGCACCAGCTCCTTGGCGAAGACGGCGTAGATACGAGCCAGGGTACCCGCCACGTCGAGTCGGCCCATCGCCCGAGTCTTCCTCTCTACCATCTCTTCATTCCCGTGATCCGACGATCCGTTGACGGGTATCGTGGCCGGCGCGTCCCATCAGAGCGATGAAGGTGTCTTCGAGACTCGGCTCGACCTCGGACCACTGGAGGTCTCCACCGACATGCTCGATGGCACGTAGGAGAGTGTCGCGGTCTCGGCCGCTCAGATGGACCGCCGCTCCGAAATAGGAAGCGTGCTCGACCCCGGGCTGCTTTCGGAGCGGCTCGATCCAATCCCGTGCGCCGACGCCCCGAGTGGCGAAGGTCACCAGCCCCGATTCATCGATGATCTGCGACACGCTCCCCTGGGTCACCTTTCGCCCGTGTGCCAGGTACACGATTTGGTCGCAGCGCTCGGCTTCGTCCATGTAGTGGGTGGAGACCAGGACCGTCAAGCCGAGAGAGGACAGACGGTGGATCTCGTCCCAGAAGTCCCGCCGCGCCTGGGGATCCACCCCTGCCGTGGGTTCGTCGAGGAGCAGGAGACGGGGCTGGTGCATGGTCACCGCCGCCAGGGCCAGCCGCTGCTTCCAGCCACCGGAAAGCGCTCCGGCCGTCTGCTTCTGGCGCTGGGTCAGACCGAGGCTCTCCAGCGTCCGGTCGACCACCGTGCGAAGGTTCGGCAGGCGATAGAGTCGTGCCACGAACTCGAGATTCTCTCGGATGGTCAGGTCGCTCCAGAAGGAAAACTTCTGCGTCATATAGCCGGTCAGGTGTTTGATCCTTGTGGCCTGCTCCCGGATGTCGTACCCGAGGCAACGTCCTTCCCCGGCGGTGGGCCGGAGCAGTCCGCAGATCATCCGGATCGTGGTCGTCTTGCCCGAGCCATTGGGCCCGAGGAAACCCCAGACCTCGCCACGCGGCATCTGGATGTCGACCCCGTCGACAGCGATCTTGTCGCCGAAACACTTGACCAGGCCGCGGACGTCGATGGCCAGCTCGGTCACGGCAGTCGCACATCCACCGGTTGCCCGGCTCGCAGCGCCGGGGATCCCGGCGAGTCTCCTACGGAGGCTTTGACCAGGAAGACCAGCTTCTCGCGCGACTCGACGCTGTAGATGACTGGCGGCGTGAACTCGGCCTGGCTCGCGACATGGACCACCCGTGCGGAAATGGGGCCGGAGTGGCCGTCGATCGAGACCTGTACCTCCGTGCCCGGTGCCACCCTGGAGAGATCCTTCTGCGGTACGAAGAAGTGGATCTCCAGGGCGTCTTCCGGCTGCACGGAGAGGACCGGGGACGCAGCCGGAACGAATTCCCCCGGGTGGTAGAAGATCTCTTCGACCCGACCCGTCGCTCGGGCTCTCACCCGTCGTTCGTCCCGGTGCCATCGGGCCTGGCGAACCGCGGCTTCTGCAGCTTCTGCGGTGGCGAGAGCCGCATCGCGGGCCGCTCTGCGCCCGGAGAGGCGGGCCGCGGCAATGTCGGCTTCCAGAGTCCGCACCCTGGCCTCGGCCACCTCGTGCTCGGCAATCGCTCGATCGGCCGCGTCTTGGGAAACTACGCCCTGAGCAGCCAGGGTGCCCGATCGCCTTCGTTCCAGCGCCGCCAGATCGCGATTGGCCCGGGCCTCTGCCAGCTGCCCTTCCAGAGGCTCGATCTCTTCCTCGCGCGCTCCTGTCGACAAATCTCGAGCCTCCGCCTCGAACTGCCCGAGACGTCTGGCGGCCTCCTCCAGCTGGGCGTCTTGCAGCTCGGCTTCCAGCTCGAACAGCGGATCCCCGACCTCGACCGAGTCTCCTTCACGTACATGCGACCGGGTGATCCAGCCGGCGGAAGGAGCGGCGATGTGTAACCATCGTGCCTCCACGTAGCCGGTGTAGAGGCCGGTTCTCGTCCCGTCCGGATCCTGGCCCGGGCAGGCGAAGAGCAAGCTCGACGCGAGACCTGCCACCACGGAGATCGGCAGGGTAGGGCGTCTCTGCGAAGGCGTGGCGCTCATGGATTCGATCCTCGCGGGTCGGTCGCCGACAGGCCGTGGAGCAGAGTGTCGGCGTGGAGCTGGTACAGGCTCTCGAGGTCCAGCCGGTCTTCGTCCCCGGTCTCGAAAACGACTCTCCAGATGGCAGAGAAAATGATGGGGGCAACGACAAGCCGCACCGCCAGATCCGCATTTCGAATCTTCAGCTCGCCGGCAGCCCGGCCTCGTTCGAGGATTCTCGCCAGGGCGGCGAAGACCCGATCGAGCACTTGCTCGCGATAAGAACGGACCACTTCGGGAAAGGCGCCGGATTCCGCGATCAGCACCTTGACGACCCTCGGCAAAGGCGACTCGCGCACCATCACCGCCGCGACGGCGAGAATCGTGCGGATGGCTTCGTGGGAGTTCTCGATGGAGTCGGCGATCTGCTCGATTCGCTCGACCTTGGGCATCGCGATGGTGCGGATCAGCTCGACGAAGAGCTCCTGCTTCGAGTCGACGTAGAGATAGAGGGTCCCCTTCGAGAGGCCGGCACGACGGGCGACATCCTCCATTCTGGCCGCAGTGAAACCCCTGGCGAAGAATTCTTCCAGGGCGGCGGCGAGCAGCGCCCGGCGTCGTTTGTCCTTGGCTTGTTCACTCCTGGCCCGCGTGATTGGCTTCATCCGAAGAGTGTAACTGACTGGTCAGTCATTTGGCAATCCTGCTTCCACGATCGCCCTCGGGCGAGTCTGTCTTCGGGCAGTCTCGGGCGTTCGACCTTTCAAGAAGGCTCTTCGAGCCAGTCGAGCTGCCACTCCTCCTGGTGCATCTTCCGGCTCCACTGCTCGACGGGGGTGCTCTCGACGATGCGGAAGCCGGCCCGGGTGTAGAGATGGTGGGCGGCCTCGAGAAGGTCGACGGTGGTGAGGACGACCCGGTGATAGCCCTGTGCGCGAGAGAAGCGCAAGCATTCCTCGAGGAGCAGCTTGCCGACGCCGCAGCCGCGATGCTCCGGCTCGACCAGGAAGAGACGCAATCGAGCAGTGGTGTCGTTCTCGCGGACGATCATCACCGAGCCGGCGAACGCCCCCCCGACCTCGGCGATCCACAGGCGCTCCCGGCAGGGGTCGTGGGAGCGCGCGAACTCAGCGGTGATCTCGGCCACCAGGGTCTCGAATCCCTGGTCGAAACCCCAGCCTTCGGCATAGAGCGCCCCATGGCGGGCGATCACCAGGCCCAGGTCACCCGGGCCCGGCTCCCGGAGCACACACGGAGGCCGGGCCGGCGAGGGCTCGAGGATCGACTCGATCGTGCCCATGGCGCCGACGAGGCGGCGTCGCTGAGGAGGATGCAGGCGTTGGAGAAGGCGACCAACCTCGCGATCCGAGCGTCGACCGAGGCTGTCGAAGACGGATCTCCCCTCCGCCGTCAGCTCCAGGAGACTCTTTCGTGCGTCTTCTGCGGAGGGCCTCCTTCGAACCAGGCCCTGGGCGACGAGGCGTCCCACGAGGCGGCTGACATAACCAGGGTCGAGGCCCAGGGCACGAGTGATCTCGCTGGCGGACGGAGCGGCCGCCGGAGCCGCGATTTCGAAGAGGACTCTCGCTTCGGGAAGGGAGAGAGGCCCCCCGAGAACCTGGTCGGCGAGCAGAGCGATCTGCTGGGTGTACATCCGGTTGAATCTTCGGACGGCCGCGATCTGCTCGGGTCGGGGGGAAGTCGTGGACGACGATTCCATGTGCTACCTCGATTCATGAAGTGCGCCTCTCCCAAGAGTATGCGGCATTTCATTGCCAAAAGCAATCAAATAGTAGCTCGAGGCACTCAATCGACCCCTTCTTCTCAACGGGCCACCTCATCAACGCAAAAGCCCGAGCCGGTCGGCTCGGGCTCGAAGTAGATGGAGGGAAGAACGAGGTATCAGAGGTTGCGGAGCTCCTTCCCGGGTTTGAATCGCACCGTCTTGCCGGGAGTGATCGGAACCTCGACGCCGGTCTTGGGATTCCGGCCCACACCCTTCTTCCGGTCCCTCACCTGGAATACGCCGAAGCCGCGCAGCTCGATGCGCTTTCCCGACCGCAAGGCTTCTTTCATCGCACCGAAAATCGTGTCCACGGCCTGGGCCGCCTTGACCCGCGGGACCTCGGACACTTCAGCTACTCTGTTGACGATGTCAGCTTTGATCATTGCTCCTCACAGCCTTTGTAACTTTTTGCGCAGAATGCAGAGCTCGAGCGCATGAGATGCTTTCTCTGCCAGTCGTCTGAGGGACTCGAGATCCACACTGCCCAACCCTCTGTCCCCACAATCCCCGTACAACACACAGACCAAACGTTCTCGAATTCGTAGCGGGATCAACACACAGTCCGTCGGCAGATCACCTCCCCACACCTTGGCCAGCTGCCGGTGGGAGGGCATCGGAGCCAGCGGGCCGACGAAGAGGTTGCTGCCCTTCTTCAGATTGAGCAGAGCCGACGGCTGATCGAGTGGAAGCTCGAGGGCCTGGAACTGCCGAATGTCGAAACCCTCTCCTCGGGCCAGCCAACCCTTGACCAGATTCTTGCGTACCGTCAGCACCGCGCAGCGGCTGAAGGTCTGCCCCAGGTAGGTGAGCAGGATCTCACCGATCTTCTGGCGATCGGGCTCTCGGGCGAGCTGTGCATCGACCTCTTCGAGGCCGAGCGTCGAGCGGCTCGGCTGGGTAGGTGTCGGGAAGGGCTCGGAGACCCGGGCCAGGTTGTCGGCCTGGAGGAGCTCAGTGGGGGAAGAGGAGGGGGGAGGCACCTGCGGCATCGTCGCTACGGCCGCTGCCGCTTCCGCCACGGGAGGAGACGGTGCCACCGGAGCGGCCGAAGCCTGGGCCGGGCTGCTCGTGGGGGCCGGAGTCGAGGGGCGGCCGGGGGCTCGGTTGGAGCGACTGGCCGCGGGACGGATCAGGCGTTTCTCCTCGGCCCATCCCGCTTCGAGCGCTTCGAGACCCTGCCACTGCACCGGCTCCTCGGCGGAAGCACCGAGCAGGATCTTGGCGCTTTCGTCCCACATGTAGCGGGAGCGATTGAGGCGGTCGAGCAGATGCCCGAAGCGCGGAGGGATCTCGTGCCCGTAGTACTTCTCGAGGGCTTCGAAAATCCTCACCTCGTTGGCGATGTGGGGCCGGATGCGACGATTGGAGCAGAAGGCCAGCTCGTCGAGGAGTCCCAGATCGCGGACGTCCAGAGTCGCGACCAGGAGGTCGGTATTGGAGGCGAGAAAGGGAACCGCCTGGCAGCGGAGCGCGATGCGCGCCGGGATCAGGCCGAGGATCTCGTCGTCGATACCGCGCAGCTGCTCGATATGAGCGGCGGGAACCCTCAGCTGCTGCGACAGGGCGTCGAGAAGCTTGTCTTCGGAGAGCACATCCATTTCGAGCAAACAGGTGCCGAGACGGCCTCCGAGAGCCCGCTGGCTCTGGATGGCGCGAATCAGCTGCTCACCGGTGATGGCTCCGTTCTCCACCAGCATTTGTCCGAGTCGTTTGTTGGTCACGGCTGAAACCTCGATGAATCCATGATGAATGACCGGTTGTGCTGCTCTCGGGCCCTGCTTAGAAGATCGACTCCGATCCGCATCCTTTCAGGCTCCGAATGCGTAAGCTACAGTAATGACTGATGATAGCGCGCACCTGAATGTCTGTAAAGCACCCCCATTCAAGAGCTTATGCCCGGCCCGCCGACATGTTGTACGGTGGGCATTCGGCTGGTATTCTGTGCAGGTGAGAACGATGACCACCATCTACAATTCCAAGTTTCATAGCTCCCGACGATTCGAGGCCCTGGCGGACGGCGAGAACGCCGAGCCCGAACACCTCGTTCCGGCGGTACGGACCCGCTCTCGGCGTTGGACGACCCGGCTTGCCGTCGCCCTGGTCGCCGGCCTGGGATCGTGGTGGGTTCCGCCCCTCGCCGTCACCGCGGCCCCTTCCGACGAAGGCACCGCGGCTCGGCCCGAAGCCGACGCGACGGCTCCGAGCCCCGAGGCACCGATCGGCACGACACCGGAGGCGCCGATTCCGGTGCAGGGTCTCGAGGACGAAGCGGCTCTCGAGGCGGCCTTCGAGTTCGCTCGGGCGAAGATCCTGGCCGAGTCCGGCTCCCTGGCTCAGGCTCTGGAGCTCTACCAGCGGGCGCTGGAGGGCGACGACGACGATCCCTACGCCCTCCTCGAGGTCGCCCGCTTCCACGTGTACCTGGCGCAGATCTCCCGCTCCGAAGAAAAGCAGATCGAGCACCTGGAGGCTGCGGCCGAGTACGCGCGGCAGGCCCGGGATCTGGCTCCGGAGAATCTCGACGCCCTGCGCTCGTATGCCCAGGTCCAGCTGCGGCTGGTCGAGCAGAATCGCTTCGAGGCGATCGGTGAGGCCACGGAGGCTTTCGAAAGGATCCGGCAAGAGAAACCCGACGATCTCCAAGTCTTGCTCTCTCTGGGCCAGCTCTACCTCTGGCAGCGCCAGGCCGTCCAGGCGACCGCGGTGCTGCAGGAAGCCGCCGATCTGGAGCCCGGGCAGCGAATGATCCAGGTCATGTTGGTGGAAGCATTGCTCGGCACCGAGGACAAAGCCGCAGCGGAGAAGGCCTTGCTCGATCTGCTGGAGATCGATCCCTCGGCCGGAGAGCATCGACTCCGCCTGGTCGAGCTGCTCAGCGAGCGAGGAGAGCATCGAGCGGCGGTGCAGGCGTTGCGAGCGAATCCCGAAGGAGTGCGCACCCGTCGGTACCGGCAGGTTCTCGCCCGCGAGCTCCACCTGAGCGGAGACAACGAAGAAGCGCTCGGGATTACCCAGGAGCTGTTGGAGAAGTCACCTACCAACGAAGGGCTACGGCGTCTGCGCGTCGCCATCCTCTCGGCCATGGCGCGGTACTCGGAAGCCATCGACGAGCTGCAGCAGCTGAGCCATGCCGACGAATCTTCGGCCAACGCCGAGCAGGATCGCCTGCTCCTCAGCCGTTTTCTCGAACGCATCGGTGACGCGGACCAGGCGGCCAAGGTGCTGCGGGAGCTGGCGGTTGGAGAGACGGATACCGGCCGTAGGCTGCAGCTGCAGATGGCTCTGGTCGGGCTCCTGGAACGCCAGGGCCGGGCCGACGAGGCGATCGCGCTGCTCGGAGAGCAGTGGCAGCAGACGCTGGCGCAAGAGAAGCCCCAGGGCGCGATTGCTCTCGGCCGGATCTTCAGCGAGCTCCTGGTGCGCAGCGGCGATTTCGAGCGCGCCTACGAGGTGCTCGACCAGACCCGTGAGTCCCTGCGCGACGTGGCCCCCGCAGCGGCCATCGACCGTCTCTCCTTCCAGCGGTTGGTGGTGTTGGCGAAAGAAGAGGCGTGGACGGCGATCGTGGCCGAAGGGCGAGCGCTGCTCGAGTCGACCAGCGAGGAGATCCGTGTTGGTAGCCGTTTGTTGCTGGCCGACGCGCTCGCCAGCTCCGAGCAGCTCGACCAGGCCCTCGAGGTGCTGGCAGCGGGCGGTCAGAGCCCGCAGCTCGAGGCCAAACGCCTGGAGATTCTCTTCGAGCACGAGAAGGGTGCGGTGGCGGAGAAGGAGATCGAGACGAAGGTCGCCTCCGGAGACTTGAACCAGCTCTACTTCGCCGCCCAGGTCTTTCAGCGAGCCGACCGGCACGGCGACTCGATCCCCCTCTTGCAGAAGCTGCTGCTGGAGAACACCGACTCGGTTCCCGCCCTTTTTCTCCTCGGTGCAGCGTACGAGCGCATCTCCCAACGCGAGGAGGCGGTGGCCACCTTCCGCAAGCTCCTGGAGGTGCAGCCGGATCACGCGCCGAGCCTGAACTACCTGGGTTATATGTTCGCGGAACGGGGAGAGAACCTGGAAGAGGCCCTGCGCATGGTCCAGCGGGCGGTTGCGATCGATCCCGACAACGGCGCCTACGTGGACTCGCTCGGCTGGGTCTATTTCCAGACCGGCCGGTACGACGAAGCCCGGCTGCACCTGGAATGGGCAGCACGCCTGGTTCCGGAAGATCCCACGATCCACGAGCATCTCGGTGATCTCTACCTGCGCCTCGAAGAGCTGGAACAAGCTCGGAGCTCGTACCAGCAGAGCCTCGCTCTCGGGGGCGATGGCGTCGACGAGGTTCGCCGGAAGCTGGAAGCATTGGAAGAAGAGAAGGGCCTCTGAGGTTCTCGGGTCGAGGAGCCATGGGGAAGATTCACCGCCTGGCAGCGGTCGGAGCTGTGCTCCTGGTCTCATGGGGCTGTGTCAGTGGTGGCTCGCTGTTCGCTCCTCCGCCACCGTCCGGTGGTGAGCCCTGGGAGGCACCGCCGGATTCCCACCCGAGCCAGAGACTTTATCGCGTGAAATACGAAGGGCCGGAAGGCAAGCTGGGCTTCAAGCTGAGCCTTTACCTGGCGAGCCCTCTGCAGTACCGCATGCAGGCTGCCGACGCCCTGGGACGCAAGGCGTGGACCCTGGCTCTCGACGGGGCAGGCGGAAGCCTGTGGTTGAACCATCGCGAAAAGACCTACTGCCGCGCGGCCGACACCGACGACCTGGCCCTCGTGCCCCTGGCCCGGCTGCCCCTGGCCGCCCTGCCGCGGCTGCTGCTCGGTCGCCTGCCGGCAGAGCCGGCGGCCGATCTCCGGCGCACCGGCGAGCATCTCTCGTTTCTCGACGCCCGCGGACAGCTCTGGAACGGAGCCCTGCGAGCGGGGGAAGTAGAGTGGTGGAGCCTGGTGGAGAATGGCGAGGCCGTCGCCTGGTGGCGCCGAGACGATTCGGGGGGAACCTTCACCCACCTCGGCACGGCGCAGCAGGTGCGATGGCGAGAGATCACCTGGGAGCCCCTGTCTCGGGCCCTGGTCCCGGTCGAGATCCCCGAAGATTTCACCGCCATCGACTGCGCCGCGGGGGCTTGAGAAGCCGATGCTGAAGACCGCCGCCTCCCAGCGACCGATGCCGGCAGGCCCGATCGTATTACCGAACAGCGAGGAAGCCGAACGGGCCGTTCTGGCCTCGGTCTTCCTCTCCCCTCATGTGCTGGCGACGGTATCCGGGCGACTGCAGGCCGAAGATTTCTTCCAGGAACGCAACCAGATCCTCTACCAGGCGATGCTCGATCTCCAGGCCGGAGGCACCGAGATCGACCTGCGGACCCTGCAGGCCCACCTGGAGCTGAAGGGAACGTTCGAACGGGTCGGCGGCCTCTCCTACATCGCCGGCCTCGACCTCGACCTGCCCGACCTGGGCCGGATCGACGCCTACACCGAGATCGTCAAGGAACGCTCGGTGCGCCGTCGCCTGGTGATGGTCTGCCAGGAGATCAGCCATGGCTGCCTGGAAGGAGGCCTCGACGCGGCCACCGCCCTGGGGGAGGCGGAGGAGAAGATCTTCGGGCTCGGCGAAGAGGCGGTCCAGAAGGGATTTGCTCCCCTCAACCTGATCTACGAAGAGACCATCGCGGCGATCGAAGAGCGCAGCAGCGGTATGCTGGGCCTACCGACGGGTTTCTACGACTGGGACCGGATGACCCAGGGCCTGGGCAAGGGAACCCTGGTGATCATCGCCGGGCGCCCGGGTATGGGCAAGACCAGCTTTGCGGTCAACGTGGCACAGCACGTGGCCATCCGCGAAGGCAAGGCGGTGGGGATCTTCTCTCTCGAAATGGGAGCCTCGGAGCTCGCCCAGAGAATCCTTTCGTCCGAGGCCGATCTGGCCTTCGGCAACCTGCGCTCCGGGCGTCTCTCGGAGTCGCAGTGGGAGCGCCTCTACGACACCATTCGCCGCACCACGGAAGCGCCGATCTACATCGACGACTCCCCCAATCCCTCCCTGCTCGAAATCGCCTCGAAGGCGCGGCGGCTGCGGGCGGAGAAGGGGTTGGAGCTCCTGATCGTCGATTACCTCCAGTTGATGCAGGCGGGCGGGAAGTTCGAGTCGCGCCAGCTGGAGATCGCGGCCATCAGTCGCGGTCTCAAGCAGCTGGCGAAGGAGGTCGAGATCCCGGTGGTCGCCCTTTCCCAGCTGTCCCGTCAACCCGAACGACGGGCCGGCGACCACCGGCCTCAGCTCGCCGACCTGCGCGACAGCGGGTCGATCGAGCAAGACGCCGACATGGTGTGTTTCGTCTACCGGGACGAGATCTACAACAGGGACGATCCCGACAACAAGGGTCTGGCGGAGCTGATCGTCTCGAAACACCGCCAGGGCGAGACCGGCACCGTGGAGCTGGTCTTTCTCGGCGAGAACACCACCTTCAAGAACCTCGACCGCCACCACGGCGACGCCCAGGGCTTCTGAGAGCCGTTGCCCCGGCGCGAACGGCCGGGGGCAGCCGCCGTTCCGGGCTCAGAGCTCGGGATCGCGACCGGCGATCCGCCGGAAGGCTTCCACGTACCGTGCGAGGGTGCCTTCGACAACGTCGTCGGGCAGCTCGGGCGGCGGTGCCTCGTGGTCCCAGCCGGCTCCGTCGAGCCAGTTGCGCACGTATTGTTTGTCGAAGGAGACGGGCTCGACCCCGGGCGTCCAGGCCTCGGCGTCCCAATAGCGGGAAGAATCCGGTGTCAACACCTCGTCGATCAGCAGCAGCTCGCCCCGGTGTTGCCCGAACTCGAACTTGGTATCCGCCAGGAGCAGGCCACGCTCCGCGGCGTGATCGACACCCCGAGAGTAGATCTCGAGAGTGAGATCGCGGAGCCGGGCCGCGAGCTCCTCGCCGACTCCGGCCACCAGGGTGGCGTAGTCCACGTTCTCGTCGTGACCGGACTCCGCCTTGGTGGCCGGGGTGAAGATGGCCTCGGGGAGCCGCTGGGCCCGCACCAGGCCTTCCGGCAGAGGAATGCCGCAGGTGGTGCCGGCGCGTTTGTATTCCTTGAAGGCACTACCGGCGAGAAAACCTCGGGCGACACATTCGAAGGGCACGACCCGGGCTTTGTGCACCACCACCGAACGGCCGGCGAGGATCTCGGCGTGGGGCTTCAGCCGGGTCGGAAAGTCCGCCACCTCGGTCGCCACGAGGTGGTTCGGCACCACGTCGCCGAGTGTTTCGAACCAGAAGTTGGTCAGCTGGTTGAGGATCTTGCCCTTCCCGGGAATGCCGGGTTGCAAGACGTGGTCGTAGGCCGAGATCCGGTCACACGAGACGATCAGGAGATGCTCTCCGAGATCGTAGATGTCACGGACTTTGCCTCGTTTGGGTGCAGGAAGCTCGGGAATCTCGGTCTGCCAGACTGCTTGGGTCATGCGGGTTCAGTCCTATGGGTTGGGTTGAGAAGGCCCCCTCCGGTCGTCGGAGCGGAGCCTCAGTGGGCAGAGCTCTTGCGAGCGGCGGTGACGGTTTCGGCGAAGAGCTGCTCGAGCACCGCGAGAAGGTCGTTGGATGGGATGTCCTTGAGCTGCTGTGGCTCCCAGTCGGCACCGTCGACCACCTCGTAGACGGGCAGCGGATCGAGCCCCTTGAACTTGCCGATCCCGAGCTTGCGGAAGCCGATCCGCAGGGGCTCGCCGAGCTCGTCCTCGAGCTCGACCACGATGTACCAACGGCGCCCGAGACGTCCGTAGGAGAGCTCGGGAAACACCCCGAGCCGGGAGATGAAGGGTTCGGTGGCCACGATCCCTTCGTTGATCAGGGTGCCGTTCTGGTTGATGTAGGCGAAAAAGGGCCGGGACTCCTGCTCCGGGTTGGCGAGATCGGTGCTCCGGCGCTGCATCGGAGCGAAGAACTTGTTCACCACAGCCTCGGGGTACCCGTTGTTGATCAGGTAGGTCTTGAAGTCGTCGATCTCCTGGGTCTTCTTGCCCGTCGAGAGGCGCGACAGCTCGACCAATCCATGGCCGAAGTACTCGTAGCGCGGCTGGCCGCCAGGGCCTCCCTCACTCAAGGGGAGGAGCCGGTATTCCCCGAAGTTCAGGGCGAGGCGCAATCCGCGATCGAACGGAAATCCGTCGGCGACGAATTTCGGATAGGTGCGCTGCAGGTGGATCGCCATCGCCAGCATGCTGCGGGCCTGGCGTCCCGAATAAAAGGCTCCGTCTCCGAGATACTTTTCGAGCCGCAGGCCGAGATTGGTGGCGAGTCGGTTGATCTTGCCCTGGAAAGCCGCCGACATGCGAAAGGCGTTTTCCAGGGCCGATTTCTCGACTTTTCCCAGCAGGGAGATGGTGGCGGAGAAGTCGGTAATGTCGTACACCAGGCCGAAACGCTGGACCAGCGGGTTGACCACCCACGGTGACATGAAATCGAGAGGGCGGGTCGCAGGAGAGGGACGCAGCACCGAAGGCCCACCGACCCAGGTGGTATTCATACTGCGGTCGCGGCAAACCAGGCCACCCTCTTCTTTCTCGAGGGGCACCACCATCTTGCGCAGGGCCCGCAGCAGCTCGAATTCCTTCAGCTTGACCAGAAGCCCTTCCCAGACCTTGACCTGGGCATCGGAGAGGAGGCTTCCGGAGTCGTAGGCCGGATGCCGGCTGAGGAAACCCGCGTAGCCCGACCGGGTCAGCAGGCTGCGGCTGTCGTCGCCGAGATCGACCTCGAGGAGCTCGGTGACGGCCGCCCGCAGCAGCGGATCGACGGTCAGCTGCTGGCGATTCCATTCCTCGGTCTGGGCGAGTCGCTGCCGGAGATCCCGCCCGTCCTGGTCCAGGCAGCCGTTGAAATAGCTGGTGAGCTCCGAGAGATCGGGGCTCACGTAGTCTTCGGTGAAGATCAGCAGGTTGTCGCGCATGGTGGCGAGGAGAGACGGGAACAAGGCCTCTTCCCCGGCGTCGACCTCGCGGGCGATCCGGTTGGCGACATCGAAGTTGAGAGTCACCACCCGGTCGACCCAGCGCAGATACACCTTGTACTTGACGCTGTCGCCGTGGTCTCGGCCCAGGTTCAGATCCGCTCGGCGCAGGCGTTTCGGGATCTCCTGGACGAAACGCGAAACCGCCGAGGAGTGATGGAGCCAGAAGATGGCCGGAAAGTCGCCACCCGGGCTCGAGGTAGTGGCATGCTCGAGCACTTTTTCGAGAAGGGTCCGGTATCGTTCCCAGCGGGCAGCATAGGCTCGGCTGTCGAAGGGCTGCCGTTTGAGGTAGGCGCATTGGGCTTCCGTCTCGGCCTGCAGATAGCCGGTCAGAGCATCTTCCAGAACCTGGAGCTGCGGGCTGAGCAGGATCGGGAAACCGATCAGCGGGGTCGCGCTCTCGTCTTCGAGGAAGATGCTCCGAGGCTCGGGGAGCACGTCGTGGCTGTTGGGAATCACCCGACGGATCTCGCCGGGCTCCGGCTTGAGAAATGCGAAGACACCGCGGGAGAGGTGCTCGATCACGGATTTGGACATATTTCTCGATCGTTCGGGACGGGCCAGAGTTCGCGGCAACCCGGCGTCGGGACTGCCAGACCTCGCAAGGATACGTATAACATAGCTCATCGGGACGGATTCCGACCACCAAACCATGCCAGAAACTCGAGCAGGAGACTCCCCAGATCCGTTTGCGGGGACCCGGGCCCCATGCCCCGGCCTCGAGCCGGAGGTCTTGCTCCGCGTGCACGACCTGGAAGTGGGCTTCCGGCAGGCAGGCTCCTGGGCCCCCGTGCTGCGCGGTGTTTCCTTCGAGGCGCGGGCGGGAGAGATGACGGCCCTGGTGGGGGAGTCGGGCTGTGGCAAGAGCCTGACCGCCCTGGCCCTTCTCGATCTGCTGCCAGCGGGTGGAGAGCGGACCCGGGGCGAGATCCATCTGCGGGGCTCCGGGAATCTGATGGCCCTGGCACCGCAGGAATGGCGGCGCCTGCGGGGGCGCCGCGTGGCGATGATCTTCCAGGAGCCTACCGCGGCCCTGAATCCCGTGCTCTCGGTGGGACGGCAGCTGGTGGAGACCCTGCGGCGACATCGCGACCTGGGGCGCCGCGAGGCTAGGGAGCGGGCCGAGCATCTCCTGGAGACGGTAGCGATCGCCGAGCCCCGGCGCCGGTTGCAGAGCTATCCGCACCAGCTCAGCGGCGGCCAGCTGCAGCGGATCATGATCGCCATGGCCCTCGCCTGCGAGCCCGACCTCCTGCTGGCCGACGAGCCCACCACCGCTCTCGACGTCACCGTCCAGGCACAGGTTCTCGAGCTGCTCCAGGATCTGCGGGAGCGTTTGGGGCTCACGGTGCTGTTGATCACCCACGACCTCGCCCTGGTCGCCGAGAACTGCGAGCGCCTGGCGGTGATGTACGCCGGGCAGGTGGTGGAAGAGGGAGAGGTGCGCTCGGTCTTTCGCCGCCCCGCACACCCGTACACGCAGGGCCTGCTCGGCGCGGTGCCCCGGATCGGCAGCGGTACGGCGGCGCGCGGGATCCCGGGCCGGGTGCCGGAGCTCGGGCAGCTACCGCCGGGCTGTACCTTCGCTCCTCGCTGCCCCCGTGCCGACGAACGCTGTCGTCGAGACGAGCCCGGGGAGCAGATCGTGGGAGGCGGGGCCGGGCGCCGGAGCTTCCGCTGCTGGCATCCGGTGCTCGACGAGGAGACGAGATGACCTCCGAGGCACTGCTCCGGATCGAAGGGGTGAGCAAGTCGTTCCGCCTCGATCGCCGGGAGGTGCGCGCCGTGGCGGAGGTCGACCTGGAGGTGCGTCGCGGGGAGTGCCTGGCCCTGGTGGGGGAGTCCGGCAGCGGCAAGACCACCCTGGCACGCTGTATTCTCGGGCTCTACGAGCTCGACGCCGGTCGGGTGGTCTTTGCCGGCAACGACCTCGCGACCCTGGCCCCGAAGGAGCTGCGACAGCTTCGGCGCAGATTCCAGATGGTCTTCCAGGGCAACAGCGAAGCCTTCGATCCCCGGCAGCGGGTGGAGAGCATCCTGGCGGAGCCGCTGCAGGTCCACCGACTGGCGGCTCGACGAGAGATTCCCGGCCGGGTCGCGGAGCTGCTCGATCGGGTCGGTCTTGCTCCCTCCTTGAGCGCGAGGTATCCTCACCAGCTCTCCGGTGGACAACGCCAGCGATTGGGAATCGCCCGAGCACTGGCCACGGAACCCGAGCTCTTGGTGCTCGACGAGCCGGTTTCGGCTCTCGATGTCTCGGTCCGGGCGCAGATTCTCCAGCTGTTGGTCGACCTCCGGGAGCGGATGGGCCTGACCATGGTCCTGATCAGCCACGATCTCGCCGTCGTCGACCAGGTCGCCGATCGGGTCGCCGTGGTCTATCTCGGGAAGATCGTGGAGCTGGGGCCCAGGCAAGCGATTCTCGAAGCTCCTCGGCATCCCTACACCGCGGCCTTGTTAGAGTCGGTGCCGCGGCTCGATCCGGCGCGAGCACGGAGTCGGGGTATGGTGTCGGGGGAACCGGCGAGTCCTCTCTCACCTCCACCCGGCTGCGCGTTTCACCCCCGTTGTCGGCAGGCCCAGGGAGACTCAGAGAAATTGGCCTTCTGCCAGCGGCGGCCGCCCGAGCTCGAAGGGGAGACAGACGGTCACCTCGCCGCTTGTTTCCATCCCTTGGAGAAGGAGGCGAAACTGCTCGGCGAAGGGCTCGGCGAGGGTCGCCGGAGCGTTTCGCGGTAACTTTTGGAGTCGATCCACGTAATCTCAGCGAGGCCAACGACTTCCTCCGCCGGCCGCCGCCGCGCGGAGGACGCTGAAGTAAAGGAATTTGAGAGGATGCACCAGCCGAATACCCACTGTCCGCACCGTCTCCGCCCGCTCGGAGCCGTGATCGGGCTGATTCTTCTTTGCCTGCCGGGGGCGGTCGCCGCCACCGAAGTCCCCACCACGATTTCCGGCGACCTGGACATCGAGACGATCGAAACGATCGACGATCTCGGGCTCGCCAAAGAGGGAGAGGCGGTGGCCCTCAGCCTGACCGACGCGATCGAGATCGCCCTGAAGCGGAATCTCCTGCTCCAGGTGGAGCGATACAACCGCAGTCGGTCGCTGCTGGGAATCACCGAAGCCACGGGAATCTACGACTTCAACCTCGAATCGTTCCTCGGGGCCGACAGCGACGAGTCTCCGCCGACGTCCGTGCTGCAGCAGACCGGCGGCGAAGCCGACGTGACCGACCGCCTGGTGTTCAACAACTCCCTGTCGCGGCTGACTCCGTTCGGCGGTACCGGTACCCTGAGCTTCAACAACAGTCGCCAGGAATTCTCCGACCGGGCCCGGACGATCAACCCGCTGTTCGCTATCGGTCTCGATTTCGAATTCGTGCAACCCCTGCTGCGCAACTTCGGCCGCACGGTCACCGAGCAAAACCTGCTCATTGCGCGCAACGACAGCGGCATCAGCCGTGAGACCTTCCAGATCCAGGTCGAGACCGTGATCTCCCAGGTGATCGATTCGTACTGGGGTCTGGTCGAGGCCCGAGAGCAGCTCAAGGTGGCCGAGGAGAGCCTGACCCTGGCCAAAGAGCTCGACGGCATGAACCGGATCCAGGTGGAGGTCGGAACCCTGGCCCCGCTGGAGCTGGTCCAGAGCGAGGCCGGCGTCGCCAGTCGCGAAGAAGACATCATCCGCCGCCGGGCCGATGTCGAGGACCGGGCCGACACCCTACGCCAGCTCCTGAACCTGAATCGGGGCCTGATGTGGGATCTCGAGATCTTCCCGGTGACGGATCCGGAGATCGCCCACGAGCCGATCGATGTGCGATCCGCGGTCGATACCGCCCTGGCCAACCGGCCCGACGTCAAACAACAGATGTTGAGCAACGACTCTCTCGGCATTCGGGCCCAGGTGGCGCGCAACCAGTTGAAGCCTCGCCTCGACGTGAGCGCCACCTATGGGTTCAACGGTCTCGACGGCGATCTCTTCGACCGCGAAACCGGTGGTCTGGTCGAGCCCGGCGGGTATTCCGACACCTTCGACCAGATCACCGGCAACGATTTCCCGGGATGGGCGGTCGGGCTGACCTTCGCCTACCCGCTGCAGAACACGGTGGCCAAGGCCCAGCTCGCCCAGGCCGAGCTCGCCGCGGATCAGGGCTCGGCGCAGATGCAGCAGCTGGAGCTGCAGGTGCTCACCGAGGTGCGCCGCGCCGCCCGTGGTGTGGAAACCGCGGCCAAACAGATCGATTCGGCCCGGGTATCGAGCAAGCTGGAGCGTCGCAACCTGGATGCCGAACGCAAGCGCTACGAAAACGGCCTCTCGACCAGCTTCCAGATCCTCCAGATCCAGGAAGACCTGAGTGAGGCCCGGAGCCGGGAGGTCAGCGCGGTGATCAGCTACCGGCGAGCTCTGAGCAGCTATCACCAGGCCATCGGCAAGATGCTCGAGGAATACGGCGTCGAGCTGGCCGAGCCCTCGGAAGCCGAGGAGTAGACCTTCCCGGGAGAAAGGGCCAGCGGCTTCGAACGGCTTCGCAATCGGTCGGGCGGATTTTACTCCCGCCCGACCGCCGGAAGCCGGGGTATGCCTTCCGCGAATGCGTTGTTCCTTCCTACAGGCCTTGCTCGGCTGAAGGTCCGGCATCGGGCTCGGCGGACCGGATCGGCGGTCGACCTCGGGGCGGACGAGCGGTGCCGGGGAGAGATCTTCGCCGACGGGCTCGAGCCCGGGGACTAGGCGGATGCCCGGCTCGCTGCGCCAGGAATGGCTCGCTGCGGGAGAACGGATCGACGTCTTCGGACAGCCGATCTTCGTTCGTCACGAGCCCGCAGAGAACGACGACACGGACGCCGTTCCTCTGGCGATCCTGCACGGTTTTCCGACCTCTTCACTCGATTTCCATCGCGTCCTCGGAGAGCTCTCGGCCCGGCGACCGGTTCTCCTGCACGACCACCTGGGTTTCGGCGAGTCGGCGAAACCCGCGGGGGAGGCCTACTCCCTGTGGGAGCAGGCCGAGATCGCCGCCGAGGTCTGGCGCCGCGCGGGGGCTCGCCGAGTGCACCTCCTGGCCCACGACTACGGCACCAGCGTGGCTACGGAGCTTCTCGCCCGGCGGGAACGTGGGCTCCTGCCGGTCGAGCTCGTAAGCGTCATCCTCACCAACGGCAGTATGCTGCTCGACCTCGCTCGGCTCCGCATGTCTCAGCGCATCGCCCGGTCCCGGGCGCTCGGACCGTGGTTCGGGCGGCTCGTCACCTACGGCTATTTTCGCCGGGTCTTGCGCCGTTTGTGGGCGCGGCCGGAGCGTGCCCGGGAGGAAGATCTCCGAGCCATGTGGGAGGGCATCCGGCGCCACGACGGCCCGCGCCGCACCCACGAGATCTCCTCCTACCTGAACGAACGGGTCCGCTTTCGACGTCGCTGGATCGGCGCTCTGGAGCGCCTCGATCTACCCTGCCAGCTGCTGTGGGGGACCGCCGATCCGGTCGCGCGCCGCGCCATCGCCGAAGAGCTCGGACGAAGGATCCCCGAGGCCGAGCTCTCCTGGCTCGAGGAAGTGGGGCATTTCCCGATGCTCGAAGCTCCCGAGCCGTTCGCGGCGGCGGTGCAGGGGTTTCTCGAATCCGAACGGATCCGCGGCGCCGAGCTCACCTGAAGGTGCCGGTGCGGGCGCCATCCCACAAACGCCGGGTCTGCTCCAGCAGCTCCGGCAGATCTTCCTCCAGCAGGTAGCCGTCTCGAACCAGGGTCCGTGCGTAGGCCTCGTATCGCCCGCGATAGGTCGGGAAGTCCTGGTACCGCTCGAGAATCGAGAGCCTCGGATCTTGCGTCCGGCCTCTCGGGCTCGGGCGGTAGGCGAAGGGTAGGAACGAGCCTCGGAAATCGGCCAGCTCGCCGGGGGCTCCGGCCGCCTCGCGGCGCCAGTTCCACGGTGTGTAGGTGGCGATCGGTACCTCGATCTCCGGCAGCCGCAGGCCGCCGAGCTCGTTGCCGTCGGCGTCTACCTGGGGCACCAGGCTCGGGTAGGGCACACCGATCTTCGGCGGCTGGTGGTCGATCACTCCCGCGGTGAGGAACCGCGGCCCGAAGTCGAGGCGATAGGCGAGGTGCGGATGCCGCGGGATGCGGACCCCGGGAAGCATGGGGAAATCGAGATCCTCCGGGGAAACAAGGGTCTTGTCGACCCGGCG
>CAZMEL010000007.1:0-70227 GCA_964565225.1 uncultured Thermoanaerobaculia bacterium | reverse complement strand
AGCTCGTGGAGGGGGAGGCCGGCCCGGCAGAGCGAGCCCGCCGGATGGTGGCCAGCGGCCGAGCGGCCATCGCTGTGGTCGTACCGGAAGGGTTCGGCGCGGATCTGGTCGGTGGAGCGGCGGGAGCGGGCGAGATCGAGCTCCTGAGCGACCGTTCGCATCCCATTGCCGCCGGGTTGGTGAGCGGCCTGGTCCGGGCGGCGGTGTTGCGGCTCGGCGTCACCGCTCTCTCGGGCGGAGCCTTCGGTGCCGAGTCCGGCCCGGGCGAGGCGGCGGGTCCCCTGAGCCTGCGGGTGGTCGACGTGTTGGGCGAAGGCGGCAAGGAACCCTCGGTGGCCTTCTTCGCCGCGGGCATCGGCGTGATGTTCCTGCTCTTCGCCGTCAGCGGGCGCAGCGCGATCCTCATCGAGGAGCGGGAAAACGGCGTGTTGCGGCGGCTGCTGGCGGCCCGGGTCGGTCTCACCCAGCTGCTCCTCGGGCGCTGGCTCTTCCTCGCCACCCTCGGCGGGCTGCAGGTCACGGCGATGTTCATCTGGGCCTCGATCGCCTTCGGCCTGGAGCTTTGGACCCCGCCGCATCTCGCGGGTTTCCTGGTGATGACCCTCGCCTCGGCCGCGGTGGCCGCCGCCTTCGGGCTGGTGCTCTCCACCGCCTGCCGTACCCGCGTACAGCTCAACGGCATCGCCGCGGTGGTGATCCTCATCCTCTCGGCGCTGGGGGGCAACATGTTCCCCAGCTTCCTGATGCCCGAAAACCTGCAACGCATCGGCCGGCTGACCTTCAATGCCTGGTCGCTCGAGGGATATCAGAAGGTCTTCTGGTACGAGGCCCGGGTGGTCGACCTCTGGCCGCAGGTGGCCGTCCTGCTCGCTTTCTGCGTCGCCTTCCTGGGATTGGCGCGGATCCTGGCCGGGCGTTGGAGCCGGATCTGAAAGGGCTCTCGGCCGCCACGCTCCTTCCCGAGCTCTTCCAGCCAGCCGCTCACCAGCTCGATCTCCGCAGCCCCGTTCCCCACTGCCTCGGCGATGAGGCGTGCGGTCTCGGCGCACAGAGCCTCGGGGTGGTCGATCCGCGGGAGGTGAGGTTTGTGGCGGCGGCCACCCGCCAGGCCTCGAAGGGTCGCGCCGGCCGGTTGGGCTCCGAAATCCCTCTCGGCGCTGTGTCGGGGAGTCATCTTCGGCACGATTGTCGTTGACCCGCTCGACCTGGCTCCAGGAACGCCGACTCTTACGAAACCGAATCTCCAATCTGACAAAGTAGAAGTAGCACGTGGGCTCGATTCGTCTAGGATATCTTCGATCCGTACCGTGTACCGGATCTGGGTCGGCCGAGATACCATTCGAAACCGCGACCCAACCTGCGCAGGAGCTTCCCGTGTCAGAACCCATCTATCTCGATCACAACGCCACCACCCCTCTCGATCCGCGAGCTCGCGACGCCATGTTGCCCTGGCTCGAGGGCGGGCACGGAAATCCTTCTTCGGCCCATGCCGCCGGCAGGGTGGCGCGCCAGGCGGTAGAAGCGGCGAGAGAGCAGGTCCGTTCGTTGCTGGGGGCGAAGAGCGGCCGGGTGGTGTTCACCGCTTCGGGCACCGAGGCCAACAACGGGGTGATCTTCACCCTGGCGCGGAAACACAAGAATCGTGGACATCTGATCACCTCGTTCCTCGAGCATCCTTCGATCCACGCGGCGGTGGACCGAGTGGTCGAAGAGGGTATGGAGGTCACCCGGCTGTCGCCGGGAAGCGATGGTCGGGTCTCGGTTCGGGACGTGGCCGATACCCTGCGCGACGACACCCGCCTCGTCTGCCTGATGGCCGCCAACAACGAGCTCGGCACCCTGCAGCCGGTGGCCGAGGTCGCTGCCGAGTGCCGCCGCCGTGGGGTGCCGGTGCTCTGCGACGCGGTGCAGTCGGTGGGCAAGGTGCCGGTCGACGTGCAGGCCATGGGAGTCGACTACCTGGTGATCGGTGGTCACAAATTCCACGGCCCGCTGGGTGTCGCCGCTCTGTGGATCCGTGAAGGAGCCGAAATCGAGCCCTGGCTGCTGGGGGCGCCGCAGGAATCGGGGCTACGAGCCGGAACCGAGAACGTGCCGGGAATCGTCGGCCTCGGGGAGGCCGCGGCCCTGGCCGAGGCGGAGCTCTCCGACCGTGGTCGCCGGCTCGCCGAGCTGCGCGACACCTTCGAAGCCGGCCTGGCGAAGATCCCCGGAGCCGTGGTGCATTGCGCCGACTCTCCTCGCCTTCCCCACACCTGCCACGTGGCCTTCCTCGGCGTCTCGGGGCATTCATTGATGCTGGCCCTCGATGCCCAGGGTGTGGCCGTCTCTACCGGGTCTGCCTGCCACTCGGGCGCTCCCCAGCCCAGCCAGGTTCTGCTCGCCATGGGAGTCGACCGCGACGAAGCTCTCGCCTCGCTTCGGATCAGCTTCGGGATCACCAACACCCGGGAAGAGGTCGAGAGGGTCCTGGACTTGTTGGCCCGAGAAGTCGAGAAGGCGCGGCAGAGCCAGGCGAGGGGCTGAGCCTCTTCCGAAGAACAATTCAGCCCTTCGGCTCGCCAGGCTCGAGAATGCGGATCTCGGAGCGGCCGATCAGGACGCCGATACGACCCAGGTCGGCCAGGGCGGAGCCGTCGTCGGCCAGGGCGGAGGTCACGAAGGCGATGTGGGCGGCGTCGAAGGGGCGGGAGAGGGTGGCGTCGAGGTCGATCCAGCGGCCGTCGAGGTGTGCCTGGGTCCACATGTGGTAGCCGAAGAAATCTCGGGCCCCCAGGAAGTCTTCGACATAGATCAAGCCGGCGACGACTCGCGAGGGAATCCCGTCGGCTCGCAAGAGGGCGGCGAGCAGAACGCTGTGCTCGGTGCAGTCGCCGGCCTTGCTGCTGGCGGCCTCGCTGGCGGTGGCGAGCACCGAGTCGAGGTTCTTCTCTTCCAGGTAGCGCTCGACAAATCGGCGCAAGAATTCGGCCCGCTGGCCGGGCGCTTCGGGGAGACCTTCGGCAATGCGGCCGTGCAGCCCGCGCAGGGTCGAGTCTTCGTGTTGGAGAAAGGTGGTGGGGCGCAGGTAGAGGGCCTTTTCTTTGTCGGAAAGGGGCTCGGCCGGTGGCTGCCGGTCGAGGTCGATGCTCACCTCCGCCCGGTCTCCGTCGTGCTCGGCCTGCTGGTAGCCGACCGACGGCAGCGCCTCGGGCAGGCCACCTCGAACCGTGATCTCGAAACGTGCCGACCGCAGGCTTCGCGGATTCTCCAGAGCCCGATCGGGATCGATGAACGTCTCCCGCAACAGCTCGGGGGCTTCGGAAGAGGCCAGGGCTTCCTCGCGAGACACCCGCAGCAAACGTAGCTCCATGCCCATCATCGGAGTGGTGCTGCTCACCATGTCGCCGTTGTCGTCGAGGTGGATCGTGCTCTCGAGACCCGGGGTCAGGGTTTGACTCTGCCGCCACCGTGAGGTCTCGATGCTGTGGCCCGCCAGAAGCTGCTCCACGTCTCGTTCGACGAGCTCCCAGCGGGTTTCGAAGGGCAGAATTCCCGCCTGGGGATCAACCGTGCTGAGGGTGAACGAGGTGGAGCCTCTACGCAGGTGGTCGCGAATCGTGTCCTGCGCCTTGCCGGGCGGTAGCCAGGGCTCCGCGGGCAGCGGCAAGATCTGGCGGGTCGTCTCTCCCGCCTGCTCACTCTCGCTGGTGATGCCATCGGTCGAATAGAGGTAGGTGATCTCGACCGGCTGGGCTCCGAGGGATTGCCGAATCCAGGCCTTCTTCGGTTCCCCGGCGCGGGTCTCCTCGAAGCGGCTGTGGATCTCGATCGACTGCTGGGAATCCCCGCGGCGAAAACGGAGCTGGATCTTCGACTCCGTCGTGCGAAGCTCGTTCCGCCACGTCTCGCGGCTGTGCATCCAGCCCGCCGGTTGCCCCGCGAGCTCGATCCGGTACCACTGCTCGCGTTCGACCCGGGGTTTCGGCTCGGCGTTGCCAGCGGCGGAAGTCGCGGCCCACGCGACTCCGAGGCAAAGAATCTGCAGGCTCTTGAAACCTCTTCGGACGGGCTCCGTAATCACCAATGAGCTTCTTCCTCCTCTCAGAGCCCCGGAGCTGGCGAGTCTCCGGGGCTCCTTTGTTTCTCCCCGAAACGTAGGCACTCCGAACGACACGGCTCAGGGTGCGGTCCACGACAGCGAGAGCCCGACCGAGCGGCCGGCGGCTGGTGTCGCCTTGTCGTCGGCCGAGTTGAGGTAGACCTCGTCGAGCAGGTTCTTGCCGCGCAGGGTCAGTGCCAGCCCCTGGCTCAACCGGTACTTTACGGTCAGGCTCAAGAGCTCGGCCGCGGGAATCTCCACCTCACCGCTTCCGGGGTCGTCTTTGGCATCGCGGAGCTGCAGGCCCACCCGCCCCGCCCAGGATCCGCGGTCGTAGCTCAAACCGAGCTGCAGGCGATCGGCGGGAACGTCGGAGAGCGGCTCACCCGCTTCGTCCTCACCCTCGAGAAGGTGCCCGTTCCACGAGAAGGTCCAGTGGTCGTTCCAGGCGTAGAACCCTTCGAGCTCCAGGCCCTGGATGGTGCCCGAGCGCAGATTGACGAAGGTGCGGCTGTCGTCGTCGAGGGTGACCCGCTCGATGTAGTCGTCGATCTGCTGGTTGAAGACCTGGAGACTGAAGAACGTCGAGCTCGTGAACCAGCGGATGCCGAGGTCGAGATCGAGAGACCGCTCGGGATCGAGATCGGGATTGCCGATCACCTGGCCCCGGCCGGTCGTGCCGATGAAGAAGCGCTCACTGAGGGTTGGGAAACGTAGCCCCGAGCCGGCGTTGGCGGTGAGCTCGATGCTGTTTCCCAGGGGATAGACCAAACCCAGGAAGCCGGTCCAGGCCGAGTCGTCGCGGCTGGCGCGGCCTTCGTTGGACTGGTGGTGCCAGGTCAGCCGGGAGCCGGCCTGGAACGTGGCCGCCCCCAGGCCCCAGCGCATGGAGCCGAAAGCGCCGACCTCGTCCTGGGTGCCGCCGTCGAGGGTCAGAGTATCCGACAGCCGACTCCCTTCGAGGTCCGAGGCCAGCTCTCGGGCCTCGATTCCGCGACGCCCGAAGTAGCTGAAACCGAAACGCCCGGTGGTGGATCCGCTCTCCCCCAGAGACCAGTCCCGCTGCCAGTCGGCGCCGAGGTCGACTCCCTGGTTGAACACCTCGGTGAGACCCTCGCCGGCCGTCAACACCTCGGTTTCGAGGTCGTTGGGGTGTACGAAGGCCTGGAGCTGCCAGTCTTGCGCCTGTACCGACGCCTTCAGCAGAAGGTGTCGCTCCCGCGGGTAGTCGGTGACACGCTCGGGAAAATCCGTGTTCGGTTTGCCGATGTCCTCGCCGTAGGTGGGAATCGCGAGCACCTCGTAGCGCCGCTCGCCCCGGGTCCAGGTCCGCCTCAGGGTGGCCGACATCTGGGAGAACTCGGAGTTGAGCTCGGTGCCGTCGGCCGCCTCGTCGTCGTCCATGGTGCGCCGGGCCAGACCCACCGACCATCCGTCGCCGTTGCGGTCGCTACTGCCCCAGCCCACGGCCTGGAAGCTCTGGTCGCCGAACGAGTCGTACCCCGTCTCGGCCCAGAGCCCGTCGAAAATCCTGGGAAAGACCTGTACCACGCCGCCGAGGGCGCCGGACCCGTAGTAGGTCGAAGCCGGTCCGCGGAGCACCTCGGCCGAGCCCATGAGCAATGGATCGATGAACGAGGTCGAGACCCCGGCCCGGCGTTCGCTCGTGATCTGCATGCCGTCCACCAGGGTGGAGACCCGGTGGCCCGAGACGCCGCGGATCGAGAAGACCTGGAACAGTCCGCCCTGGCCGTTTTCCGCCACTCCGGCGGCGTTCTCCACCAGCTCGGTGAGGGTGGCCGGTGCCGCCGCCAGGCTCTCGGGCTCGACCGAGGTCGATGCGATGCTCAGGGGCGCGAGAGTGTCTCGGTTGCCGCCGCGCGATGCCGTCACGTCGATCTGCTCGAAGAGCGCCTGCTTGGGTGTGAGGGTCAGCTCGAGGCCGTCGCCGGGAGCCGTGGTCAGCTCGATCGCTGCTTGCTGGAACCGCGGGTGCTCGACGAGCAGGAGGCAGGGCAGGGCGCAGCTCTCGAGCCGGAAGAGGCCGTGGCCGTCGCTGAAAACGGAACGTTCTTCGTATACGGCGGTGATCCGGGCCTTCTCGATCGCCAGCCCACCGGAGGAGACGACCCTGCCACGCACGGGCCCGTCGTTCGAAGATTCGCTGGCCCGGGCGTTTTCACCGAAGTTGGCGAGAAACGCCACCAGGGGCAGCATCCAGAGATCGCAAGAAAGCCTCGACAGGCCGCCTGTTCGTCGACGTTTCGCTGGAGAATGGGTGCTCATCGATGGGAGTCCGAGGCGAGGTTTCCGGCGCCACTGCCGGCCGAGTCGGTGGAGGGTAACAGATCGCGATGTAGCGGCCCGCGGCGATGGACGTCACCTCGGGCTGCCGGGGCCGGCCTTCCGCCGAATGCAGCCGGCCCCATGGACGAGCGCATGAAAAGACAGCTCGACCGAAGGAGCCGAGCTGTACCAGAACCTACGTGCCGAATCCGGAATTCGTTTTGTCGAGCTGATGTTTTTCAACAGTCGCAGGATCGCCGGTAGAAGTCGACCACCCGGCCATCGTCTCCCAGGGCGACCTCGCAGCAGCGGTGCAGATTCTCGCCGAGCATCGCTCGTGCCCGTTGCACTCGCGACTTGACCCCGGAGAGCGACATCCCCAGCTCTTCGGCGATCTGGCGCTGGGTCTTGCCCTCGAAATCGGCGGCCAGGAGAGCCTCTCGATAGAGGTCTGGAAGCTCGTCGACCATCGGGCGCAGCCAGGACAAAACTTCTTCGTGGGGCCCGTGGTCCCCCGCGAACGTGGCGAAGCCGCGAGCTTCGGTGGCCTCGGCGGGCGGCTCCGGGGTCTCGGAACCGGTGGCTTCGAGCGCCGGTCGGCGGCGGTAGAAGTCGGCGATCGTGCGGCGAGCGATGCCGTAGATCCAGGCTTCCGCTCTGGCGGGCTGACGCAGGGAGGACCGGCCCTGGTGAAGGCGCAGCAAGACCTCCTGCGTCACGTCGTCGGAGTCCTGGCGAGGAACCCGGCGGGCGACGAAGGCCCGGAGGCCGTCGAGGAACGGCTCCCAGGAGAGCCCGTCCCGCGGCTCGGAATCGCTCGAGGCCTCGGCGGATCGTGGCATGGTTCTTCTCGGCATCTTTCGAGTCTCTTCGGCAGCCATCGATGGTAGCAGCACGTCACCCCGCCGCCGGCCCGGCAACGGAGCGCGTGCCGCCTCTCCCGGAGATGTAGTCGCGACTCGGGAGGAAAGGACGCAGGATTCTTCGGAGTGATTTCAAAAGCAATGCCTAACCTGGAAAATGCACCAGGCTCCTGTTGCGAGACCGTATCTTCATGAAGCTACAGCGTTACGCCGACCCTAAGGGCTCGTCACGAAACAAGTGTCTCCTGCGGGCGTTGATGCATCTCCGCTCGCTGCGTTGCGCTCCCTGCGACAGACTTCAAGTCTGCCTCGGTCGCGCGCCTTGCGAGCAGAGCGCCTCAGCACCCTCGGCGAGACACTTATTCCGTTCCGAGCCCTAAGCGGATGCAGGAGCACGGAATTCTGCCCATGGCAATGCCAGATTTTGAAACGTTCAGGCTGCAGCGGGATCTTGGAGCCTTGGAAGAAGGGGGGGAGGTGGTAGCGCATACGGGATTCGAACCCGTGTTACCGGCGTGAGAGGCCGGCGTCCTGGACCCCTAGACGAATGCGCCACGGACCTGACCGCTGATGCGGCCCCCTTGGGGACGGTTATTGTAATTGCGGTACGGTGGACAATCAACCCCCTTTTGTGCCTTCCTCCGTCCTCCACCGGGCCCGTGATAGATTGCGCCCCCGGAGAGCGAACGGACGCCGAGCCTCGGCGTACATGCGGAGAGCAGATGCGGCGAGTGACAGCGAAACACCATTCAGCCTGCCTACTTTTGTTGTGGGTGTTGGCGCTCTGCCATGTGCCTTCCTCGGTGTGGGCCGAGAATGACACCGCGGAAGAAGAGGTGCTTCCTTCGGGCACGGCCCGGCTCCGCTACGGTGGCCAGGTCTTCGCCTCGGCGCGATTCCTGATGGCGCCGGAGGGACCGCTCTTCGACCTTCCCGCCATCGCTTCCCTGCTCTCCGTCGAGTTGCGGACCGGACCCTACGGCGACAGCAACAGTCTCGAATTCGAAGACGGCCAGTACATCGTCGGGCCGGACGAAGCGGCGATGGTCCGGGTGCCTCGGGCCGGCGGCGAGCAGACGGTCAGCGCCCTGAGCCGGCGTCCGTTGAAGCGGTTCGATGGCCTGAAGGTGCCCCTGGATTTCCTCCAGAGGACTTTCGGAGAGGAGCTGGGGCTCCGATTCCAGTGGATTCCCGGGCTCCTGGAGCTGCAGATCGAGACCCAGGACGTGCGCCAGCTCGACATCGCCTTGAACCTGGTTCACCAATTCGGGCTCAGCACCCTGGAGATCGAGCTCTCCCAGGTTCCGAGGTACCGAGTGGAGGTCTTGCCCGGGGCGGTGGAGATCCGTTTCACCGGCGATCGGCTCCTCGCTCCGTCGCGGAGCCCGACGAAGCCCGATCCCCTGATCGACGAAATCGTCGTGTCTCCGGACCGGATCCGGATCCAGCTGAAAGAAGGATCTGCGGCGGCCGAGCCTCGCCTGCTGGAGTCCCCGGCGATTCGGCTCATCGTCGAGATCTTTCCCCGGGTCGAGACCGGCGACGAGGCCGAGTCGGCGGCCCGGACAACACCGCAGCCTCGCGGCGGGCTCCGGACCATCGTGCTCGACCCCGGCCACGGTGGCGAGGAGAGTGGTGCCGTCGGCCCGAGCGGCACCGCCGAGAAAGACCTGGCGCTCCAGGTGGGCCGGTCACTGAAGGCGGCGTTGGAGCGGCGCCTGGCCGTGCGGGTGGTGATGACCCGTGAGACCGATGTCGACGTGGCCTTCGAGACCCGTACCTCCATCGCCAACCAGAACAAGGCCGACCTCTTCATCTCGCTGCATTTCAATGCGTCTTTCGGCCCCCGGGCCCACGGCGCGGAAACCTACTTCCTGAGCCGCGAGGCGAGCGACCAGCTGGCCGCCGCGGCCGCCGAAGCGGAGAACGAGGCGGCGGGTGAGGCGAGCCCCGAGCTCGACCTGCAGATGATCTTGTGGGACCTCGCCCAGTCGTATCACCTGGCCGAGAGCCAGCGTTTCGCCCGTCTGGTGCAGGAGGAGCTCAACCAGACCCTCGGGCTGCGAGACCGGGGGGTGAAACAGGCGCCCTTCCGGGTCTTGATGGGAGCGAACATGCCCGCCGTGCTGGTGGAGCTGGGTTTTCTCAGCAATCCGGACGAGGAGAGCAAGCTGCAGCGGCCGCAATATCGTTCGGAGCTGGTGGATTCTCTCGTACGGGCGATCGTCCGCTTCAAGCGCCAGATCGAATCGCAGCCCGAGCCCCCGGAGGAAGACCTTTGAGGCGCCGCGCCCCATGGACGGCGCTCGGCCTTCTGTCCCTGGGTCTCGTCTCCTCCTGGCTGGTCGCCTGCAAGACATCCGAAGACAGCTCGACGAACCCGGCTACGGATACCGAGAAGGAGCAGCCGCTCCCCCTCTCCGAAGACCGCGAGACCGAACAGATCTCGCTCCTCTTCCCCGGAGAAGGAGATCGCCTCTACCCGGAGATGCGGGAGATCCCCGCCGAAGGTGCCCTGGAAGGGCGGGTCCGGACCGTGGTCGAGGCGCTCCTGGCCGGCCCCACCACCGATGGCCTGCGCCCGCCCCTGCCCGGCGGAGTGCGGGTCCAGGCGGTACATCTCCTCGAAGAGCAGGGAACCCTGGTGCTCGATCTCGGACCGCCGGAGGGTGAGGGCCCGATGGTCACCGGCTCGACGCGGGAAATGCTCGCGGTCTACAGCCTGGTCAACACTGTGACCTCGACCTTTCCCGAGGTCGAGCGCCTGCAGATTCTCTGGGATGGACGCCAGCCGATCACCTTCGCCGGCCATATCGATACCTCTCGACCCCTGTTGCCGAATCCGGGCCTGCTGGCGGTCTCCGCCCAGTAGCCCGGGCCCTCGGCTCTCTTCCCACGGCGAGATTGCAACGAACGATGCATCGTGTGCAGCAACCGATCGGCGTGTTCGATTCCGGCGTCGGCGGCCTGACAGTGGTTTCGGCCCTGTTGCGCCACCTTCCGGGGGAGTCGATTCTCTACCTCGGCGACACGGCACGGCTGCCCTACGGCACCAAGAGCCCCGATACGGTGGCCCGCTACACGCAGCAGAATGTCGATTTCCTGCTGCGTCGAGGGGTCAAGGGTGTGGTGGTGGCCTGCAATACCGCGTCGGCCCTCGGCCTGCAGGGATTGCGAGCGGCCGGTGTGCCGGTGTGGGGAGTCGTCGGGCCGGGCGCCGAGGCGGCGGTGGCCGTCAGCCGCGGCAAGATCGGGGTGCTGGGCACGGAATCCACCATCGACTCCGACGCCTACGGGCGGGCGATCCGTGCGCGGAGCCGTGGTGAGGTCGAGATCGTCTCCCAGGCGTGTCCCCTCTTCGTGCCGCTGGTGGAAGAGGGCTGGAGCGACGACCCGATCACCGTGCAGATCGCGGAGCGCTACCTGCGACCGGTGCTGGAGCAGGGAGTCGACACCCTGGTGCTCGGCTGTACCCACTACCCGGTGCTGGCCGAGGTCGTGCGGCAGATCAGCGGACCCGAGGTGGTCCTGGTGGACTCCGCCGAGAGCGTTGCTCGGCGGGTCACGGCGGAGCTGCAACCAACGGACGCCGAGGGACCGGGCGAGCTGCACTGCTGCGTGACCGACAACGGCGAGCGCTTCCGCCGCATCGGTGCGCATCTGCTCGGTGAGCACGCGGCGGGCCAGTCGCTCTCTCTCGAGTGGGTCGAGGTTTGAGCCGCGGCGTGTCGGACGCCGGAGTTTCCGGCCGGAGAAGAGCTTCCGTCTGATACGCTCGAAGACCCGTTTTCCCATCGTTCGGAGCTCCAGACATGTCGAAAACCGAAACGTCGTCCAAACGCCCAGAGGGCCGAAGACCCGATGCCCTGCGCCCCCTGAGCATTGCGCCCACGGTGCTGAAATTTGCCGAGGGATCGGCCCAGATCGACCTCGGCGATACCCGGGTCCTGACCGCCGCGACCCTCGAGCCCAAGGTTCCGCGATTCCGCCAAGACAGTGGCGAGGGCTGGCTGACCGCCGAATACTCCATGTTGCCGCGGTCGACGTTTCGCCGGATCTCTCGCGAGGTCAAGCAGGGCCGCCCCGGCGGGCGCACCATGGAGATCCAGCGCCTGATCGGCCGGAGCCTGCGGGCGGCCATGGATTTTCCGGCGCTCGGCGAGCATACGATTACCGTCGACTGCGACGTGCTGCAGGCCGACGGCGGCACCCGCACTGCGTCCATCACCGCCGGCTACGTGGCCATGGTGGAAGCCGTGGGCAAGGCGTTCCTGGCGGGCGACATCCCGCGCTGGCCGGTGTTTCGGCAGGTCGCCGCGGTGTCGGTAGGCTTCGTGGAAGGTGTGCCTCTGCTCGACCTGGAGTATTGCGAAGACTCCATCGCCGAGGTCGACCTCAACGTGGTCGCCACGTCCGACGGCGAGCTGATCGAGGTCCAGGGAACCGGCGAGCAGAGATCCTTCTCGCGTCGCGAGCTCGAAACCCTCCTCGATCTCGCATTCCTCGGCCTCGATCGCCTGTTCGAAACCCAGAACGAGGCGCTTGCAACCGTGCTCGAGCAGGTCGAGAGCGTGCGTCGGCGCGGCCGGCCGCGCGCCCAGCCGAAAGACGAGAGCAGCCTCTGGGGCCCGCCGTCGCGCTGAGGCCCATCTCAACTTCTTACCCAGCAAAGGCAGGGAACCGTGTCCCTCACCTACTCCAACTACCTCAAGGTCGAAGAGCTGCTGCAGCTCCAAGAGCCTTTGTCCGACGGGCCCGAGCACGACGAGATGCTCTTCATCATCATCCACCAGGTCTACGAGCTGTGGTTCAAGCAGGTATTGCACGAGCTCGATTTTCTCGCCGAGCTCCTGCTGCTCGATCCCGCCGATCGCGACGTCGTGCCCCGCATTCGCCACACCCTGCGCCGCACCCTGACCATCCTCAAGACCATGGTGGCCCAGGTCGACATCCTCGAAACCATGACCCCCATCTCCTTCGCCTCCTTCCGCTCCCGGCTCGACCAGGCGAGCGGCTTCCAGTCGGCGCAGTTCCGCGAGGTGGAGTTCGTGCTCGGCCACCGCATCCGGCGCATGATCGATCACCATCGTGCCAATCCGCCCGCCGTGGCCCGGCTGCAGAAACGCCTCGAAGCGCCCACCATCTACCAGAGCTTTCTCGATTTCGTGCGCCGGGCCGGCTACGAGGAGATTCCCGCCGACATCATGGAGCCCCGGGGTGATGCCCCGCCGCTGGAGTCCGAGGCGGTGCGCGAGGTGTTCGTCCGCATCTACCGCGCAGACGACCGCCTGACCCAGATCTGCGAGCGCATGGTCGACCTCGACGAAGGTCTCCAGGAATGGCGCTACCGCCACGTCAAGATGGTCGAGCGCACCATCGGCACCAAGCAGGGCACCGGCGGCTCGCCCGGTGCCAGCTACCTGCGATCCACCCTCTTCCAGCCGGTCTTTCCCGACCTCTGGGCGATCCGCGCCCAGCTCTGAGGATGCCCTTTCCACCCGAAGATCTCTACCGGTCCCCGAATCGGCTGGCACCCCTCTACTCGCGGTTCGGGGTCGATCGCTGGCCCGGCGAAGGCCACCTGCTGCTTACCGGCCACTCGCACCAGGCCTGGCCCGACTGTGCCCGCGAGGGTCTGCTTGAGTGTTATGACGACGCGGCCCGTTTCGTCGACAAGAAGTGGGATCGGGCCTTCGCCAAGGCCCGGCGGGTGGAGCAGGGCTGGGGCCGCTGGCTCGGCGACGACGAAGGCTCCTGCACGCTGGCGTCGAACACCCACGAGCTCGTGGTGCGGTTCCTCTCGGCCTTGCCCTTGCAGCAACGTCCGCGATTGGTGACGACGAATGGAGAGTTCCACTCCATCCGTCGCCAGCTCGACCGCCTGGAAGAAGAAGGTGTGGAGATCGTCCGGGTCGATTCGGGCGACGCTTCTAGCCTCGCCGAGCGCCTCGCCGCCGAGGTCGACGATCACACCGCCGCGGTGCTGGTGTCGAAGGTTCTCTTCGGCTCCGGGCGCATCGTGCCCGGGCTCGATCGTGTCTTACAAGCAGCCCACCACCACGGCGCCGAGATGCTGGTCGACGTCTACCACGCCCTGGGTGCGATTCCCTTCTCTCTGCGCGAAGAGGGCCTGCTCGGCGCCTATGCCGTGGGTGGCGGTTATAAATACTGCCAGCTCGGCGAGGGCAACGGCTTCCTGCGCGTGCCGGCCGACTGCCAGCTGCGCCCGGTGATCACCGGGTGGTTCGCCGAGTTCCACCTGCTCACCGAAGCCCCGGGCGAAACCGTGCCCTACGGCGAAGGTGCCAGCCGTTTCGCCGGCGCCACCTACGATCCGTCGAGCCACTACCGGGCCGCCCATGTGCTCGACTTCTTCGAGGAGCACGGCCTCGACGGCCGGTTTCTACGCACCGTCAGCCAGCACCAGATCCACCTGCTCGCCGAAGGGTTCGACCAGCTCGACGCCGACCCGGCCCTCCTGCGCCGAAACCGCGACGTCCCTCTCGGCCAGACCGGTGCCTTCCTCGTCCTCCGCTCCCCCGTGGCCAGCGACCTCAGCCGCGATCTCCTCCGGCACGGCGTCGCCACCGACTTCCGCGGCCAGTCCTTGCGCTTTGGCCCGGCGCCCTACCTCAGCGACGAGCAGTTAAAGGGAGCGGTGGAGGTGTTGGGCGAGGTGCTGCGGGCACGAAGAGTCTGAACAGGTTCTCCAGTCATCTCTCCGACGAAGCGTCGGACGAATGCCGGAGCGCTAGCCTTGCTCGCTATCTCGCCTTGGCTCGCAGCAGCAGATCGACCCGGCGATTCTGCTGCCGACCGCTGGCGCTGGAGTTGTCGGCGACGGGCATGGATTCTCCATAGCCGATGGCCGCGATCCGCTCCGGTTCGACCCCACGACCGATCAGATATCCCTGGACGGCCTTGGCGCGACGCTCCGAAAGACTCAGGTTGTGCTCTTCGCTGCCGGTCGCATCCGTATGCCCCTGCACCACCACCGCGGTCTTGCGGTACTCATTGATCACGCCGGCCGCCTGGTCGAGAGTGCTTCTCGCCTCACTTCCGAGACTCGAAGAATCAACGTTGAAGAGCACGTCGGAGTCGAAGTGTACGAGCAAAGTCGCCGGGCCGACTCGTTCGACCCAGGTTCCCGGTATGCGGGCCAGCTTCTCTTCCTGGGCATCCATGTAAACGCCCACACCCGCGCCGATCGCCGCGCCGATCGCGGCACCGGCGAGCAGCTCATCGGCCTCTCGTTTGCCGTCGATGATTGCGGCAACCGCCCCCGCGGCGGCACCGATGCCCGCGCCCTTCTTCGTCTTGTCGCGATCGGTCGTATACGGACCCCGAACGCTGGCACAGCCACCACACAGGATCACAATCAGGGCAAAGGCAAAGAACGCTCGGCATCGGCTCTTCGATCGATTGGGCATCAGCAGATCTTCTTCTCTTCTTCGAAGCATCTCCATCATCTACATGGCCGATCAATCCATTTACCGGAACTCTAGCACCCGCCGAACATGAAAAAAGCCCGCCGGATCGGCGGGCCTTGGGCATGGGATGGTTGAGGAGAGAGCGTCAGAGAATGGAGCCCTTGACCGGCAGCTCGATGGTGGGTTTCTTGGCGTCGCTGGTGTGGATGGTGACCACGGTGTCGAACGCGCCCTTGGGCATTTCGGAGCCGAGGGTGAGCTTGAGCTTGAAGCGGTGGCCTTCCTGGTCTTTCTTAGGCTCGACCTCGGCGGTGAGAGCCTCGATGCCGGTGTCGATTCCGGTGACCTCGATCCCCTGGGTGGCGAAGTTGGTGAAGTTCAGGGTGCGGCCCATGGGCAGCGAGTCGCCCTGGAGGGGGCCGAAGTCGAGGGCATCGGGGGTGATGTGCTGGCGGGGGCGCACGAAACCGGAGATGGGGATCTGCACCGACTTCTGCTTGGGATGGTCGATCTCCAGCTCGACGTGGGCCCGCAGCGGACCGACCGGAGCATCGGGCTTGAGGGTGACCTCTACCCGGTACTGGGTGTCACCACCCTTGGCGATGTGCTCTTCCTTGTCGAGGAGACGGTAGGAGACTTCGAGATAGTCGTAGGGCGACTTGATGTCGAGCACTTTCATGGGCTCGTCGTCGGCCGCCCACACGACCTGGGGCACCCTGCCGGGATCCTCGCCCTGCACGTAGTTGTAGCGCGCGTAGCCGGGGTAGATCGAGATGTAGGGCTGGATCTTGGCCCGCACCACCAGCTGCAGCTTGGGGTTGTTGTTGTCGTTGGTGAAGACGGCGATCGACTTGCTGATCGGGCCGGCGAAGTCGGAGGTCTTGACCTTGGCGCTCACCTTGCCGGTGGCGCCGGGAGCGATGGTCTTGTCGTAGCGGGCGACAGTGCAGCCGCAGGCGGGTTTCACGTCGGTGATCTCGAGCGGGGCATCCCCCTCGTTCTTGATCAGGAACTCGTGCTGGATCACGTCACCCTTGGGCACGATGTCGAAGTCCTTGATGGGCTCGACGGGCATCGCCCGGGGGCCACCGCTCTGGGCGAACGCCGCCACGGCCAGGGAGAGGGCCAGCGAGAGGAAGAGGAGATGACGCGACGAAAGTCTCATACCGTGAGCTCCTTACCTGCCTTCGAATCGATCAGGTGTCGAGAGAAAGTTGATTTTGGGGCGCTCTCGGTCTCGACGGGGTGTGCGATCGACCGAGCAACGGGAATGCTATACTCGACCTCCAGGCTTGCAAAGCGCCAGCCGTAAATTCCCCGTAAAACCCCCTTGCCCAGCCATTCGAGCACCGCTTCGGACCTCCTCTCTCGGGCAGAAATCAGCAGGAGATAGAGACGGTCATGTCTCCGGATTCGGACTCTCGCTTGGACATCCATCTCGTCGCGATCGGCGGTACGGGAATGGCTCCTTTGGCCTGCCTGCTGCGGGCTCTCGGACACCGTGTCCGAGGCTCCGACGGCCCTCTCTACCCACCGATGAGCACTCTGCTGGAGGCGGCCGGGATCGAGCCCATGGTGGGGTACGACCCGAGCCATCTCGAGCCCCATCCCGACCTGGTGGTGATCGGCAATGCGGTTCCGCGGACCAATCGCGAGGCCGCGGCGGCCCGCGAGAAGGAGCTGCCCCAGGTGTCGATGCCCCAGGCCCTGGCCCGGTTCCTGTTGTCCGACCGCAAACCCCTGGTGGTGGCCGGCACCCACGGCAAGACCACTACCACGGCCATGGCCGCCTGGGTCTACTCGCGGTGCGGGGCCGACCCCGGGTACCTGATCGGCGGTGTGCCGCAAGACCTGGACCAGAGCTTCCGGGTGGGTGGCGGAGAGCGCTTCGTGATCGAGGGCGACGAGTACAACGCGGCGTATTTCGACCGTGGGCCCAAGTTCCTGCACTACCTGCCCCACACCCTGATTCTCACCAGTGTCGAATACGACCATGCCGATCTTTATCCGACCCCCGAGGCGCTGCTGAGCGCCTATCGCCAGCTGGTGGCATTGTTGCCGTCCGACGGCTTGCTCGTGGCCTTCGGGGATGCGCCGGAGGTGCGAGAGGTGGCGCAGGGAGCGAGGTGCAGGGTGTGTTTCTATGGCCTGGGTGACCACAACGATGTGTTTCCCAGGGACCTCCGGGCCGGTACCGACGGCTCTCGTTTCGTGCTCGCCGATCCGGAGGCCGGAGACGTAGAGGTATTGCTGAAGGTGCCGGGGGAGCACAACCTGACGAACGCGCTGGCGGTGTGGGCCGCGGGGCGTCACGACCTCTTGCCGGCAGGGGACCTGGCGGCGGCCCTGGGAAGCTTCCGGGGAGTCAAGCGGCGGCTGGAGACCCTCGGGACCGCGAACGGCGTCACCGTCGTCGACGACTTCGCTCACCACCCCACGGCGGTGGAGAAGTCGCTCCAGGGTCTGCGCCAGGCCTATCCGGATCGAAGGCTGGTGGTGGCGTTCGAGCCGCGCAGTCTCACCGGCGGTCGCGACATGTTCTTCGAGGCCTACCTCCGGGGTTTCGCGCAAGCCGATGCCGTGTTCTTGGCTCCGATCTTCCACGCCGGTCGCCTCGCGGACGAAGAGCGGCTCGATCTCGATGCCCTGTCGAAGGCGCTCGGCGAGCGAGGGGTCGAAGCTCGGACCACCGGCAGCACCGAAGAGACCCTCGAGACCATCCTCGCCGAAGGCCGTCCGGGAGATGTGGTGGTCACCATGTCCTCGGGATCCTTCGAAGGCCTGCCCCGCCGCCTGCTCGAAGGTTTCGCCAGCGGCCGATCCGGGCGGACACGAGATCTCGATCCGTGAAAACCCCGTATCCACGAAGCGTGGCTCGCTCCCGCCTTGCGACCATCGGCGCCCGAAATCTTGCTAGACTAGGGTAGTGCGTCCCGCAGATGGTGCCTTGGATTCGAGGTCATCTCGTGTCCTGTCCAGGCGCTCCGACACAGGAAGATCGGGGATCTTTCGAGGAGGAGCAACGCCGACAGAGCGCGAGAGGGCCCGAAGACAAGGCGCCAGATTCGTGACGCACTACACTAGGCACACCTCGCCGACCCCGAGCAGGCGTTTCGTGAGCCCTTCGACTTCGGGTCGAGCCATCTTTCGGACCGAGCGCAGTCGATGAACGGGACCCTTTCCGAGAGGACACAAGAGAATGGCCGAGCTGGACGATTTCGATGATCTCGACGATCTGGATGCCCTCGACGACCTGGAAGGGCTCGAGGATCTCGACGATCTGGGATTCGACGATCCACAGCCCGTAGCCACCGCCGGATCGCCGGCCCAAGGGGCCTCAGCACCGCCTGCTGCCGCGGCGGCTGCCAGCGGCCTCGGGGCGATGCTGAAGGATCTGTTCGAGAAGCGCAATTTTCAGCAGATTCTGCAGATCGCTCAGACGCAACAAGACGCGATTCGCAGCGACGCGGGAGCCCTGGCCATCGTCCAGGCGGCGCAGACCAAGCTCGAATCGGAGTCCTACATCAAAGCCTTCTTGAAGGCTGCGAGCCAGGCCTGGGAGGCCGGACAGCTCGAAGAGATGAACGCGAACCTGAAGAAGGCGAGGTCTCTCGACCCCGAGCACCCGGAGGTCTTGCGTTTCACCCAGCTGCTCTCCCAGACCTCTGCGCAGGTCGCCGCGGCGCCTCCTCAGGCGGCTGCTGCTCCGCCTCCGGCGGCTCCGCCACCCCCGGCTCCGGCTGCCGCGCCCCCGCCGCCTGCGGACTCCGCCCCCGACATCTTGTCGTTCGACACGGGGGAGACACCTCTGACCTTCGGAGACGAAGAGCCGCTCGATCTCCGGGACGAGATCGGTGGGGAGCTGGCAGACGAGGAGCCGGCCGAAGAACCCATCGCCGACGATCCCGACGACTTCCTGCTCGACGATTTCTCGCTCGAAGAGTCCCAAGAGCCGGCGGCAGCACCACCGCCACCGGTGGCCGAGGAACCGCCGCCGGCACCCGTGGATGCCGGTGGCGAAGAAGAGGGCGGCGATCGGATCGCCCAGCTCCTGGCGGAAGGCAAGGAGGTCTTCGATCGCGGCGAGTACCAGTCGGCGATCGACGTCTGGTCGCGGATCTTCCTGATCGATATCGACAATGCCGAAGCCTCGGGGTTGATCGAAGAGGCGCGGAGCAAGAAGGCGGAGATCGAGCGCCAGGCGGAAGAGGTCTTCCACGAGGCGGTGGGCCATATCGAGAGCCAATCGCTCGAGGAGGCCAAGGAAAGCCTGCGGCGGGTTCTGGAGCTGCAAGAGAGCCACTCCATCGCCAGGGACTACCTGCAGCAGCTCGAAGCGGGCAAGGTTCCTTCGGTTTCGTCCAGCACCAGTGAAGGTGCCGACGATACCGACCTCGGAGATCTGGGCCTCGCAGCGGGTGGTGAAGAGAGCCCATCGATGGAAGCGGCGGTGGAGCGCGACCGGGTGGTCGTGGTCAAACGGACCGATCGCAAGCTGGTGCTGCTAGGGGCTCTGGTCTCGGTGCTGGTCATCGGTGGCGGTGCGTTCCTGGCGAGCCAGTGGGACAATCTCTTCCCCAACCAGGCCGAAGCCCCTCCGGCCCCGGGTCTGCGCCAGGTCGACCCGATCGAGAAGGCGACGACCATGCACGAGGGCGGCCAGACGGAGAACGCGATCAACCTCTTGGAGCGGATTCAGCCGGGAGATCCCAACTACGAGAATGCGCAGGCGTTGGTGGCTCAGTGGAAGGCTCTGGTGGAGGCTCCGGCGGACGATACCGCCTCCGGGCCATCGCAGGAGCAGGTCGCGCGCTGGCAGGTGCTGCTCGACGCGGCGCGCGATGCCCATGGCCAGCGTCGGTTCATCCGGGCCCAGAAGCTATTCGATCGTGCGGCCAAGATCCTGCCGCTGGAGGCCAGCGATCAGGCTCTGAAGATCGAGAGCGCGACCAATCTCCTGCCTCTGAAGTCCCAGCTCGAGCGTTTTCGCGCCGGGGAGTACGCAGAGATCCTGCCGTCTCTCTGGCGCCTGCGGGAGTCCGAGCCCGAGAACAAGGACGTGGAGTCGCTGATCATCGACTCCTACTACAACCTGGCGCTGACCGACCTGCAGCGAGGCGACGCCCTGAGCGCCGCCGACAAGATGCAGGAGGTTCTGGAGGTGGCACCCAACAACACCGACCTGCGCCGGCTCCTGCTCTTCTCGCGGACCTATATGGATCGTCCCCACGACCTCCTGTTTCGGATCTACGTGAAGTATCTCCCGCCCCGAAACTGAGGACATGGCGAAGCGAAGCAAGAAGAAGGAATCGCTCCCGCTCTTCGATCTACCCTTGCAGCAAGAGGAAGACGCGGAGGCCGGAGCGGCTCCCGCCACGGAGCCGGCACCTTCGGGCTCTCCCGAAGAGCTCGGGACCGCGGAGTCTGCCGAGGCACCGAGGGTGAAGCAGACCAGCTTGTTCGACGTGGGAGGCGAAGAAGAGACCACCGAGGACTTCGAGGCGGAGGAGACGGAGATCGAAGAGGTTGCGGGCGAAGAGCCCGCCCCGCTGTTCGATCGATTGCTGGCCGGGTTCGCCGACCTGATGGTCCACGCCGTCCTGCTCGGTGTGGCGGCCGGTGCCACCGTAGCCCTCGGAGTGCCGCTACGGCTCGAGCTGTGGCCTCCGTTCGCGGTGCTGGGTTTCGTCCTCTCCTTCCTCTACTGGACGGTACCCTTGGCCTTCTGGGGACAGACTCCGGGCATGGCCTGGATCGGGAACAGCTCCCGCAGCGTCGACGACGAGCCCCTCTCCTTCGGCCAGGCGGTGTTGCGCTGGGTCGGAGCGCTGACCACCATCGCCTTCGCCGGCCTGCCGATTCTGCTCGCCCTCGGAGGCCGCTCGTTGTCGGATCGGATGAGCGACTCGAAGACCCTGACTCTTTGACGAAGCTCTGGCTGTCGACTTGGCCAGAGCTCTCGAGGCGAGTCGGCCTTCCTTCCGCCAGAGGCAGCCACCAGGGCTAGTATTCGAATCGATAGAGGGTGCCGGGTTGTTCCTCGCGCACGATCAGCCGGACCTGCCGCGATCCCTTGCTGAGGCTGGCGCTGCCGCCGGACTCTTGCACGATCCAGCCGCTGCCCCGGATCAAGCGAAAGAGCTCGGGGCGCACTCGCCCCGGGGCGTCGGGAGAGAGCAGGTCGACCGAACGGGGGTTGGCTCCGAAGTCGACCAGGCTCGCGGGCAGGTAGAGGGGAAGATCACTCGGAAAGTCGGAGGGTAGGATGCCGACCAGGCTCGGTTTTCGGGCTTCGGCCTGGGGATCCTGGGAGGTGTCGACCTGGGGCAGGTCGCGGACGTCGATGATCTCCTTGACGTCCGAGGACTCTCCGTGCCCGCCGAAACAGCCCGGCATCGCCAGGGCGGCCACCAGGAGCAGAACGAGCCCGAGCCGCGCGGAGGCTCGTCGAGCGGGTGGTCCGGAGACTTCAGGTCCGAACATGGCGGCCTCCGAAACGGTCGCTGGCCGAGGCTCGGAGCGGGAGCCGGTCCTGGTAGAAAGTCTCGAGCAGACGGCAGAGGTCGGGGCCCTCGTCGTTCTTGCGGTCGATCAGCACCGAGGTCATGCCCGCTGCCTGGGCCCCTTCGAAATCATCGATCGGATGATCTCCCACGTGCAGCGCCTCCTCCGGAGCGACCTCGAGCCTCGACAGGCAGGAGAGGAAGATCTTCGGGTTGGGCTTCTCGATTCCCTCCGCCGCGGAATAGGTGATCGCTTCGAAGGAATCCTCGAGCCCGAGAGCGGCGAGCAGGTCGGGGAGCCTCGGGTCCCAGTTGCTCACCACCCCGAGCTTCAACCCCAGCGCCCGGAGCTGTGTGAGAGCCGGGCCGACGTCGGCAAACACTTCCCAGGCATCGGTGCGGGAGAACCGCGCGAAGAGCTCGGCGCTGGCGAAGCGTGAAGGCGCGGGGAGATCGAGGCGGCGGCAGAGTCGAGCGGCGAAGTCGTGCCACCAGCCCTTGGCTCCCTTGGGATGTCGAGAAAAGCGATCTGCCATGGGATGCGCCTGGCAGGAGAATTCCTTCCAGACCCAGGGGATCTCCTTGCGAACCTGCCGAACGCTGGCCTTGACGCCGTGGCGACCGAAAGCCTCGACGTAGATCTCCGCCGTTCTGGGAGCATGGATCAGCGTGTGGGTCACATCGAAAGTAACGGCCCGCAGCACCGGGACGCCATTCTTGGGTTTGTTATGCTGCCAGCGTTTCATCGGCGCTCGAGATCGACGGAAGGTGGGTTCATGACAGGCGAGGCTCGATTGGTGGTCGCATGTGTTCTGTTTTCGTCCTGGATGCTCCTGCTCCTGACAGGATGGTTGCCCCCGGGCTTTTCCCACCTCTTCCTGGTCGCGTCACTGGTGATCGCCCCCTGGCGCGGTCGGGCTCGAGCTGCCTTCTTCCTCGGAGATCACGATCGCGAGCATTCGTTCCACGGCCCGTTGGGTCGAGTAGGCGAGAGCGGCGATGGACAGCGCGATCAGGGCGACCAGAGGCCACGGCCACTCCATCTGGTAGCGGAACACGAGGGAGGAGACGATCAATGCCAGGACCGGTAGCCCGAGCCAGCGGATCACGCCGCCCCCTGGTGAGTCGGATGAGCCTCATGAAGAGGTGTTCCGACCATCTGAAAATGTCCGGAAATCTTGTTTCGGCCAGCCGGGAAACGGTCGGCTGGCCGTTGGTGAGGGATGTCGGGCGAGTTTCGATCAGTAGCCGCGAACCGGCTGTGTGCTGATCCCACTTCCGGACCCCGGAACATCGACGAATTGCTCGAGGGAGAAGCCGCCGCCCGAGGAGGCTGCCGGAGCCGCCAGCGCTTCCGAGCCTCCGCCGTCGCCACCTTCACCGTCTTCGACATCGAATGCCTCGTTGGGGCTCCACCCGACGAAGAGGGTGGTGGTGTCGACCTGGTAGCCGAAACCGGTTTCCTCGACCGACGAGGTGATGTCGGCGATGTCCTCGCGCTGGAGCGCGATCTGATTGCCCTGGTCGGTGCTGAACAGGATGATGTTTTCGTCCCAATCTGCCGGAGCCGGGCGATACCGGGTCAAGAAGCTGGTTCCGTTGTTGAGGATCACGGTAAACGTTCCGGCGCTGGCCGTGGTGGCCACCGTGAGGCCGAGAACGATCAGGAAGAGGGTTCGTCTAACCATGATTTCTCCAGGTACCTTGTTGCCCTCGGACCATCCGATCAGGGTCGTGGCTCGATAGCGAGACGAGGTCTCCTATCGATAGCGATTCGAGTATATAAGTCTAGCACCTACCCGGGCTCGGGCCAAGGGCTGCCACGGTTTCGGGTGGAGACGGCCTCGATTCAACGAGCCTTCGACCCCCCGGTGACCCGGCGCCACCACGGAATCCAGGATGCACGCACGAGAAAGACGAAGATCACCGCCATCAGCAGGGCGTTGATCAACATTCGCAGATCGGGCTCCGCCGGCTCGAAACGCAGCGCAGGTCTCCACCTCGGGCGCCAGCCGGCGGCGTTGGCGAAGAAGACGAGGGTTCGTCCCAGGGCCGAGACGCTCAGTAGCATGGTCAGCTTCTCCTGGCACCAGCGGCCGATCGAGCGGGCCTTCTCGGGCCCGGCGAAGGGCCGCAGGGGCCAGGAGAACAGGCGATCCCCGCGGCCGATCATCAGAGCGAAGAGGACGAAGAAGGGCAGCCCCACGAGGAGGTGGATCAGGTCCGCGCGTCGTTCCGCGGCCAGCAGGCCCGGGCTGGCGGCGGTGACCAGCAGGATCGCCGAGCCGAGACCGAGGTACACCCAGCCGGCCCGGAGATAGAGGGTCTCGCGAGAAGGGGTGATGGAATCTTCGGAAAATGTCATGCCTCGATCCTTCTCAGGCGGAGATCCACAGACGAACGGCGAAGAGCAACACCAGCAGAGTGACCAATCGCCGGATCCACCGGTCTCCCTTGAGCACGGTCAGGCGCGCTCCGAGCGCACCTCCGCCGATCGTACCGACGGCGAGGAACGATCCGGGGATCCAATCGACACGATTCTGCCAGACGAAGATCGCGAGAGACAGGCCGGTGAGACAGAGGATCGCCAGCACTTTCACCGCGTTGCCCCGTACCAGATCGAAACCGGCAAGAGAGGTGACGGCCAGGATCAGGAAGCCGACTCCGGCCTGCACGAAACCTCCGTAGATGCCGACGACGAAGAATCCCAGGGCCAGCCATGCCGATGAGATCCGGCGGCTCTCGTCGCGGGCCGGTTTCCAGAAGCTGGCGAGGCTGATGGCGACCATGAGGAAGGCGAGGGTCTGCTGGAAGTCCTGGTCGCTGATGCGCACGGCGAGAATCGCGCCACAGGCGCCGCCCAGGGTGGCGGGGAGGGCCGCCCAGAGGAGGGTCTGGGGCTCGGAGATTCCGAGGCGCCGAAAGCTCCATACGGCGCTCACGTTCTGCAGCAGGATCCCGACCCGATTGGTGCCGTTGGCCACGCCGGGCGGGAGACCGAGAAAGATCAACACCGGCAGGGTCAGGAACGATCCGCCTCCGGCCAGCACGTTGAGGGTTCCGGCCACGAAGCCGGTGCCGGCGAGGATCAGGAATCCCAGGGGAGAGTGGAGCTCGGGCATCCGCGGCATCTTACCCGCCGTAGACTCCTCGGGGTGCAATTCGACGGACGCCTGGCGAGTCACGATGCGCCTCCGAATCGTAGGCGCCCCTTTTTGCCAAGGAGATCGACCCATGAGATCGAAGGTTCTGGCTCTCTTCCCCGCGCTGGCTCTCGTCTCGTTGCTGGCCCTCGTTTCGGCGGCGGGTGCAACGAGCGCGTTCGGGGCCTGGTCCCGTTTCGATCCCGCGAGCCAGACCCGGGTCGACCACGGCCCCTGGGCCGATTTCCTCGACCGGTTCGTGACGGCTCGAGCGGACGGTCTCCACGTCGTGGCCTACTCACGAGTGGGTTCCGAAGACCGGGCCCACCTCGACGACTACCTGGCCGATCTCCAGGCAACGCGAGTCTCGGCCCTCTCTCGGGACGAGCAGATGGCGTACTGGATGAATCTCTACAACGCGGCTACGGTGCGGGTGGTTCTCGACCACTGGCCCGTGGAGTCCATAACCGAGATTCACATCGACGGCGGAGAGGGCCCCTGGAATGCGGAGCTGCTGCGGGTCGAGGGTCGGGGATTGTCGCTGAACGACATCGAGAATCGGATTCTGCGGCCGATCTGGAACGATCCTCGAATCCACTACGGGGTCAACTGCGCCAGCTACGGCTGCCCGAACCTGGCCCTGGAGCCTTTCACGGCCGAGAATCTCGAGGATCTGCTCGATCGAGGAGCCGAGGCGTTCGTGAACCACGAACGAGCCGTACGATTCGCCGGGGAGAAGCTCGTGCTCTCGAGCCTCTACCTCTGGTACGCGTCCGATTTCGGCGAAGGTCTGCCGGGGGTGCTCGAGCACCTGGCCGAATTTGCCGACGAAGAGCTCGCCGATCGCCTCGAAACTTTTCGTGGTGAGGTCGAATACACCTACGACTGGAGCCTCAATCGAACGTCGACTGGAGACGGAACACGCGAAATCTCCGAGAATCGCGATAGGCTTGGCGTGCCGTGAAAGTCTACGCACTGTTCAACTTGAAGGGTGGGGTCGGAAAGACGGCCAGCGCCGTGAATCTGGGATGGTTCGCCGCCCAGGACGGGCTGCGGACGCTGGTCTGGGATCTCGATCCCCAGGGAGCGACCAGCTACTACTTCCGGATCAAGCCGGAGCTCGCCGGAGGGCGCAAGGCTCTGGCGGCCTCGCCGCGATCGGCGGAGCTGGCGAGCCGGATTCGTGGCACCGATTTCGAGGATCTCGACGTCCTGCCGGCGGATTTTTCCCTGCGCAAGCTCGATCTGGCGCTCGATGCGGCCAAGAAGTCGAGGAAACGTCTCGGCCGCTGGCTCTCTTTGCTCGAGGCCGCCTACGAGCGGGTGATCCTCGACTGCCCACCGAGCCTCTCGGTGGTCTCGGAAAATGTCTTCGAGGCCGCGGACGCCCTGCTGGTACCCACGATACCCACACCACTCTCGCTGCGGACCCTGGAGCAGATCGACCATCACCTCGATCGCCGGGGTATCTCCCGCCTGCGTTTGCTGCCGTTCCTCTCGATGGTGGATCGGCGGAAGCAGATGCATCGAGCGATCGGAGAGCTGGCGAGCCTCGAGGGTTTCGACTTCCGCCTCGCGGAAGAGTTCCTGCCGACCCGGATTCCCTACTCGAGTCTCGTCGAGCAGATGGGAGTCCATCGCATGCCCCTGGGAGCCTTTGCTCCGCGCCGCGAGCCGACCCTCGCGTTCGAGTCTCTCTGGCGGGACGTCGAGGTGCGGGTCGGTGCGCCCGACCCCGAGTGAGGAATCGTGGGAAAAGAGATCGAACGAAAGTTTCTGCTCGCGGACGAGAGCTGGAGGGGTCTGGGATCCGGTACGGAGTTTCGCCAGGGCTATCTCTCCACCGATCCCGATCGGAATGTGCGAGTGCGTACGAAGGGAGATCGCGCGTTCCTGACCATCAAGGGACGTGCCGAAGGAATCACCCGCCTGGAATTCGAATACGAGGTTCCGATGGACGATGCCAACCGCCTGCTCGACAGCCTCTGCGAGCGGCCGTTGATCGAGAAGACCCGCTACGAGGTGGAATTCGGAGGCTTCGTCTGGGAGATCGACGAGTTCCGGGGTGAGAACGACGGGTTGGTCGTGGCAGAGGTCGAGCTGGCGAGCGAAGAACAGGCCTTCGAGAGGCCGCCATGGCTCGGAGACGAGGTGTCCGACGACCCCCGCTACCTGAATTCCAACCTGGTGCGACGCCCCTATTCGACCTGGTGAGTCTTCCGGGTCAATGCAGAGTGCTGCGGCTCGCCCGTAGCTCGAGCATCTCCTGCTGTGTGTTCCGTCCTCGACCCTCGGTCGGTCGGAGTGGCTCATAGGATCCGTCGGCGAGGAGCTTCTGGGAGCAGTGCTCGTCCTGGAGGTGGGCGAAGAGGATGGAATCGCGCAGGGTGTCGCGAATCTCCGGATCGACGATCGGCACCAGTAGCTCCACCCGCCCACCGAGGTTCCGCGGCATGAGGTCTGCGCTGCCGATGAAGATCTCCTCGTCCCCGCCGTTGCGGAAGTAGAGAATCCTCGAGTGCTCGAGGAACCTGCCGACGATCGAGGTCACGTGGATGTTCTCGGAAATTCCCGGCACACTCGGCCTCAGGCAGCAGATTCCTCGAATCTGCAGGTCGACACGGACGCCAGCGATCGAGGCTCGATAGAGCGCGAGGATGCAGGCCTTGTCGACCAGGGAGTTGAGCTTGAACACGAGGTGCCCGCCGCCGTTCTCCGAGTGTTTCTGGATTTCTCGCTCGATCCGCCGCAGGATCTCTTTCCGCATGCTGCCCGGGGCGACCAGCAGGTGGCTGTAGACCACCTTGCGGGAGTACCCGGTGAGAGAGTTGAAGAGATCGGAGACGTCGGAAGCAATCTCCGGGTCGCAGGTGAGGTAGGTCTTGAGCCCGAGCACCCCGTAGACCACATGCACCCCGGCACGCTCGAGAGCCTTGGCCCAGACGATGTTGTTCCTCTCGTCGAACCGGGCCTTGAGCTCTACGAGCACGGCCACCTGCTTGCCGTTTTCCCGGGCCTCCATCAGGGCCTGCACGATGGGCGAGTCGGTGCCGACCCGATAGAGGGTCTGTTTGATGGTCAGGACATCGGGATCGCGCGCCGCCTGCTGCACGAAGTCGACGACGGTCGAAAAACTGTCGTAGGGATGGTAGAGGAGCAGGTCTTTCTTGCGCAGGGCGGCGAAGATCTCGGCATCGGACGCGAGAGCCTGGTGTGGTTGGAAGGGAGGATCTTTGAGCTCCGGGCGGTCGAGCTTGGTGAGCTCCATCACGTCGGAGAGCCCGATCGGGCCCTCGGTCGAGTGGACCTGGTACGGGGCGAGCTCCAGGTTCCTCACCAACATGTCGAGGATGGAAGCAGGGATCCGATTGTCGACCTCCAGGCGGACCGCGAAGCCGAAGTGACGTTGCTCCACCACTTCCTCCATCGCCAGCAGGAGGTCGGCGGCCTCGTCTTCCTCGATTTCGAAATCGGCGTCGCGGGTGACTCGGAAAGGAAAGGCGTCGACGATGTCGATCTCGGGGAAGAGCAGGTCGAGATTGGCGACCACCACCTCCTCGAGCCACACGAAGTTGTTGGCCACCACTTCTCTCAGCCCCAGCCGCTCGTAGCTTCCCGCCTTGTCTTCGGCCGGAATTCGCAGCAGGCGAGGGAAGATGGGTGGCACCTTCAGTCGGGCAAAAGTGGGACCCTGGCCGGTATGAGAGACAACCACTGCCAGGTTGATGCTGAGATTGGAGATGTGGGGGAACGGATGGCTGGGGTCGAAGGCCAGGGGAGTGAGGGCCGGGAAGATCTCTCTCTGGAAGTGGCGGCGGAGTAGCTTCCGTTGTTTGCTCTTCAGCTGGTCATAGCTGAGAATGCGGATGCCGGCGCCGTTCAGGCGTGGTTGGAGATCCTCGGTCCAAAGCTGGGCGACCTGGCCGAGCATGGGCTCCAGGCGTTCCTGCAGGACGTTCAGCTGCTCGGCGGGGGTCAAGCCGTCGGGTGGAGACGAGACCACTCCCGAAACCAGCTGACGGCGCAGTCCGGAGACTCGGATCATGAAGAACTCGTCGAGATTGCTGGAGAAGATCGAGAGGAACTTCACACGCTCGAGCAGCGGGTTCGATTCGTCGAAGGCTTCTTCGAGAACTCGGCGGTTGAACTCGAGCCAGCTCAGCTCCCGGTTGATGAAATGCTCCGGCGCGTCGAGCTTTTTCGTCGTTTTGCTTTGTGGTGACTTGGACTTCGTCGTGGTCATGCCTCTGACTCGAGATTCTGAATGAGTGGATTCGGATCTGAAAGCCTACCATTGGCGACCATGTCACAAGACTCTAGCCGACCCACGAGAAGAAACGATGAAGACCTTGATCTTGCTGCGCCACGCGAAATCCGATTGGAACGTAGAGTACGGCCGCGATCACGAACGGCCCTTGAACCGGCGCGGGCATCGATCTGCGGTGGTGGTCGGCCGTTTCCTGGCGGCGATCGGAGAGGTGCCCGAGAAGATCTTGACCTCCACCGCCGTCCGGGCCCGGACCACGGTGGAAGAAGCGAAGGCGGCCGGAGGCTGGGGCTGCGAGATCGAGGCGAGCTCGGAGCTCTACGAGGCGACTGTGGTGGGGGTGCTGGAGAAGATTCGGGGTTGTGACGACCGATTCCGAAGTCTCCTGGTGGCGGGGCACGAGCCCACCTGGTCGGCCCTGGGTGGGGAGCTGATCGGGCGAGCGTCGATTCGCATGGTCACCGCGGCAATGGCTCGGATCGACTTCGACGTCTCCCGGTGGCAAGAGCTGGAGAAGGGCTCGGGCGAGCTGGTCTGGATGCTGCGCCCGCGAATGCTCGAAAGGCTCTGGCCCACCAGCTGACCGACGACGGCGCTTCGCGACGGGTGGGCTCAAGATTCTTCCGAAGAGTCCTGCAACCGGAGCTTGATCCCCGCGGCCTTCAGATACGAGGCCTCCTGCCCGAGATCGGCTCGGGTCAGCGGATTCTCCCGCAACCAGTTCTCGGGAAGAGAGAGCCGAAGATTCTTGCCCTTGCCTTCGAGTGTGAAGGGAGGGAGCGGTCGTCCCGTGCGACTGCGGTTGAGCAGCACCGCGAGCCGGATCAGGCAGCAGAGTCGAACGGTGCGTCGAGCTTGGGAGGTCGGGAGCGCCTGGAAGAGCTGCCGCGGAAACTTTCGGCGGACTCCGCGCACCAGGAGCGAGAGGATTCGTTGATCCTGGCGCGAGAAACCCGGCATGTCGGAAAAGTCGATCAGATAGGCGCTGTGTTTGTGGAACGCGCCGTGTGCGATGGCGAGGCCGATCTCGTGCAGCCGGGCGGCCCAGCTCAGGAGCAGCTTGTCGTTGGGGCCCTGGAGCTTCCACGATTCGGCCACCTGCTCGAAACAAAGTAGAGCCGTGGCTTCGACCCGTTGCGCCTGGGCGAGGTCGACATTGTATTGCTCCACGAAGCGGTGGATCGTGCGGTCGCGGACGTCTTCGTGGCGGATCCGGCCCAGAAGATCGTAGAGCACACCTTCGCGCAGCGCCCCCTTGGAGACCGCCATGCTCTCGACCCGGAGGCTTTCGAAGACTCCGGACAAAACGGCGACGCCACCGGGCAGCACCTTGGCCCGATCTCGACGCAGCCCTTTGAGGCTCAGCAGGTCGACATGGCCTTGATGCAGGATCTCGGCCCGCAAACGAGCCAGGCCATCGGCCGTGATCCCGCGCTCGCTCCAGCCGTTGGCCTGGAGGATTTCGGCGACAGCGTGGATCGTGCCCGAGGCGCCGACCGCATGGCTCCAGCCCAGGTCGCGGAACATGGCCTTGATCGGTCGCATCTCGAGGCGGGCGGCGATCTCCGCTTTCTGCATCCGTTTGGGAGTGATCTTTCCCTTGGGGAAATACCGCAGGGTGTAGCCCACGCAGCCCATGTAGAGGCTCTCCGCCCGGCGGGGCTCGAAGGCCTCGCCGACGATGCACTCGGTGCTACCGCCCCCGATGTCGACCACGAGACGACGGCCGGGAAGCGCGGGCAGGCTGTGAGAAACACCGAGAAAGATCAGCCGTGCTTCTTCCTGGCCGGAGATGATCTCGATGGGAAATCCAAGGGCCTCTTCCGCGGCGGCGAGAAAGTCTTCGCCGTTCTTCGCCTTGCGCAACGTGTTCGTGCCCACCGCCCGCACGTTGCCTCGGGGAAAATCCCGCAACCTCTGGCCGAACTTCCGCAGGCAGCGGACGCCCCGCTCGATACCCTCCCAGGTCAGGTTCTGCTTCGAGTCGAGGCATTCTGCGAGGCGAACGCCTTCGCGCAACCGATCGACCAGGCGCAGCTCGTCCTTGACCCGGCGAGCGATCACCATACGGAAGCTGTTCGATCCCAGGTCGACGGCCGCCAGGTTCGACGATGGAGCTGCCGAGGGCCTGGACATGGTCCCCATCGGTCGGGGCTGAGAAGTTGATGGCTCCATTTCGAGATTTTGATCGTATAAGCTAGTCGAGAGCTTACCACTCACTGGTCTCGAATTCGGGTCCGAGTGAGTCTCGTTTCGGTGGATTCGAGTCCCCTCGACTCCTTCCTCGCCCCTTCCTGCTACTCGCTGAACGAGCCTGCGATCATTCATCAGATCCTAGAATCGATGGTTGGAGAACGAACATGCACGAGTTGATGAAAGTCCGTGGAATTGGGAAGATCACGGCAGAAAAGCTGGCAGCTGCCGGACTCGCAACGTTGTCGGCCGTTGTCGAGGCCAGGGTCGGAGCTCTGGCCCAGATCACCGGATTCGGGCTTTCGCGAGCGGCAACGATCCAGCAGGCTGCCCGGGAGCTCCAGGCAGAGACCGCAGCGCCGAAGCCCGAGGTCTCTCCCGAGCCGGGAAGAGCAGAGCCGCCGGCAGCGGCCAAGCCAGAAAAGGCGGCCCGATCCACCTCGAAGAAAAAGGCGAGCAAGAAGCCCGAGAAAGTGAAGAAGGCGAAGAGCACCAAGTCAGCCGGCAAGAAGAAAGCTACCGGCAAGGAGAAAGCTGCCGACAAGAAGAAGGCGGCCCGCAAGAAGAAGGACGTGGCCAAGAAGAAGGCTGGCAAGAAGAAGGCTGGCAAGAAAGAGAAGAGCGGGAAGAAGAAGGATGACAAGAAGAAGGCCAAGAAACAATAGGCATCCCGAGCGGGGTGCTCCTGTCCGGGAGATACGGTCTTGGTCTTGATCGAAGAAATGGAATCGACGTTCGAGCTGCCACGGGTGAGCGGAGCCGTGGAGCTCGACGATTTCGAACGAGCAGCCTCTGTCGCTCTCGACGCTCTGAGAGGCCCCTTCGAGCTGCAGGAAGGGGAACGGCGCCAGCAGGAGACCTTCTTTCTCGAGACGTTCGACTGGCGCCTGCACCGGGTCGAGCTCACGCTCTCGGCAGCTCGCCGGGCCGAAGGTGGCTTCGAGCTGTTCCTGGCCCATGGGAACAGCGAACGCCCGACCCGGGCGTCGGTAGCTTCCCTGCCGGGGTTCTCCGACGAGCTTCCCGAGGCGATGCGCGAGGTGCTGGCGAAGCCGATGTCGATGCGGCGCCTGCTGCCGATTCTCGGGCTGCGAAGCCAGGTTCTCGGAGCGCGGGTGCTCGACCCCGATGGCAAGACAGTGGTTCGGGCTCGGTTCGAGCAGGCGGAGGTGGTTCCCGGCGAAGCGGCCACCGGTGGAGCCGGTGGCCATCCTCTGGGTCGCCTCTCCGCTCGGCTGGTGGTCCGTTCCGTGGTCGGCTACGGCAGTGCGTACGAGCGGGTGCGAAGCCATGTCGAAAAGGAGCTCGGCTGGAAACGGATCGAGAAGAGCCCGCTCGAGGAAGCCCTGAGCCTTGCCGGGCGAGAGCCGCGCGACTACTCCTCGAAGGTGCGCATTCCCCTGCGACCGTCTCAGACGGCCGCGGAGGCTGCCCGTTCGATCCACCTCTCCCTGTTGCGGGCCATGCAGGCCAACGAAACCGGCACTCGCCTCGATCTGGACTCCGAGTTCCTGCACGATTTTCGAGTGGCCGTTCGCCGGACCCGGTCGGCATTGACCCAGATCAAGGGGGTCTTTCCTCCCGCGGAGCTCGAGCACTTTCGCGGGGAGCTGTCCTGGCTCGGAAGTTGTACCGGACCGACCCGCGATCTCGACGTCTACCTGCTCAAATTCGATCGCCTGCAAGCAGCTCTACCGGAGGCCGCGGCTCGCGATCTCGAGCCCTTGAGGAGCTTCCTCGAAGCGACCCAGAAGCTGGAGCAGAAGCGGCTGGTGGAGGTGCTGGGATCCGAACGGTACCGAGCCCTGATCCAGTCCTGGCACCGCTTCCTGACCCATCCACCTGCTTGTAGCTCCGAGCTCTGCCCCAACGCGAGCCGCCCGGCCATGGAAGTGGCCCGCGAGAGGATCTGGAAGATCTATCGGAGGATCGTCAAGAAGGGCCGCACCGTACATGCCGACACGCCGGTGGAGGTTCTGCACGAGATCCGGATCGACGGCAAGAAGCTACGGTACCTTCTCGAGTTCTTCAGCGGTTTTTTCCCCGGCGGTGAGATCGCGGCGCCGATCAAGGCGCTGAAAAGCCTGCAGGACAACCTCGGCGACCTCAACGACTATGAGGTCCAGTCGCTCCGACTCGGGGAATTCGCCCGGGAGCTCTTCGAAGAGGGCAAGACTCCGGTGGAGACCTTTCTCGCCATGGGTCGCCTGACCCATCATCTGGACGAGGGCAAGATGGAGGAGAAGCGGAAGTTCGAAGCTCATTTCGAGAGCTTCGATTCGGTCGAGAACCGCGCCCTCTATCGCAACCTCTTCAAGGCGAGCAGGAAGGGCTGAATCCGGCGCTCGCCTCAGCCGGTATCGCGGGGATGGAGGAGTCGCAGGATTCCGATCAAGCTCTGGGGCTCGTGGTTGCTGACCCGCCAGCGGAAGGAATCGGCCGCCAGGCTGCGGGCCAGATCCTGGTCTTCGGCGCGGGGCGCAACCAGGACACCTAGAGTCGAGGAATGCTGGGTCTGCAGGCGTTGGAAGATCTGCTGGACCGAAGCCGGTTCGAGATCGGGCCCCAGCCAGAGGAGAACTCCCGCACAAACCGAAACGATGGCCGAGATCTGGCGGCCCACCTCGGGCTCGAAGATCTGGAGATGGAGCGTCAGGGTTCCATAGTCGGTTTCGAAGGAGGCGCTGCCCCCGCCGCGGCGATCGACCTGGCTCACCAGGCTGCGTAACGCCTCGATTCGTTTGAACCCGGGAACGTTCTCCAACAGCTCGCGGAGCTGGGGCCAGCGAGAGCGACCGATCAGCACGAGATACGGGAGCTCTCCGTCGCCGAAACCATGCTCCCGAGCGGCCGCGAGGAGATTGTGAATGGCGATCTCCAGGACCATCGAGGAAGAGATCTCGCCCGTCGACAGCAGGGTCTGGTGCTTGGCCGATTCCGAAGGTCCGGCGAGGTCGTGCTCGGCGAGCCAGGCGGCGGCCAGCCGAACCCTGGCCGGGGCGTGGTGGCTCCGGGAAATGAGGTCGAAGAGACGAATCCCGGGGTCGGCACGAATCTGCTCCAGCACCTCGACGATGGGCACCGAGGCCATCTCGTCTTCGATCTCCGGTATCTCCCCGTCGGTGGCCTCGAGGGCCAGCCCCGTCGCCGGCAGGAAATCCGCCCGCCGACGCAGCTGATCGTCGAGCCAGGCGCCGTGCATCAGCACCTCGGGAATCGAGAACGGCGGGATTTCGGTCTCGTCGTCGTCTTCCTCCGGGGTGTTGCCGGTGGTCAGCCGGAAATGGCCTTCTTTGAGCTCGAGCAGGGCGAGCAGAGCGTCGTGGCTGCGCAAGGAGCCGAAACGAGCCGAGACCACCTGACCGTTGCGGGTCTGGAGCTGGCCCGAGCCCCGCTGCCCTCGGACGATCAGCAGGCAGCTCTTCTCCGCCTGCTGGATGTACTGGATCAATCCCCAGGCGGGGTGATTGGAGAGGTCGCCCTGCATGACCGCCGGAAAGGTGCCGCGCTGGCCGAGGAGCCGCTCGGCCCGGATCAACAGCTCTTCGAGGTCGATCGGCCGGGTGAGGAGCTCGTCGGCGCCGGCGCGAAGAGCGGCGACCCGTTCCTGGCTGTCGTTTTTCGAGGAGAGGGCGAGGATCGGCAGAGTGCGGGTTTCGTCGCGCCCGCGCAGTGCCTGGATGATCTCGAGACCAGGTTGGCCTGGATTCTCCATTTCCAGGATGATCAGCGCGGCTTCACCTTCACAGGCACGGTCGATGGCCTTCTCGGCGGCGGCGAAGATCTCCGCCCGGTGTCCGTTCACGTGCAGGCGGTCTTCGAGCACCGCGGCGCGGACCGGATCACTCTCGAGAATCAACACTTTGGCCAAACGAACGTCTCCCTGAGGGTGTGGATGATGTGTGCCAATTGTAATTCGTTCCCGCCCGAGTGTGGAGCCGGGCGGGCGCTACCGACATCGCTGCGGCCAACACACTTCTGCGGAGGCTACGGCAGCGGGCAGGGAGATGGATCTCAGTTCTCGAAGGCGAGGGATTCGGCCAGGCGCGGATCCTGTCGCGGCACCAGGCTTCCCTTCTGCATCAACAGGCCGAAGGTGGCCAGGAACACTCCACCGATTCCCAGCCAGCAGGTCAGGTCGAGGATACTGAAGTGCAGCGATTCGCTGTGAGTGGGCATCACCAGCCAGTAGATGTCCACATAGTGCATGAAGAGCAGCCAGAGGGTGGCGAGGATCATCATCAGCTGGTTGCGTTTCACCGGTTGGGAGATGAGGAAGAAGAAGGGAACCACGAAATGACCAGCGGCGAGAAAGATCGAGAGATTCTCCCAGCCGTGGTGCCAGCGGTGGTCGAACCAGGCGGTTTCCTCGGGAATGTTGGCGTACCAGATGAGCATGAACTGGGAGAAGCCGATGTACGCCCAGAAGACCACGAAACCGAAGAGCAGCTTGCCCAGGTCGTGGAAATGCTCTCCGGTCACCACGTCTGCCAGGGCGCCGGCTCTCTGGAGCGAGATCGTTACGAGAATCAGGAACGCCAGAATCGCCACCACGGAGCCGGCGAAGGTGTACACACCGAAGATCGTGGAGTACCAGTGAGGGTCGAGGGACATCAGCCAGTCCATGGCCGCAAAATTCAGAGTCAGGGCGAAGAGGATCATGCCCGGAGCGCTGCGGCGCTGCAGGAGATCCGTGATCTCGATCGACCCGGATTCGTCCTGCCGGCGCGACTGCCGCCAGTAGAAGACCGCCAGCAGGGTCCAGATCGAGAAGTAGATCGCCAGGCGGACCCAGAAGAATCCCACGTTCAGATAGGGAGCCTTGTGCTGCAGGAGAGGATCATGGGCCACGGCGTCTGCGTGGGTCCAATGGTAGAGATCGTGCATCCAGAAGAGCCACAGCGGCAAGGAGAGCACGGCGAAGACCGGGAGAGTACCCATCACGTTCTCGGCCAGGCGGCGAATCACCACGCTCCAACCCGAGCGGCAGAGAAAGTGCAAGAGAACGAAGAACAGGCCGCCGAGAGCGATGGTCAGCCAGTAGAAGAAGCCCGTCAGGTAGGAAAAGGCGAGCTGCCCCGAGTGCTCACCGGATCCCAGGGCAAAGGACGCGCCGAGCCCGATGACCCCGAGAACGCCACCGATGAGCGGAAGCTTGGTCCACAGGCCGCTCTCCGGGAGAGTGATCTGGTCGGGGCGCAATGTGACGTCTTGGTGTTCCATAGTCCTACCCGTCGGAGCGTGTGTTGGATGGTATCCGAGCCGATGTCGACCCGGTCCTGGGTGTCGGTTCGGTCGAGGTCAGGTCTCGGCGACCAGCTCCACGTGGGTGGCTCCGATCTCTTCGAGGAATCCCATGGTCTCTTGCCGTCGATACTTGGGGTCTTTGGCCTCGATCGAGATGAAGAAGGCATCATCGGTTACCCGGGCAAAGGCCTCGGATTCGAACAGGGGATGGTGGTGCTGGGGTAGGCGGCCCATTACCAGCATGCCGAGAATGGCCCCGGTGGCGCCTCCGAGAACACCACATTCGAACATGATGGGAACGAAGGCGGGCCAGCTGAAGAACGGCTTGCCGCTGATGACCAGCGGATAGTCGATGGCGCTGGTCCAGTACTGCAGGAACATCCCGGCGGCGGCGCCCGCCAGGCCCATGACCAGGACGAACGCGGAAACCATGGAGCGCTCGAGGCCCATGGCCTTGTCGAGGCCATGGATCGGGAACGGAGTGTGTGCGTCCCAGGCGGAGAAACCGGCGTCCCGCACCTTGGCGCAGGCGTGCATCAGGCCCTCGGGGGAGGGGAACTCTGCCAGAATTCCGTAATCAGAGCCCGTGTCTTTCCCTGTGTCGTCTTGCATGTACGCTCCTCGACTGGATCTTCGGATCGAGCACACTCGGCCCCGGGGCCGCGAGAAGTGCTCGGCTGCGCGGTCATTCCGGCCGGTGATGGACGTGTGCCTGGGGCAGCACGCTCTTCACCTCGGCGATGGCGACCATCGGCAGGAATCGAACGAATAGGGTGAACAAGGTGAAGAAGAGCCCGAAGCTTCCGGCGAACGTTGCAACGTCCCAGAACGTGGGCGTGAAGTAGTCCCAGTTCGCGGGAAGAAAATCGGCGTGCAGCGAGGTCACGACGATCACGAATCGCTCGAACCACATGCCGATGTTGATGAAGATCGAAGCGACGAAGAGCACCGGAATGCTCGTTCGGGCCCTTGCGCTCCAGAAGATCTGCGGCACGACCACGTTGCAGAAGATCATCGTCCAGTAGGCCCAGGCGTAGGGGCCGGTGGCACGATTGGTGAAGGCGAAGAGCTCGACCTCGACTCCGCTGTACCAGGCGATGAAGAACTCGAGGCTATAGGCGAAGCCCACCAGCGAGCCGGTGAAGAGGATCAGCTTCGCCATGCGGTCGAAATGCAGGAGGTTGATGATGTGCTCGAGCTTGAACACCACGCGGCAGATCACCATCAGGGTGATCACCATGGCGAGGCCCGAGAAGATGGCGCCGGCCACGAAGTAGGGGGGGAAGATGGTCGTGTGCCAGCCGGGGAGCTGCGAGGTGGCAAAGTCGAAGGAAACCACCGAGTGCACCGAGAGCACCAGGGGCGTGGCGAGGCCGGCCAGCAGCAGGTAGGCCTTCTCGTAGTGGAGCCACTGCCGGAAAGAGCCGCGCCAGCCGAGGGCGAAGATCCCATAGGCCATGCGCCGGATCTTGGTGGTCGAGCGGTCTCGCATGGTGGCGAGATCGGGGATCAGCCCCACGTACCAGAAGAGCAGCGAGACCGTGCCGTAGATCGAGACCGCGAAGACGTCCCACATCAGCGGGCTGCGGAACTGGGGCCACATGTCCATCTGGTTGGGAATCGGCAACATCCAGTAGGGCAACCAGGGCCGGCCGATATGGATTCCCGGGAAGATCAGGGCACAGGCCACGGCGAAAAGGGTCATCGCCTCGGCGGCCCGGTTGATCGAGGTTCGCCAGCGCATGCGGAAGAGGAACAAGACCGCGGAGATCAGGGTTCCCGCATGGCCGATACCGACCCAGAACACGAAGTTGACGATCGGCCAGGCCCAGGCGATCGGAATGTTGTTGCCCCAGATTCCCGTACCTTCCCAGAACAGCCAGCCGATGCTGACGCCGAGAAGGCCGAGGAAGGCGAGAGAAATGCCGAGGAAGATGTACCAGCCGAGCGGTGGCTTCCACTCCATGGGAGCCGATACGACTTCGGTAATCTGATGGAAGTCCGGCTCCCCTTCGATGAGAGCCGGACGTCCATGGATGGGATCAATATCGGCTGCTACGGCATGCGCCATCTTCGGCTAGGCCTTTCAGGGGAAGTTACAAATTTTGAGGTCAGGCACGGTATTTAGCATGGCCGGGCGCTCGGGGTCAACCTGCGGCCGACTCCGAAAGCTGCCGCAGAACCTCCTCGGCCGCCGACTGTCCGCTGTGGATACAATCCGGCATACCGACCCCGTGAAACGCGCTTCCTGCGACAGTAAGTCCTTTTCTTAGTGAGCTTTGTAGCGAACGCACTCGATCGGTATGGAATACGTCGTACTGGGGATATCCGCGATTCCAGCGCTGCAGATGGGTGAGCGTGGGCCGGGCGCGAATTTTCATCAATCGTTCGAGATCCTCGAGAACCGCGGCGACCAACGCTTCGTCGTCGAGGGCCAGTGTGTGCTCGTGAAAGGCGCCACCCAGGAAGGCCCGCAGCAGCACCTGGTCCTCGGGCGCCCTGTGGGCGAACTTCGTCGAGGTCCAGGTGCAGGCGAGGATGTGGCGTTGTTCCTTGCGCGGCACGAAGAATCCGAATCCACCGAGGGTGTCCTGCAGGTCGCTGCAGCGGAAACCGAGGGAGAGCGTGGCCATGGAGACATAGCGGATCTCGGCCAGCTCTCGGGCGGCCGATGGGTCCAGGTCTCGCAGCAGGTCGGCAGCGGCGAAGGCCGGAACGGCCAGGATCAAGCCACGCGTGAGCAGGTCGTCCTCGCCCTCGAGCTCGACGCGAAATCCTGCGTCGCCGTTCGGGGTCAGACGCAGGGCCCTGGTGCCGACGATCTTCGACTCGGGATGGAGTCGGTCTGCCAGGGTGTCGATCAGCTGCCCCATGCCTCCGCGGAGGGTCCAGAAGAGAGGTGGCGCGTCGCCTTCGGGCGGTCGCGGAATCTTGCCGATTCCACGCGCCAGGCTCCCGTGGCGGCGTTCCAGCTCGGCCAGCCGCGGGTAGGTGGCGGCGAGGCTCATCTTCTCGATGTCGGCGACGTGGATGTGCGCCAGCAACGGCTCCGCGAGTCTCTCCAGGGCTTCCTCGCCCAGTCGCCGCCGCACGAAGCTCGCCAGGCTCTCGTCTCCGGCTTCTCTCCGAGCCGAGATCCAGCGTTCTCCGGCGACTCGCAGCTTGCCGCGCCAGGACAGCAGCGGCGAGCGGAGGAAGGCTCCCCAGCTCCTCGGTACCAGCAGGCTCATACCCTCCGGCAAGGAGAGCAGCGCACCGTTCCTGACGATGAAGGCTCCTCGCTGGTGGTCGTTGCTGGCGAGGAGCTGGTCGCTGAGGCCGAGAGAGCGGGTCAGCTCGAGAGCCCAGGGCTTCTGCGGAATGAACGAATCGGGGCCACCTTCGAGCAGGAATCCGTCGCGCCGGATCGTCGAGACCTTGCCGCCCAGGCGCCCGGAGGACTCCACGAGCCGGATCTGCAGGGGTCGTTCCTGCTGGCGGCCCATCTCCTGCAGGTGATGGGCCGCCGCGAGACCGGCGATCCCGCCACCGATGACGACGACGTCGAGCATGTGTGATCAGCCGGCGCTCACCGGGGCTCGTCGCCGGTCGAGGAACCCGTGTCCTCGTCCCTGGAGGAGGGGTCGGGCGCCGGGCGCATACCCTTGACGAAAGAGGGCATGTTGGCGAACACGGATCCGCGGCCTTCTCCCTGCAAGCCTTCTTTCATGATCTGAGGAGTGATTCGGCCCACACCCTGGCTGCGGGCGTAGGCCTCCAGGCCCTGCTCGACTTTGTTGCGGATGAAGGCGATCGGAATGCGCTCCAGGCGCGCGCGTGCCTCGGGGTCCCAGAGCACGGAGGCTTGCTCGATGGGAATTCCGGTGGGTTCGTGCGGGCAGGCAGGATCTTCTGCCAGGTAGTCGTCGAAGCCGGCGTAGGCGCGGCAGCGGCAGCCTCCGCAGAGCTCCTTGTACTCGCAGGCGCCGCATCGGCCCTTGAGCCTCGACGGATCGCGCAGGGCGGTGAGCACGGGAGACTCGTTCCAGATCTCCGTAAAGCTCTGCTCCAGGACGTTGCCGGCGACCACCGTCATGTAGGGGCACGGGGTGACGTTGCCTTCCGGCGTGATCCGGCAATACTGCGTTCCCGCCATACATCCGCCGCTCTCGAGGCCACCGCGGCCCAGTTGATAGGCGATGCGTTTGAACTGGGGCGCACATTTCGAGCGCACCAACATAGGGCGGTACTGTTCCTGGATGTCCACCAGATCGCGGAGGGAGCTCTCGGTCTGCTCCGGGTCCAGATCGTTCAGGAGCTGTCCGCGGCCTGTCTGGACGAGGTAGTAGAGGTTGAACGACCAGGCCCCCTTCTGCCGCGCGAAGTCGATGAGCTGCGGAATCTCTTGCCGGTTCATGTCCATGACGGTGGTCTGCACCAGAACCTCGAGGCCATTGGCCTTGCAGACCTCCAGGGCTCTCACCGAGTGCTCCCAGGCGTTGGGACCACCGCGGAACCGATTGTGTTTTTCGGGATCGATGGAATCGATGCTGATGCCCACACCCTTGACGCCGCACTCCAGCATCCTCCGGGCCACGGCGTCGTTCACCAGCACTCCGTTGGTCCCCATCACGACCCACAGGCCCAGCTCGGAAGCGGCACTCGCCAGCTCGTAGATGTCCTTCCGCAGCAGCGGCTCGCCACCGGTGAGAATCACCATCTCGGTGCCGAGGCTCTGCATTTCCGGCAGCAGCCGCAGGCACTCCTCGGTGCTCAGCTCCCGCTCCGCCTTCTTGCCGGCCGACAGGTAGCAGTGCGGGCAGCGGAGGTTGCACAGCTGGGTGAGGTTCCAGGAGATCAGCGATGGGCGGAACTCGCCGGTTGGAGGACTGGAAGATGCCTTGGCTTCGAGCAGCATGATTCCTCGCCTGGCTCTCGATGGCAGTCGGGAGCCGCTGGTTCGGTGGATCGACCCCACTAGGGTATCGCAGGTGCGGGTAGACTACTTGAAGGAGGAAGCCGATGAGTGATGTGGCCGATCGTGCCGGGGAGCCCCGCGAAGGGGAAACCCTGGACCTGGAGAGCCTGGAGCCGTATCTGCGACGAGAGATTTCCGAGCTGCGCGGGCCGCTGGTGCTCGAGCAGTTTCCCGGCGGATACTCGAACCTGACCTACCTCTTGCGTTCGGGAGATCTGGAGCTGGTCCTGCGACGTCCGCCGTTCGGGAATCGGGTCAAGAGCGCCCACGACATGGGGCGTGAGTTCAAGGTGCTCTCGGCGCTCCAGGGGGTCTACGCACAGGCACCGAGGCCCTATCTCTACTGTGAGGACGAGAAAGTGATCGGGGCGCCCTTCTATGTCATGGAGCGGCGGCGCGGCATCATTCTGCGCAAGAAGCTGCCCCCGGGCCTGGACCTGGAGCCGGCTCGGGTCGGGGCGTTGTGCCGGGCGTTGATCGACAACCTGGCGGCTCTGCACGGCCTCGATTACGAAGGGGCGGGACTCGGAGACCTGGGACGCCCGGAAGGCTACGTGGAGCGCCAGGTCGAGGGCTGGACTTCCCGATATGGCAAGGCCAGGACCCACGAATGGCCCGAGCTGGAGTCGGTGGCCGCCTGGTTGCTGGAGAACCGGCCTCCGGATTCCGGCGCCGGGCTCGTTCACAACGACTACAAATACGACAACCTGGTGCTGGATCCCGCCGATCCTACGCGAATCGTCGGCCTGCTCGACTGGGAGATGTGTACGATCGGAGATCCGCTGCTGGACCTCGGCACCACCCTCGCCTACTGGGTCGAGGCCGAGGACCCCCCGGCCTTTCGCCAGGCCGCGTTCGGCCCGACCGCCATCCCCGGCTCCTGGACCCGTCAGCAGCTGGCGGACCGATACTTCGAGGCCACCGGTCACGAGCCTCCTTCCGGTCACCTCACCTTCTACTTCGCCTTCGGCCTCTTCAAGCTGGCCGTGATCGTGCAGCAGATCTACTTCCGTTATGCCAAGGGATTCACCCGCGACCCGCGGTTCGCCCATCTCGACCAGATGGTCGCTCTGCTGGGCCGGGTGGGTGCCGAGGCTGTGGGCTCCGGCCGGATCTGACCTCCTTCACGGCTCCTTCATCGAATCTTGATGCGCCTCGGGCAGGCTGGTATCCGTGCCCGTGGCTTCCCGTGCTACTACGATTTCCCGAGGAGAAATGAAAATGAAAAGTCTGCTGGGTCTCGCACTGCTCTGCCTTCTGGCTCCGAAGGACGCCAACGCGACGGGTTGGGTCCATCCCTTCGACTATCCCCAGAGCGACAAGGCTCCCGAAGAATTCTACGCGGTCAACGAGATTCCGGCCGGTGGCTTCACGAAGTACGAGATCGACGCCGATACGGGTCATGTGATGGTCGATCGGTTCGTTCGGATGCCGGTGGCGTATCCGGCCAACTACGGCTCCATCACCCAGAGCCTGGGAGGCGACGAAGACCCTCTCGATGTCTTGATCTACACCCGCGAGCCCCTACACCCCGGGGTGATCGTTGCGGTTCGGCCGGTGGCGATCCTGAAGATGCTCGACGGCGGCGAGGTGGACGACAAGATCGTGGCCGTTCCGGCGTCGAAGATCGACCCGAGCTACGACGAGATCCGGGACATCGGTGATCTGCCCGAGTACGACAAGAAACGCCTCGAGGCGTTCTTCCGCGTCTACAAGCAGCTCAAGAGCGGCAAGGTGATCGAGATCAAGGGTTGGGCCGGGGCCGAAGAGGCCCGGCGAATGGTGGAGAAGGCCCTCGACGACTACCGGTCGGCCCGGGACGAATAGGCTGGCCCTCCCCGTGTCTCCGGGTCGCGTGCAATCTGCCAGGTGGCCGAGAAGTGCGGATTCGGCCCCGGAAGCTGGCCGGTCGAGCCCTGGAGCAAGTGAGATCGGGTGGAGCGGCCGGCTCTTCTGATATCCTGGCACCAATGCTCACGCCTTCCCGGAACGTCGAAAAAAAGTCTGGAAGAACCTGGATGCCTCGCCGCGAAGCGGCTCCGAGGCCGGTTCCGATGGTGCTCGTGGCCTGTCTCTTCGCGTTCGCTACGGCGTTCCTGTGGCCGGTGACCGCAACCGCCGCGGGCGGCGGTGAGGGCGGCCACAGCGACCCCTTCGTAGAGATCCTCTTCGGCCTCGCCGTCCTGGTGCTCGCGGCCCTCATCGGGCGAGTCCTGGCGGCTCGCCTCGACCAGCCGACGGTGCTCGGGGAGCTGGTGGTGGGTGTGGTGCTGGGCAATATCGGGTATGCCCTGCGCGAGCCTCTGGCGGTTCTGATCATGCACCTGGACTGGGTGTCGAAGATGTTCCAGGTCATCTGGGCCGAGAACATCTCGGTCTCCGAGGCGGCCCGAAGGGTTCTGAGCGCGGAGCAGCTGAGCGCCGGGGAGGCCGGCGACCGGCTTCTCGAGGTGGTGATCGGCCCTCACGGCTCGATCTTCGTGATCGTGACCTTCTCGATCTGGATCTTCTCGAACCTCGGCGTGATCCTGCTGCTGTTCATGGTCGGCCTCGAGTCCAGCATCGACGAGATGATCGGCGTCGGCAAGCGCGCGCTCGCCGTGGCCCTGGTCGGTATCTTCGCGCCCTTCGGCCTCGGGTACCTCAGCGCGTTGTGGCTCCTGCCCGATCAAGGGCAGGCGGTCCATCTCTTCCTGGCCGCCACGTTGACCGCCACCAGCGTCGGGATCACGGCGCGGGTCTTCAAGGATTTCCACCGTCTCCACACGCCGGAGGCAAAGATCATTCTGGGTGCCGCCGTGATCGACGACATCCTCGGTCTGATCATCCTCGCCGTGGTGGTCGGAATCGTGTCGACGGGGGATGTCCAGCTCTTCCATGTGTTGCGCATCATCGGGCTCTCCTTCGCCTTCCTCGGTGCCGTCCTGCTCTTCGGCAACCGGCTCTCGCGGTGGACGGCGAGGGCGGTCGACGTGCTCCAGAGGCCCCATGGCAAGCTCCTGCTACCGCTCCTGCTGGCGTTCTTCATGTCCTGGGCGGCCAACAAGATCGAGCTGGCGGCGATCGTCGGTGCCTTTGCCGCCGGGTTGCTGCTCAAAGAGGAGCACTTCAAAGATCGGCGGCATCCGATCGAAGAGATGGTCGATCCTCTGGAAGCGATCTTTGCACCCATCTTTTTCGTGCTCATGGGCATGCAGGTGAACCTCGCCACGTTCCTGGAACCAGGCACCCTGGGCCTCGCCACGGCGTTCGTGGTCGTGGCGGTCATCGGCAAGGTCGTGTCGGGTCTGCCGGCAGGTAAAGACCTCGACCGCCTGTCGATCGGATTCGGCATGACGCCCCGGGGAGAGGTCGGGCTGATCTTCGCCAGTATCGGCAAAGGCCTCGGCGTGGTAACCGAAGGCATTTTCTCCGCGGTCGTGATCATGGTGATGGTCACGACCCTGGTGACCCCGCTGGCCCTGAAATGGTCTCTGAACCGTGGAGCAGAGAAGGCGGCGTGAGAGGAAAGCCGGCAACGAACCGTTGACAGGTCCCCCGGGGTCGGCGTATAACTCAGTCGGGGATACGACCATGCTTCACCGAACCTTCAAACCTACGTGTTTTCTTCTGGCCTGCCTCTGTGCGTGTTGTCCTTGTGCGAGCACTATGGCCTGGCCGAGGTGTGGACGTTGATTCGCTGACCGAAGAACGACGATACCGACCGCCGGGCCCTGAGCCCGGCGGTTGTTTCCAGGGCCGCCGGGTAGATCCGGCGGCCTTTTTCGTTCCTGCGTGTCTCAGATCTGGAAGAGGGGATTGAAATGAGCGTACCATCCAGTGAGTCTCAGCCGCTCATGGCCTCGGCCAGCGACCAGCTGTCCAAGGCTCTGGGCCGGTCTTCGGCCGAGTCGATACTGCCCAGCCATCTCGCTCGCCAGCTCGCCAGCCTCGCGGAGATCTCGTATCCTTTCGAATCCACGGGTTTCTTGATCGGGCATCGGGACGGTGAGCGAAACCTGATCGAGCAAGTGACCTACCTCGACCCATCCGACCTCCCGGAGGGACGCCAGCTCCCGGGCCCCGAAGCCGTGCAGGCAGCGCGGGACAGCCTGGGACCAGCGGGTCTCGAGGTGATCGGCGTCTGGCGAGCCGTGTCCTGCTGCACTGAGGCCGAAGACGTACGAGCGCAGGACGTGCCGGAGGAGATTTCCTACCTGAGGGTTTCCGTACCCGCCCTGGGAAGCGCCCGTTTTCGCTCCTGGCGCCGGGTCGGAGGCGCTCTGATCGAAGAGTCATTGCATTGAGAGAAGAGTCATTGAAATGAAAATCGAGCCAATGCTCGAGGAACCCGAACGAAACAAAGGAGCTTCGTCCTCATGAGCCAAGTGAATGTTCGTATTCCTGCCCCGCTGCGACCGATGGTGGGAGGGGCGGCCGAAGTCGCCTCAGAAGGCAAAACCGTTGGAGAGGCTCTCCAGGCTCTCGGTTCCGCCCATCCTGGTCTCCTCGATCGGATTCTCGATGCCGAGGGGCAGCCCAGAGCCTTCGTTAATCTCTACCTCGACGACAAGAACGTGCGCTCGCTGGACGGCCTCGGATCCGCCGTGACCGATGGAGCGACCCTGCACATCGTGCCGGCGGTGGCTGGAGGTGGGCGATGATCGCTCGTCAACGCCGCCTGCAACAGCTGAAGGAGACGGTTCCCGAGGTCTCCCCGATGGAGGCCTTCGAGCTCCAGAGCCGGGGTGCCGCCCTGATCGATATCCGGGAGCCCGACGAGGTGGCCGCAGGGAGCCCGGCGGGAGCCGAGCGTATCGTTCGCGGTTTCCTGGAGCTGAAGATCGAAGACAGCGTCGCCGATCTCGACACCCCCGTCGTGGTGATGTGTGCCGGAGGCTCGCGCTCCCTCTTCGCGGGTAGAGATCTCCAGGAGCTCGGTTACCGGGACGTCCGCTCGATGGACGGAGGTTTCAACGGCTGGAAGAACGAGGGCCTGCCGGTGGAGGTTCCCCGGGTCCTGAACGATCGGGAACGCGAGCGGTACGGACGCCACCTCCTGATTCCCGAGGTCGGAGAGGAGGGGCAGGCTCGGCTGCTCGACAGCAAGGTTCTGATGGTCGGTGCCGGCGGGCTCGGCTCCCCGGCGGCTTTCTATCTCGCCGCCGCGGGAGTCGGAACTCTGGTCCTGATCGACGACGATGTGGTGGACCGCAGCAACCTCCAGCGGCAGATCCTGCACACCGACGAAAACGTCGGCAAACCCAAGGTCGAATCAGCCAAAGCGACGCTGCTGGGGATGAATCCGGATCTCCGGATCCTCACGCACCAGGAGCGGCTGGACAGCTCCAACATCGACCGCCTGATCGCCGGGGTCGACGTCGTGGTCGACGGCTCGGACAACTTCTCGACCCGCTACCTGGTGAATGATGCCTGCGTCAAACACGGCATCGCCAATGTGCACGGCTCGATCTTTCGTTTCGATGGACAGCTGAGCGTGTTCTGGCCGGCCTACGAAGGCCGCCAGGGGCCCTGCTACCGCTGCCTCTTCCCCGAGCCGCCGCCGCCGGAGCTGGCTCCCTCCTGTGCCGAGGCCGGCGTCCTTGGAATCTTGCCCGGCGTCATCGGAACCCTGGAGGCGGTGGAGACGGTGAAGGTATTGCTAGGTCTCGGCGATCCGCTGGTCGGGCGTCTCGTGGTCTACGATGCTCTGGAGCAGAAGTTCACCGAGCTCAAGATCGATCGCAATCCCGAGTGCCCGTGCTGCGGCGACGACGCCAAGCCCATCGAATACGTGGACTACGCTGCGTCCTGCGCGCTGGCGATCTGAACGAGCACCTGCCGCCGTATCGAGACAATTCCAAGTGCATCCGAGGGGGAACCCATGGCTCCAACCATCCAAGCCGAAGACCTTCTACGATCCGTAGGCAATACTCCTCTCGTCGAGCTTCCGCTCCACGACGCGCTGCCCCCGGGCAGCCGGCTCTTCGCGAAGCTCGAGAGCTGTAACCCCGGCGCCTCGATCAAGGATCGGCCGGTCGCTCGCATGATCACCCAGGCCCTGGCCCGCGGCGATCTCGACGGACGCCGTCTGCTGGATTCCTCTTCGGGCAACGCCGGCATCGCCTACGCCCAGTTCGGGGCAGCGCTCGGAGTCGGCGTTACCCTGGTGGTACCCGGCAATGCCAGTCGCGAGCGATTGGAGAGAATACGCGCCTACGGTGCCGAGCTGGTGTTGACCGACCCCAACGAGGGATACGACTTCGCCGTTCATACCGCCCGGAGAATGGCGGAGGAGCAGCCCGAGACCTACTGGTACAGCAACCAGTACAGCAACGAAGACAACTGGCGGGCCCATTTCGAGACCACCGGCAAGGAGATCGCCGAGCAGGTACGGGAAGCCGCCGGCCAGCTGCCCGACGTCTTCGTGGCCGGGGTCGGCACCGGGGGCACCATCACCGGGGTGGGTCGACGCCTGCGGCAGGAGAATCCGAAGATCTACATCGCCTCGGTGATTCCCGAGATCTTTCCGGGAATCGAGGGGCTCAAACCCCTGGGCCACCCAGGAGATCTGGTTCCGGAGATCCTCGATTCTTCCCTGATCGATCAGCGAATCGACGTCACCATCGACCACTCCGTGGCCGTGTGCCACCAGCTGGCCCGCTGCGGCCTCTTCGTCGGTCCGTCCTCCGGAGCCTACGTGTACGCCGCGCTGCGAGTGCTCGAAGAGACCCGGGCAGCGGTGGCGGTCACGGTCCTGAGCGACACCGGCGAGCGGTATGGCTCCACGGGCATGTGGGAGAGCGACACCCGGGAAAGAGTGGTTTCCGCGGCAGCGACGCCGGAGCCGGTGGTCGCGGGTTGAGCTCAGCCGCCCGCCGCGGCTCTCCGGGCCGCGCGTTCGGAGATCTTGCGCTTGGTCTCCGGGGGTAGGAACGCCATCTCGAGGGCGTTCTGGCCGGCTTGCCGGATCTGCTCCGGGCCGAGCCTGGCCCTCGGCGCCGCGACCTCGAGCTCGTGACGGAGGTCGATTCCGCTCAGGGTCGGGTCGTCGGTATTGAGGCTGGCGAGAAGGCCGCGCTCGAGAAACATGGCCATCGGGTGGGATTCGTAGCCATCGACCGCTCGGGTCTGGACGTTGCTGGTGAGGTTCACCTCCAGGCCGATTCTCCGCTCCGCGAGGCGGTCGAGCAGCGCCGGATCGTCCATCGCCCGGACACAGTGTCCGATGCGCTGGGCTCCCAGCTCCTCGATCGCCGCCCACACGCTGTGGGCGCCGGCCGCCTCCCCGGCATGCACCGTGATCCCCAGGCCGAGCTCGCGCGCTCGGCGAAAGTGCTCGCGAAACATCGGTGCCGGGAATCCCACCTCGTCTCCCGCCAGGTCGATCGCTGCCAGGTGCTCGCTGCTGGCGAGCAGAGCGTCGAGCTCCCGGGAGCAGGTCTCGGGTCCGTAGGTACGGCTCAGGATCCCGATCAGAGAGACCTCGAGACCGAAATCACGCCGCCCGGCGATGACGCCGTCGACCACCGCCTCCACCACCGCGGCGGGCTCGAGGGCGTGGGCTTCGGCCATGAACCAGGGGCTGAATCGAAGCTCCAGGTAGTCCAGGCCCTCCTCCGCGCCGCGGCGTACGTTCTCGTGGGCGAGTCGGCGGCAGGCATCGAGATCGGCCAGCACCGCCATGATCCAGCGAAAGCGGGCCAGGAACGCCCGCAGATCGTCCTCCGCTCCTTCCACCTGCACCAGCGGCCGCAGCTCCTCCACCGACCGGGCGGGGATCGGGATATCGTGAAGGTCCGCGAGCTCTAGAATCGTTTCCAGCTCCACCGTTCCTTCCAGGTGCCGGTGGAGATCGATCAGGAGAGTGTCGGGCTCGATCATGGCCGCGGAATCTATCAGCTGGTGGAATGATTTCGAGAAACGGGTTGCGGAATCGACCGGAGGAGGGTCCAAAGAAATGTCATGCAAGCGCAACCCGATCTTCGGCTCCTGACCGCCATGTCCGGCAACCCTTCCCAACGAGCGGCAACGGAAGAAGAGATGCTCGCGTCCTTGGCGGCGGGAAATCGCGCCGCCGCCGAGCAACTGGTCGATGCGACCTACTCCTCGATCTACGGGGCCCTGTTCCGGCTCTGCGGCGGCCAGGCCGAGCTCGCTGCCGACCTGACGCAGGAAACGTACCGCAAGGCCTGGAAGGCCCTGGCCAGCTTCGACCACCGAGCCCGATTCTCCACCTGGCTCTACCGGATCGCCTACAACACCTTCTTGAACCACATCCGCCGGCCGGTGCGCCTCGTGCCGGTCGACGGTTCCGAGCGCGAGACCCGGGATCCCTCTCCCGGGCCCGAGGAGCTCGCCGATCGGCGCGAATCGGCCGCCCGATTGCGGCGAGCGATTCTCGAGCTTCCCGAGACCCTGCGGTTCACCGTGACGGCACGGTTCTGGGCGGAGAGGTCGGTCGAAGAGATCGCTCGCTCGGAACAGGTATCGGGAGCCGCGATTCGCAAACGGCTGAAGAAGGCGAGACGAATGCTTCGGGAAATGCTCGTGGAGGAAGGACGATGAAACCGAGCCCAGAGCGTAACCTGTTGGAAGACCTCGAGAATCCTCCGCGGGTCGAGGCGCCCCGGGATCTCGCCGAACGGATCAAGGCGGAAATTCCCGAGACGGTGGCTGTGGCTCCGGCAGGACCGGAAACGACGAGCCCCGACACCGGGTGGCAATGGCAGCGAATCGCCGCCATCCTCTTCGTGCTCGTTGCAGGTGTGTTGCTCACGACCCGGCTGCAGCAGGAAGAGGTACCCGGCACGCCGCCGCAGACCATCGAGACCTCCGATGCCCCGGCACCGCCCCGGGTGGCGGAATCGCCGGCCGGTGAGGCTCCGGCCACGTCGACGGCACCGATGGCCGTCGCACCCGACCCGGTCGAGACCAGCGGCGAGCGGTCTCGTTCGGAGCCTCCGGACACCTCTCCACCGGAGCCATTCCGGGAAACGCTGCCGGCACCAGCAGCGTCGGCGCCGGAGCGGCCCACGGCCCGGGGGAGTGGCACGAATGCGGAGGCTCCGGCCTCGGAGCCGATCGAAGAGGCTCTCCCGAATCCCAGAGATCCTCCGGCTCGAGCCCTGGGATCGAGCCTCTCGATCGAATCCGAGGAAGCACCTCGGCCCGGTTTCCAGGACTCTCCAGCCGCGGCGAAGCAACGAGACGAACGCTCCTTCACTCGAGAGAGCGAGCCGACGAGACAGCGCCGGAGCGCGGCTCCCGATCCCCCCGCACCTCCGCCGATGGTGTCCCTGCAGGCCACGCCTCCAGCGGAGCCGATCCCCATGGATGCAGAGAGGTTCGGCAGTCGCTCGCGGAGGCTGGAAGAAGAAGCCGCCGCTATCCACGCGCCGATGCCCCCACCTCCGCCTCCTCCGATTCCCGACCCAGGGCCGCGCTGGATCACGGGTCGCCAGGAAGCCAGTCCCTTCCTCGACCCCGAAGACGACCCGCTCTCGACCTTCGGTCTCGATGTCGATACGGGCTCCTACGCGGCAGTTCGGAGATTCCTCCGCGCCGGCCGGCTCCCGGATCGCGACGCCGTGCGGACCGAAGAGATGATCAACTACTTCGACTACGGAGATCCCGGCCCCGAGGAGGAGGATTTTTCCCTGGTCGGTGAGGGGGCTCCTTCCTTGTATGCCTCCGGCTCCCGGTACTACCTGGTGCGCTTCGCCCTGACCGGGCGAGAGATCGAGCTCGCCGACCGCCGGCCGGCCCTGCTGACCTTCCTGGTCGACACCTCGGGCTCCATGGCTCGACCCGGCCGCCTGGACTGGGTCCGCAGGAGCCTGGAGGCGTTGGTCGAAAGGCTGCAGGAAGGTGATCGGGTGGCTCTCGTGACGTATGGGTCGAGAGGTCGGGTGCTGCTCGAGCCGACCTCCGATCGGCACCGCCTGCTCCAGGCGATCCGTGGTCTGCAGGCCGAGGGCTCGACCCACCTGGAAGACGGCCTTGCCCTCGCCTACGAGCTGGCCCGCCGGTTTCGCCGGCCCCACGAGCCCAGCCGGATCCTCCTCTGCTCCGATGGACTGGCCAATCGCGGCCGGACCACGGCCCAGGGCCTTCTGGAGCGAGCGCGTCGGGAAGCCGACGAGGGGATCGAGCTGAGCACCGTGGGGTTTGGCCTCGAGAGCTTCAACGACGAGCTGATGGAGCAGCTCGCCAACCAGGGAGACGGCCGGTACAGCTATGTGGACTCCCTCGACGAGGCTTATCGAGTCTTCGTCGAGAGGTTGAGCGGCACCCTGGAGACGATCGCTGCCGAAGCACGGGCCCAGGTGCAATGGAATCCACGGACGGTGGCGCTGTACCGGCTCATCGGATACGAGAATCGGGAGATTGCCGACGAGCGCTTTCGCGACGAGACGGTCGACGCCGGAGAGGTGGGGGCCGGCCATGCGGTGACCGTGCTCTACGAGATCAAGCTCGAGAGGCCCGTGGCTCCTTCCGAGCTCCTGGCCACCTTGCGAGCCCGGTACCGCTCGACCGAAGAGGGACGGACGGTCGAGCTGAGCCGGCAGCTCCGGGGAAGGCATCTCGCCGCGACCTGGGAGTCGGCGTCACCGGCTCTGCGACTGGCCTCGCTGGTAGCGGAGCTGGGAGAAATCCTGCGCCAGAGCTACTGGGCTCGCGATGGCGACCTGGGCGACGTCTTTCGCCGCCTGCAGGTGTTGTCCGGCTCCTTTGCCGGCGATCGCGACGTAGCGGAGCTGGTGGACCTCGCCGGCCGGGCGGCGGAGATCCGGGAGCGCGGCTCCGGGCTCTGACTCACGACCCGGGCGGCCAGGGCCGTCAGCGGTCCCGTTCTTCGCGACGTAGCGAGGCCACGCCGGAGACCGGTGCGAGACGGTAGGCCTCTTCTTCGAAGGGGTTGTCGCGGTAGAAATGGCGGCCCTGGAGGTGGGCCCACAGGCTGGCGAGCAGGTAAGCCGGCAGGAAGAAAGGGCCCCAGCGTTCGGCCTGGTCGACGTGGACCCGCTCGTGGAGCCGGCAGCGATCGAGGTCCCCTCCGCTGCGCCCGAGAATCACATGGCCGAGGGTCATGGCCGAGGCGCGGACGGGACCGAGGGAGAGAAGGCCGGAGCAGAGGCCACCCCAGAACTCGAGAGTGTGACCCTGGCGCCGGACTCTACCGCCGGTACAAAGAGCGCCGAGCCCGACCACCAGGCCCAGGGCCGAGGTCGGTCCGGCCCAGGCCCACCGCAGCCACTGGCCCGTGCTCATCGGCTCTCGTGCACCCAACCGGGTTGCGGTGTTTCCAGCGGATTCTCCCAGCGCAGGCGCTCGAAGCGGGCGAAGTCGCGGTCGGTCGAGCAGACGGTGGCACCGTACTCCACGGCCAGGGCCGCGAGGTGCGTGTCCGGCACCAGCGGGCCTCGGGCCTGGGCCGAGGCGAGCAGAGTACGAAGAATGCTCCAGTGCCGTGGGCCGGGGGTCAGGATCTCGACCTGGGGTTGGGTCAGCCAGGAGTCGACGATCTCCTGAGCTTCTTCCAGGGAAAACGGCTGGGCGAAGATCCGCGAATGGGTGGTGATCCGCAGGAAAGCGAGGATCGAGCTCCAGGCGAGCCGGACCGGCTCCGGCTGCGAGAGCCTCTCCTCGAGCCAGCGTTTCGCCTTGGGATGCTGCAGGCTGGAGCTTTCGTAGGCGTAGATCAGGAGATTGGCATCGATCAGGATCATCGATACGTCGGGTCTTCGGTCCGCTCGAGGAGCTCCTCGACGTTGTCGTAGGAAATACCGGGGCGAGGCTTCAGGTCACGGGGACGAACCTCGAATCGCCGAGGCATCCGGGGCTGGCGGCTCGCATCGAGCCCCAGGCGGAGCAACTGGTTCACGGTCTCTTTGAAGGACGCTCCACTCTTCTGCATTTCTTCCTTGAGGCGCCCGGCGACGTCGTCGTCGAGAGTCAGGGTTGTGCGGGACATATCGGCCTCCTCGCAATCTCCATCGTGCCGGTTTCCTCAAAATCCACACCGTGATGCGTTCACAGAAGCATCATGATGCTTCTACCGGGTCCTGTCAAGCACTTCAGCGTCCCTCGACCCGCAGGCTGGTCTCCGGGCTCGTGGTGACCAGGAGGTGGGTCATGGGCTGCCCGTCGACCCGCAAAGGGGCATTGCGCCGCCGACCGGTGCCCTGGCGCATCAGCTCGCAGCCGGAGATATCGATGCCGGAATCATCCACCGCCCGGCCGCTGGTCAGCTCCACGATACAGGGCGAGGCCAGGAGAACCTCGACCTCGTTCTCCCCCAGGAGCTCGATCTTGGGTCGGCGATCACGGGTCGCCGAGAAGTCGAGATCGAGAGTCGACTGGCTGGCCGAGAATTTCAAGAGCCGCTCGATGCCGGATACCGTGACCTGGGCGTCGCGCGCCGAGAGGTCGAGGCGCTCGACCTCTTCGATCTGCAAGCTGGATTGTTGGACCACGGCCTTCAACTGGCCGAGAACCTCCCCGATCCGGCCCTCCGAGTCGCTCTGGATGCGCAGAGAGTATTCTCCTCGGAGATCCCGGACATCGAGACTGGCGCCACCGGCCAGGCTCAGATTGCCTTTGCCGCGCCATCCATTGCCCCGCAGAGAGCCACGGATCAAGCGAGCGGCGACCCCTCCTTTCCAGTCGTCGAGAACGACTACGAGATCTTCACCCTGGAGATCGAAGGCACCGGAAGGGTCCTGGGACTCCCGGCAGGAGAGGGTGGAATTCGCACCTTTCAAGGTCACCGGGCCATGGCGCCGTTCGATCCGTACCAACGCATTGCGAACCTGACCGCCCAAGGGGCCGCTCCCCTCTTGGATCACCAGATCTCCGGAAACCCACTGGATCTGGACGCCTCCATCGGCAGCGAGGAGATCGAGATTCGAGCCCTCGCCGGTCAGCCTCAGGTCTCCGTGGTGAGATTGGATCTCGCCGCTCGAGTCGTACAGATCGAGGTGAGCCGTGCCGTGGATCCCCTCGAGTCGCACTTCGCTCTGGCGAGCCGTGAGCGAGAGTTGCCCCAGGCCCCAGAGGTCGACCGAAGAACCTTCGACATCGATCTCGAGGGCGTGCTCGAGCGGCTCCACGGGCTGGGGCATGGAGAGAGGATTGGGTCTGGCAGAGGTGGTGTCTTCGTCGAGCTCGAGGCCGGCAGCGGATTCTCCAAAGTCGTCTACCGGCTCGGGATCTACCCGTTCGATCGTGACCCGAAGATCCTGCCCCGAGAGCTTGATCCGGGTCTCCGGCGGCAGAATGAGATCGACCGTCAGATCCTGGGGTCGCGTCGCATCGCCGGAGCTCGTCTCGGGAATCGGCAGGCGTCGGAGCACACCATGGGCGCCCTGCGCCTGCCAGTCGACGGGGGCTCGGACCCGAGTCGTCTCGTCGGGGGCGGTGACCTGGAGATACCCCGCCGCGGAGGTTTCGAAGTAGATCTTCACCTCGGCGGAGTAGAGCTCGATCTCGAGACTCTCGGTCTCCAGATCGTCTTCGTGCAGAATCTGCCCTCCGGCCAGGGTCGAAGGAGGCCAGAGCAGGCCCGCCAGGGCGAGGAGCCCCGAGCAGAGCGTTCGAATGCGGCGCGAGCGGGCCATGGAGCCTCCCGGTGTTCTGGTCAGAGCTTCGGCGGCAGGCGGCGACTGAACTTCTGCCGCAGATCCTCCAGGGTCGCAGGCTTCGACGGCTGCTGGCGGCGGTTGGCCGGAGCGGCCTTGCGTCCGCCGGCCGGTCGCCCGTCCGCTGGTCGGTCGCCGCCGGCTCGTCTTCCTGCGGGCCGCCGCGGCTCGCTCGACGGTGCGGCCGTCAGCTGGCGGATCGAAAGGCCGATGCGCTGGCGTTCGCGGTCGATTTCGATCACCTTGACCTTGACGATCTTACCCACCTGCACCGCCTGCCGCGGGTCTTCGATCCAGCGATCCGACAGCTCGGAGAGGTGCACGAGGCCGTCCCGTTTGACGCCGATATCGACGAACGCGCCGAAGTTGGTGACGTTGGAGACCCGCCCTTCGAGCACCATTCCGACCTGCACGTCTTCGAAGCTCTGCACGTCGTCGCGCCACTCGGGAACCTCGAACTGGGGCCGCGGGTCGCGCCCGGGTTTCTCCAGCTCCTCGCGAATATCGCCGAGGGTGAAGCGGCCGACGCCTTCGTCGCTGTCGAGAAACTGGTCGAATTCGACGTTGGCCACCAGGTTGGGGTTGCCCACCAGCTTCTCCAGCTCGACCCCGAGGCTCTCGGCCATGCGTTGCACCACCGGGTACCGCTCGGGGTGCACGGCCGTGCGGTCGAGGGGGTGATCGCCACCGGCGATGCGCAGAAATCCCGCGGCGAGCTCGAAGGTCTTGGGCCCGAAGCCGGTGACCCGGAGCAGCCCGTCGCGATTGGAGTAGGGCCCCTCGGCGTCGCGATGCCGGACGATGTTGCGGGCGAGGCGCTCCGAGAGGCCGGAGACCCGGCGCAACAAAGCCGGGGAGGCCGTGTTGAGCTCCACGCCGACCCGGTTCACCGCTCCTTCCACCGCGGTGTCGAGCTCGGTGGAGAGAGATTTCTGATCCACATCGTGCTGGTACTGGCCGACGCCGAGGGACTTGGGATCGATCTTGACCAGCTCCGCCAGGGGATCCTGCAGCCGGCGAGCGATGGAGACCGCGCCGCGCAGGGCGACGTCGAGATCGGGAAGCTCCTCGCGGGCGGCGGCCGAGGCGGAGTACACGGAGGCCCCGGTCTCGGGCACGATGGCGACGATCACCTTCTCCATCCCGGCGTCTCGAACCACCCGGCGAGTGAAGATCTCGGTCTCGCGGCTGCCGGTGCCGTTGCCGATGGCCACGGCGTGGATGCCGTGTTTGCGGATCAGCTCGGACAGGGTGCTCGCGGCTTCTTCGATCTTCGCCTGGCTGGTGGCTTCGGCCACAGGGTAGATCACGCGGGTGGCCACCACCCGGCCGATGTTGTCGACCACGGCGAGCTTGCAGCCCGTGCGGTAGCCGGGATCGAGCCCCATCACCGAGACCTGGCCGAGCGGCGACTGCAGCAGCAGGGCCTCGAGATTGGCGCGAAACACGGTGATCGCTTCCTGCTCCGCCCGCTCCCGCAGCTGATTGCGGACCTCGTTGGTGATCGAGGGCCGCAGGAGGCGTTTGTAGCCATCGGCCGCCGCCGCCGCGATCTGGCGTCCGCAGGGGGTATCGAGGGGCAGCTCGAAGGAGCGGGCGAGATCGTCGGCCGCCTGCTCGTCGTCGATGGCGAGATCCGAGAGCAGGAATCCTTCCCGTTCGCCGCGCAGGATCGCCAGCAGGCGGTGCGAGGGAATCGACTGCGCCGGCTCGTTGTGGTCGAAGTAGTCCTTGTAGACCTTGCCTTCGGTTTCCTTGCCGCTCAGGGCTCGCACCTTCAGCTCGCCTTGGCGGTGCAGGGTCTGGCGCAGGTGAGCACGGTTCTGGGCGTTTTCGGCCGCCTGCTCGGCGAGGATGTCGCGCGCTCCGGCCAGGGCGGCTTCGGTATCGGGCACTTCCTTTTCCGCGTCGACGAAACCCTCGGCGAGCGCCTCGGGGCTCTGGGAGGTGCCGGCAACCTCGAGAATCCGTTCGGCCAGCGGCTCGAGCCCTTTCTCCCGGGCGATCTGGGCGCGGGTCCTGCGCTTGGGCTTGTAGGGCAGGTAGAGGTCTTCGAGCTCCTGTTTGCTGATCGTGGAGCGAATGGCCTTCTCCAGCTCGTCGGTGAGCTTGCCCTGCTCTTCGATGGAGGCGAGGATCGCGTCGCGCCGCTCGCTCAGCTCCAGGAAGTACTCCCTGCGCTTGAAGATGGTTTCCAGCTGCTCGTCGATCAGCCCTCCGGTGGCTTCTTTGCGGTAGCGGGCCACGAAGGGCACGGTGGCCTTTTCTGCGAAGAGATCCGAGGCCGCGGCGACCTGCTGGGGCCTGCAGCCGACTTCCTGGGCGATCTGACGGACGAAACGTTCTTCGAGGGCAACAGCCGTGGCCATGAACAGCAATCTCCTGAGAAATGGGCTTCGAAAGGACCGGGTTCCGCGATCCGGGAGAGATGAAGGCCGGCGCTCGGGCGACCGGAGAACGACTATCCTGGCAGGTTTCCGGGCGTCGTCCAAGGGGTGATCCGGGCGAAAGCAGGATTCCCGGGAACCTTTCGCGGCAACGGGCGTTATGGTGGACGGAGACAGGCGATGGATTCGAGCACGACCGACCTACTACGACGCTCCCGGAGCAACGACACCGAAGCCTTCGGGCTCCTGGTCGACCGCCACAAGGATCTGGTGGTGAACTACCTGGCCCGGATGACGGGATCGCGGGATCGGGCCGAGGAAATCGCCCAGGAGACCTTCGTGCGGTTCTACCAGACCCTCGATCGCTACCGCGACGAAGGGACCCTCACGGCCTACCTCCTGCGGATCGCCACCAACCTGGTGCGCAGCGAGGAGCGGCGCAAGAAGAGATGGCGGAGCCTGCGGCCGGTGCTCACCGCGGGAGCGATCTCGCCGTTTACCCGGGTCGTGGCCGGCTCACCCGCGAACGACCAGGAAGAAGAGCTGCTGGCCAGCGAGGAGCAGCAGCAGGTCACCCGTGCGCTGGCTTCGCTGGATCTTCTCTATCGCGCGCCCCTGGTGCTGCGGGAGATCGAAGGTTGCTCGTATCAGGAAATCGCCGAGACCCTGGACTGCCAGGAAGGCACGGTGAAGTCGCGGCTGCACCGTGGCCGGCAGCTGCTGAAGGAACGCCTGGCCCCCTACTGGAACGGAGGAGACTAGCTGTGCGAGAGGAAGAGCTGCAACGAGCGCTGGCTTCACTCCCGCGGCAGGAAGTGAGCGCCGACTTCACCGCCGCAGTGCTCGGCCGGATCGCCGAGAGGCCGAGAGCCCGGGCACGTGCCTGGCGGCTGGCGACGGCCGCAGCGATCCTCCTGGCCCTTCTGGTCGGTGGGCGCGAGGCCTGGTACCGCCGAGAGCACCAGCAGGAGGTCGAGCGTTTCGCGGCCCTGCAGGCCGAGTACGAGGCGCTGCAGAACGAGGTCCGGAGACTTCGGCGCCTGGCCGTCTCCGCGCGGCCGGTGGTGGTCCTGGGAGGGGACAGCGAGGTGGACCTGATGGTCGATCTGAGCCGCCTGCCGGCGGTGCGGCCGGCCCGGGGCCCGGCTCTGCGGACCGAAGAAGGTGAGGTCTCCGGTGAGGCGCTGAGCACCGAAGGCTCCCAGCGGGTCCTGAAAGAGCTGCTCCTGCGGCGAACCGAAGCTCGACAGATCTATTGAACCAACCTCTCGAAAGCGAGGAATCCGATGAGAACACCCAAGACGAGAGCCGCGTGGCTCGGTATCTACCTGTCCCTCTGCCTGACCGGAACCCTCCTGGCCGAAGACGAGGAAGGAGCGCGAGTGGTGATCCGCGAGGTCGCCTGCCCCGAGATCGTCCTCGGCGACGGCGAGAACGTGCACTGGCTCGGCCTTTCGAATCGTGGCTTCCTGGGGATCGAGGCGTCGCGGCTGACACCCGAGCTGCGGTCTCATTTCGGGGTGCCGGAAGACTCGGGGGTCCTGGTGGGCAAGGTGATCGAAGGCAGCGCCGCCGCCTCTGCCGGCCTCGAGGTGGGCGATATCGTCACCCGGGTGGGTAGCCACAACATCGCCAGCACCGGTGATCTCGGTCGTGCTGTCCGCAACAAGGAGAAGGGAGATACTGCCGAGATCGAGTACTGGCGAGACGGCTCCAGGCGCCAGGCCGCGGCCACGCTCCAGGGAGACGAGCGATGCGCCTTCGATATCGGCTCCGCGCTGAGCGAGGTCGATTGGAGCCAGCTCGAGGCCGTGGGCTCCGAGATCAGCCAGGAGGTGGTGCAAGAAGCCCTCGAGAGTGTGCGCAGTGCCTTCGAAGGTGTGAAGTGGGAAGAACATTTCAAAGAGCTCCAGGAAATCGACCTCGAAGGGCTCGAGGAACGGCTCGAAAGGGTCAACGAGCGTCTGCAGGATCTCGAGAAGGAGCTCGAGCAGCGGCTCGAGAAAGAGATGTCGCACCTGGAGGTCGAGCGTCGCCGGGTCGAGAGGGAGATCGAGGTGGCGGAGCGGGCCCGAATGGTCGAGGAAAGGGCCCGGGTCGCGGAAGAGGCTCGAAGAGGAGCCATGGAGCGCCGGATGGCGGAACGGGAGCGCGTGGCCGAGGCCCGAGCGCTCGAGCGCGAGCGAGCCGAAAAAGCACGAGCGGCGGAAATGGCCGAGCGAGAGCGGGAGGCGGAGAAGAACGAGCTCGAGAAGGAGTAGCTCTACGTGGTCGGATTTCGATCCCGTGCAGGATTCGAAGAGCAGCTTCGGTAGCGGTTTCCGAGGCGGTGGTAAGATTTCGGAAAAGGCGCAAGACGTCGATCCATCCCGCGCCGCCTCACCGAAAGCCGAAATTCATGCCCAAGCTTCGACCCGTGCTCCTCCCCGTGTTTCTACTGCTGGCAATGCTCGGTTGTGGCGAGCCAGGTACCGTCCGGAAAGGGCATACCGTTCCCGATTTCGAGCTTGTCGGCCTCGATGGCCAGTCGGTGGATCGCGACAGCCTCGAGGGCAAACCGGTGGTAATCAACTTCTGGGCCACCTGGTGTGGGCCTTGTACCAAGGAGATACCGGCCCTCAAGGAAGTCGATCGCAGCGGTGAGGCCGAGGTCGTTGCGATTTCCCTCGACGAGCAGGGGGAAGAGGTCGTGCGCTCCTTCGTCGAGCGCCACGGGATCGACTACACGGTGCTGCTCGACGGCTCGGAGGTCTTCGAGAAATTCGAAGGTTGGGCCATTCCCTACACCCTGGTGCTCGACGCATCGCTCGAGGTGGTCAGCATTCACCACGGGCTGGTCAGTCGTCGCACACTGGAGCGGAACCTGCAGCGCGCTCGTTCCTCCTGATTCACGTCGTAGGGTTCGATCTCGGGGGCGAGTCGGCGTTCCTTCCTCCAGGTCTCGAAGGGTCGCGACGCCGCGTGTGGCTTCGAGGCCTCTCCTGGCGCTGTGTTCCGGAGGCTCCTTCGGCACGGCCCTCTCTGACCCGCTCGACCTGGCTCCAGGAACACCGACTCTTTCGGAACCGGAGGCCCAATCCGACAGGGTTGAGCTGACGCCCTTCAGCTCTACCCGGACCCTCGCCGGTCGGGTAGGAATGGCAGGCTCTCGCGAGTCTCGCGGACGAGCTCGGAATCGAGGTCGGCGAGCAGGAGGGTCTCTTGCTCGGCTCCGGCCGCGAGAGTGCGGCCCATGGGATCGAGGATCCGGCTGTCGCCGGTGTAGTCGAGCTTACCGCCCCGGCCCACACGGTTTACTCCCACGACATAGGCCTGGTTCTCGATCGCCCGTGCGGTGAGCAGGGAAGTCCAGTGGTGGCGGCGGGTCTCGGGCCAGTTGGCCACCACGAAGTAGGCGTCGGTCCCTGGCGCCGTGGCCCAGAACTCGTCGGCGAAGCGCAGGTCGTAGCACACGAAAAGCGTGCAGCGGAGGCCTTCGATCTCCACCGTCACGAAGTCGGTCCCGGCTTCGTAGTGGCGATCTTCCCCGGCATACGTGAAAGGGTGGATCTTACGGTAGCGGACCGTCTCTCCCTCCGGCCCGGCCAGCAAGAACGTGTTGGTGGGGCGTTCGGCGCCGGCTGGGGTCTCGGGGAGGGAGCCGCCGATCCACAAGCCGTGCTCGGCCGCCTGCTCGCAGAGGAACCGGGTGCTCGGCCCGTCGACCGGCTCACGGATCTTTTCGGTGGCCATGGAGAAGCCACAGGCGTACATCTCCGGCAGCAAGAGCATGCGGGCTTTTGCCGCCGCGGCGGCCCGAATCCAGGGGCGCAGGCGGGCGAAATTGGCGGGTGGGTCTTCCCAGACGATGTCGCTCTGAAGGGCGGCGATTCTCACGGGGCTCTCCTTCCGGATCTCTCTTCGAGATCACAACCTGCCGAGCCGTTCGACGGCTTCGGCCAGCACGTCGTGGGTCTTGCAGAACGCGAACCGCACGAGGTGCCGGCCGGCTTCCTTGTTGGTGTAGAACGCGGTCGGAGGTATCGCCGCGACCCCCACCTTCCGAGGCAACATGCGGCAGAACTCCACGTCGTCGTCGTAGCCGAGAGGGCGGATGTCGGCGAGCACGAAGTAGGTGCCGGCGGGGGCTTCGACACCGAAGCCCACCGCCTCGAGACCCTGGCAGAGCAGATCCCGGCGCTCTCGATACTCGGCGAGCAGCTGCTCGTAGAACTCGTCTTCCGCGGCGAGAGCCTCGGCCAGAGCGGGCTGGAAGGGTGCGCTGTTGCAGAAGGTGATGAACTGGTGCGCGGTCCGCAGGGCCGCGGTGATCTCCGGCGGGGCGCAGGAGTAGCCGATCTTCCAGCCGGTGAAGCTGAAGGTCTTGCCGGTCGACGAGAGAGTGATGGTGCGTTCCCGCATTCCTTCGAGACCGGCCAGGGGCAGGTGCTCACCGTCGTAGACCAGGTGCTCGTAGACCTCGTCGGTCACTACCAGCAGATCGTGCTGCTTCGCCAGGCCGGCGATGTGCTTCAGCTCCGGAGCCGTGAACACCTTGCCCGTGGGGTTGTGGGGTGTGTTGAGCAGAATCAGCCGCGTCTTGGGGCCGATGGCTCGTTCGAGGGCTGCCGGGTCGTAGCGGAAATGCGGCGCCTCGAGGGTGACGACCTTCTCGACGGCGCCCGCCATCGCAACGCTCGCCCGGTAGGAGTCGTAATAGGGCTCGAAGAAGATCACCTCGTCGCCGACCTCGAGAAGTGCCTGGAGCGTGGCGAAGATCGCCTCGGTGGCCCCGTTGTAGACAGTGATCTCCCGCTCGGGATCGAAGGTGAGGCCGTAGAAACGTTCTTGATGGGCGGCGATGGCGCGGTTGAGCTCGGGGGTCCCGAACATTCGGCAGTACTGGTTGTGCCCGCCGCGGATCGCACGAACGGCGGCTTCTTTGATGCCATCCGGGCCGTCGAAGTTGGGAAATCCCTGGCCGAGATTCACCGCGTCGTGGCGCTGGGCCAGCAGGGTGATCTCGGTAAAGACGTTGGTGCCGAAGCCCTGTAGCCGGGAGCTGAGGAACGGCTGTCGGAAGCTCATTTCGAGACCGGCTCGGGATCAGCGGAGAAACCGCTTGCTGATGGCGCGGAAGGTCTCGGTTCCGGCGCGGTGCAGCCACTCGAAGGCCACCATCTCGCGACTTACGATGTGCACCCCGGCCGAGCGCATGCGCGCCAGCCCGAGCTCTGCGTCCGAGGCTCGCCGCGACGAGACCGCGTCGGCGACCACGTAGACCTCGAAGCCGCGCCGGGTCAGGCCGATCGCGCTCTGCAGCACGCAGACATGGGCCTCCATGCCGGTGATCACTACCTGCGAGATCCCACGTCCCTCGAGGAGCTTGCGGCATTCGGGCGATTCGGCGCAGGAGAAGTGGACCTTCTCGGCCAGGGCGCCCTCGGGAATCCGCTCCCGCAGAACCGGCGCCGTGTGGCCGAGGCCCTTGGGGTATTGTTCCGAGGCCACGATCGGAGCTTGCAGCTCGCTTGCGATGTCCAGCAGCCAGCCGGTGTTCTCGACCACTCGCTCGGCTTCATGAATGGCGGGCAGGAGTCGTTCCTGGATATCGACGACCAACAGGCAGGATCTGGCTTTTTCCAACAGCATATGTCTCGGTTCTCTCGGTCTCTCGAGGGTCGGGCGATTCGAGCGCCGATATGATGTCACGACTTTCCACGGATTCTGCAGGAGAGAGCGAGAGCCCGATGTCGATTGTTCGTCGTCTTTCATGCCGGTTCGGGAGCCTGTTTCTCGGTCTCCTGCTCGTGGCTGGTGCAGCCGGCGCCGAGGCGGCCCGACCTTCCGACATTGCAAAGAGAGTAGGTCTGGCGCTCAGTGGTGGAGGCGCCCGAGGCCTGGCTCATGTCGGAGTGTTGCGGGTGCTGGAAGAGGAAGGAGTGGCGATCGACTACATCGCCGGCACCAGCATGGGGTCGGTGGTGGGTGGACTCTACGCGGCCGGCGTGCCGCTCGACGAGATCGAGAGCCTGGCGGTGGAGCTCGACTGGCGAGATGCCCTCAGAGACCAGGTGCGGTATCGCCAGCTCCCGTTTCGCCGAAAAGAAGAGCAGGACTTCTACCGCACCGCCCTGCGGCTCGGCATTGGTGAGGACGGTCTCGCGTTGCGGGGAGGATTGCTCTCGGGGCAGAAGCTCGAGTCCATGCTGCGCCTGCTGCTGGCACCGGCCGCTGGGGTCACCGACTTCTCGCGCTTGCCGATTCCGTTCCGAGCGGTCGCCGCCGATCTCGAAACCGGGGAACAGGTGGTGTTGGCGGAAGGCGATCTCGCCGAGTCGATCCGTGCCAGCCTGGCGATTCCGGGCATGTTCACACCCGTGGAGCTGGGCGGCCGGCTCCTGGCCGACGGGGGGATCGCCAACAATCTCCCGGTCGACGTGGTGCGCGAGATGGGGGCGGATCTGGTGATCGCGGTCGACATCAGCGAGCCTTTGCTGGGGCGGGAAGACCTCCAGACCGCCTTCGGCATCCTGGCGCAGACCGTGAGCTTCCTGACCCGCAACAACATGGAGCCGCAGCTCGAATCGGCCGACCTGGTGATCGTGCCCGATCTCGAAGGCTTCGGGGTCCTGAGCTTTCGTCAGGCACGCAGCCTGGTCGACGCCGGATACGCCGCCGCCGATGCCCGAAGGGCGGATCTCTCACGCCTGCTCGGCCCGAATCGCAGGAGCGCCACCGCCCCCCGTTCTCTCGAGTTGCCGGGAGACGCGCTGGCCTTTCTGCGCATCGAAGGTTGTGCTCGGGTCGACGAGCGGGTGGTGCGGTCTCTGCTGCGTACGAGGGCAGGGGAGCCGCTGGACCTCGACGTGTTGGATGCCGATCTGCAGAGGATCTATGCGCTCGAAGAGTTTCGAGCCGTGACCTTCGAGCTGATCGAAGAATCGGGCGAACGAGGCCTGGCCCTGCGGGTCGCAGAGAAGGAGCGGGAGCGGACGACTCTGCGCCTGGGTCTAGGCGTCGAGAGTGACCTGGAATCGCGCACGGCCGCCGCGGCGTCTTTCGGCCTGACCACTCGGCGGCTCAATCCTCGTGGCGGGGAGTGGCGCAACGACCTGCAGCTCGGTACCGATTTCGGCCTCCGGAGCGAGCTGTACCAGCCCTTGATGTTCTCTCGCCGCCTCTTCGTCGCGCCCGCGGTGGGCTGGCAGCGGTGGCACCAGGGGGTCTGGAGCGAAGGAAGGCGCTCGGAGGATCTGGAGCTCGAAGAGCTCTTCTGGCAGGTCGACCTGGGGCTCGAGCTGGGGGCCCATGGCGAGCTGCGGGCCGGGGTGTTCGGCGGCCGGCGTGACCCGTCTCCGGATCCCGAGATCTCGGATCTCTTTCCAGGAGTCTCCGGGAGATCCTACGACCTCGGGGGTTTCCGAGCGCTACTTCGGCTCGACACCCTGGACCGACCCTCCTTCCCCGGTCGCGGGTTCTTCCTGCGCTTCGATCTCCTCTCTTCCCTGGATTCTCTGGGCGCAGACCGCGAGTATGAGCGGGGGCGTCTGGATCTGGGCGGGTTCACCTCTCGCGGGCGTCACACCGTGGGTCTTCGGCTGCTGGTGGAGAGCTCCCTGGGCAGCGACCTGCTGTTCGAAGAGCAGCTTCGGCTAGGAGGCCCGTTCCGACTGGGCTTCCTGGGGGTCGACGAGCTCCGCGGGCAGGAGCTCGGCTACGTGGGATGGCTCTACTCGTACCGGATCGCCGAGCTTCCGAGCGCGCTGGGAGAAGGTGTGTTCTTCGGCGGATGGTGGGAGATCGGCAATGTCTGGCAGAGGTCGTCTCAGGTGGGTGAAGATCTCTTGTGGGGCGGCTCGATCTTCGTGGGTGCGGAAACTCTGCTGGGGCCGCTGACGATGGGTTTCAGTCGGGGAGAAGGTGGGCGCGAGCGGTACTTCCTGGTGATGGGCCGGACCTTCTGACGGAGATCCCCGGAGATCCTCTACCACCCTGCGGATGAATCATCGAGTCATCTTGTAGATCGCCTGCACCAGGTCGGAGCGGGTGAGGATCCCCACCAGTTTCCCGGCATCCACCACCGGGATTCGCTTGATCCCTTCGTCTCGCATCAGCAGTGCCGCTTCGGCGACAGGGGTGCTCGGAGGGATCGTCACGAGATGCTCCGTCATCACCGAATCGGCGGTCTTGCCGGCGGCCTTGGCGAACATCTCGTCCAGGGTCTCACCATCTGGCAAGCCCTCGAATAGCGTGGGAATCCGGATCCGAGAAAAGGGGAGCCTCTTGCTCTTCGGCAAGAGGTCGGATTCGCTGATGATGCCGAGCAGCTCCCCCGCTTCGCCGACCACCGGCGCTCCGCTGATCCGATTCTCGGCGAAGACGGCCGCGATTTCGCGAACCGTGCTCTCGGGCGAAAGCGTGATCACGGGAGCGGACATGATCTGGTCGACGTTCATCGCTCATCCTTCTCGTCTGGGCTCTCGATGTTGGTTCCGGCCGCCCGGTCGACGATTGCTTCGAGATCTTCGAGAGCGCCGATGGCAGCCCTCTTCCCGGTTTCGCTCACGAATGTACAGGCGGCTTCGACCTTCGGAGCCATGGTGCCGCTGGCGAAATCGTAGCGCATCAGCTCCTCGGGTGTGGTCCGGTCGATCTTGCGAGCGGTGATGCGGCCCCAGTCCACGTAGACCCCATCGGCATCGGTCGCCATGATCAGGAGATCGGCGCCGAGCTCACGGGCGAGCAGAGCGCTGGCCCGATCTTTGTCGATCACCACCTCGACACCTGCCAAGGTGCCGTCCGGCTGGAATTTCGTAGGAATCCCGCCTCCACCGGTACAAATGACGATCACTCCTTTTTCGAGCAGCCATTGCACGGGACGGAGCTCGAAGATCCGCCGCGGCTGCGGGGAAGGCACCACCCGCCGGAAGTGGGTGCCGTCGGGAGCGATGTCCCACCCCCGTTCCCTGGACAGCTTCTCGGCCTCTTCCTTCGTGTACACCGGGCCGATCGGCTTGCTCGGTTTGTCGAAAGCGGGATCTTCGGGGTCGACCTCCACCATCGTGAGGATGGTAGCGAAGGGTTGCTCCACCGGCATGAGGTTGCCGAGCTCCTGTTCGATCATGTAGCCGATCATGCCTTCGGTCTGTGCTCCGAGGACGTCCAGCGGGTAGGGCTCGACATCGCTGAAAGCCGCGGCCTGCAGCGCCAGCAGACCGACCTGAGGGCCGTTGCCATGGGAGATGACCAGCTCGTGTTTCTCGGCCAGAGGCGCCAGAGACCGTGCTGCGATTCGAACGTTCTTCCGCTGGTTGGAGGCGGTCATGGCTTGCCCTCTCTGCAGGAGGGCATTGCCGCCGAGCGCGACTACGATACGCATTTTGCAGAGTCTCCTGCGGAGTCGGCGTTCAGTCGCCGAGCGTTGCGACCAAAACGGCCTTGATGGTGTGGACTCGGTTCTCCGCCTGGTCGAAGACCACGGAAGCGGGCGATTCGAAGACCTCGTCGGTCACCTCCATGCCGTCGAGCCCGTGTTGCTCGAACATCTTCTCGCCAACGGTGGTGTGGCGATCGTGAAAGGCCGGCAGGCAGTGAAGGAACTTGGCCTTCGGCTGGCCGGTGAGCTCCATGACCCGGCGGTTCACCTGGTACGGGCGCAGGAGCTCGATGCGCTCTGCCCACTTCGATTCCGGCTCGCCCATGGAGACCCAGACATCGGTGTAGACGAAGTCGCAACCCTCGACGCCGCGCGCCACGTCGTCGGTAATGGTGAGGCGGGCGCCGGACGCCTCGGCGTATCCGCGGCAACGAGCCGTGAGCTCTTCTTCCGGCCAGCAGGCATCGGGCGCCACCAGACGTACGTCCATACCGAGCTTGGTGCCGCCGACCATCAGCGAGTTGCCCATGTTGTTGCGGGCGTCGCCGAGGTAGGCGAAGGAGATCTGGTCGAGCGGCTTGTCGCAGTGCTCGATCATGGTCAACACATCGGCCAGGATCTGGGTGGGGTGGAATTCGTCGGTCAGGCCGTTCCACACCGGCACTCCGGCGTGGGCTCCCAGCTCTTCGACCACCGATTGGGCGAAGCCGCGATACTCGATGCCGTCGTACATTCGTCCCAGCACCCGCGCGGTGTCCTTCATCGACTCCTTGTGCCCGATCTGCGAGCCACCGGGTCCGAGGTAGGTGACGTGGGCGCCCTGGTCGTAGGCGGCGACCTCGAAGGCGCAGCGGGTTCGGGTCGAGGTCTTCTCGAAGATCAGGGCGATGTTCTTACCCCGCAACCTGGGCTGTTCCGTTCCACTGTATTTGGCCCGTTTGAGGTCCCTGGAGAGGTCGAGCAGGAAACGGATTTCCTGGGAGGTGAAGTCTTCGAGCTTGAGGAAATTCCGGTGTCGCAGATTGAAGGCCATGGGCTGGTCTCCGGTGGGTCGGCGTGGTGGTGCTACGGGTACGAAAATGCAGCGCAATCTACCACGCCGTTCTGCCGATTCCCACGGCCCTCTCGGCTGGCGGGGGAGGCTCCGGAATATGAATGCGCTCTCGGACGTTCTCAAGAACATAGGCGGCGGATCACCGATGAGCCGTGTGCCCCATGACGAGGATTCAAAGCTCATGTCAGATCTATTAGTGCTTCCGGTCATTCCCCTCCGGGATCTGGTTCTGTTCCCGGGGGTTACCAAGACCATCGCCGCGGGCCGGCCCGGTACCTTGCGGGCCCTGGAATCGGTGATGAATCAGCCCGAGCAGCTGGTGCTGACGGTTGCTCAGCGTCAGAACACTCGGGAAGTGAACGACAACGAGCTCTACACCATGGGCACCATTGCTCGGGTCGAGCAGGTGCAACGTTCCCTCGCCGGCTACCAGGTATTGCTGCACGGCCAGATGCGAGGGCTCGCCGTGCGTTTCGAGAAGGCAGAGGATGGTTTCCTCCAGGCCTCCGTCCGCGAGGTCGAGGAAATGCCGCCGGGAGCTCTCGACGACCCGGCCTACCTTGCGCTCCATCGCGAGGCCCGAATTCGGGCGGCCGAGCTCGGGCAGAAATCGGGTCTGGCGGAGGAAACCGTGCGCCAGGTGCTGGGCGGGATCGAAGAGCCAGGGCGCCTCGCCGACATGGTGGCCGGTTATCTGGAGATTCCCCATGTCGACCGGCAGACCCTGCTGGAGACCCTTTCGGTCGAGGAGCGGTTGCGCCGGGTCCTGATCCACGTGCAGCGCCAGATCGACGTCCTGGACGCCCAGGAAGATCTGAAGAGCAAAGTGCAGGAAGAGCTCGGGGATCGTCAGAAGGAGATGTTTCTGCGCGAGCAGATGAAGGCGATCCAGAAGGAGCTGGGTGAAGACGGAGAAGGAGACGAGCTCGAAGAGCTGAGCGAGCAGCTGGCCGCTCTCGACCTGCCGGCCGAGGGGCGCAAGGAGGTCGATCGCGAGCTGCGACGGCTCAGCCGGCTCGGTCGCGAAGCCATGGAAGGTCAGGTGATCCGTACCTTCCTCGAAACCGTCGTCGAGCTCCCCTGGTCCGAGCGCAGCGAAGATCGGCTCGATCAGTCGCAGGCAGCGGAGATTCTCGACGAAGACCACTACGGCCTGGCCGAGGTGAAAGACCGGATCCTGGAGTTCCTTGCGGTCCGCCAGCTGCAGCAGGGTCGCGCCCCGGAAGCCGCAGGCTCCGAGGCCGTAGAGGAAGTCTCCGAGAAAGTGGAGGAGACCGCCGCGGAGGCTCCGGCCACGGGCTCCGCGCCCACGGAGGACCATTCGTCCGGTGAGGAGAAGGCGACGAAGGGCGAAGAGGTGAACAAGGCGCCGATTCTTCTCTTCGTGGGACCGCCGGGCGTCGGCAAGACCTCGCTGGCGAAATCGATCGCCCGCGCCATGGGCCGCAAGTACGTGCGGATCTCTCTCGGGGGTGCCCGGGACGAGGCCGATATCCGTGGTCATCGGCGGACCTACGTCGGCGCCATGCCCGGCCGCATCATCAAGGGTATGAAGCAGGCGGGCACCAAGAACCCGGTGTTCCTTCTCGACGAGATCGACAAGCTCGGGCAGTCGTTCCAGGGAGATCCGGCGAGTGCCTTGCTGGAGGTGCTCGATCCGGCCCAGAACGATTCGTTCACCGATCACTACCTCGGCATTCCCTACGACCTCAGCGAGGTGTTCTTCATCTGTACGGCCAACTTCCTGCAGAACATCCCGGTGCCGCTGCTCGACCGCATGGAGATGATCGAGTTCGGCGGCTACACCGAGGGCGAGAAGCTGGAGATCGCTCGGCACTACCTCATTCCGCGCCAGGTGGAGCGCAACGGCCTGGAGCCGGAGCAGCTGACCTGGTCGGACGAGGGCGTGGGTCGGGTCGTCTCCGAATACACCCGCGAGGCCGGCGTACGCCAGCTGGAGCGGGAGATCGGGCGTCTGTCACGCAAGGTGGCGAGAAAGATTGCGGCCCGCGAGTGCGAGACCATGGAGATCGTGCCCGCTCGGGTCTCCGAGCTCCTGGGTCGCCCCAAGGTGCACCCGGAGAAGAAATTTCTCCGCGACCAGATCGGGATCGCCACCGGCATGTACTACACCCCGACCGGTGGCGACATCATGTTCGTCGAGGCGACCACCATGCCCGGCAAGGGGGACTTGGTGCTCACCGGGCAGCTCGGCGACGTGATGAAGGAATCGGCTCGTGCGGCGTGGTCCTACGCTCGCTCCAATGCCGAGGCGTTGCACATCAAGGAAGACCGCTTCGAGCGCGAGCTGCACATTCACGTGCCGGCAGGGGCGATTCCCAAGGACGGGCCCTCGGCCGGGATCACCATGGCCACGGCCCTGGTCTCCAGCCTGTCGGAGCGGCCGGTCCGGCACGATCTCGCGATGACCGGCGAGATCACTCTCAACGGCCGGGTGTTGCCGATCGGCGGCGTCAAGGAGAAGATTCTGGGCGGCGTGCGCGCCGGCATCAAGACCTTCCTTCTGCCCAAGGCCAACGAGGCGGATCTCGAAGACCTGCCGCAGGAGGTGCTCAGCAGCATCCGGGTCGTCCCGGTGCAGGAGCTCGGCGAGGTGCTCGCCCTGGCCCTGCGAGACGCTTCGTTTCGCGAGGGCCGGCTCCTCTTCGGCGACCAGCGTCCCGAAGACGTCGTGCCGCTCTCCACCAGCCACCTGGAGCACTGAGCTCGCAAACCGCGGCGGGGATTCGTCCTCGCCGCGGCGGCTCACTCGTTCGCTGCCTACTTCTACTTTGTCCGATTCACTCGCGAGGTCGAGTCGGTGTTCCTTCCGCCA
>CAZMEL010000006.1:0-70858 GCA_964565225.1 uncultured Thermoanaerobaculia bacterium | reverse complement strand
GGGCCTTCCGAGGAGGTGGCCCCGAAGAAGTCGAACGTCTTCTGGATCTCGTTGGCCATTTCCGCGGAGATCTGGTCGAGAACCTTGCGGGCGTCACCGGCCGAGTAGCTCCCTACGGATTCTCCGCGTTTCAGGCTCTCCGCCTGGTCGAACGAGAGGTTGAACTCCCGCTGCAGAGCTTCGGTGAACTGATTGCCGCCGAAGGAGATGTCGCGCCAGAAGACACTCTGGCCACGGGCCACGATATTGATGTTGGACACGCCCGCACCCATGTTGATGAGAGCGACGTTCTTGAGCGGGTCGAGATCGTAGTTCAGCTCGTAGGCGTTCTGGATGGCGAAGGCATCGACGTCGACGATCACCGGGCTCTTGCCGCTCTGGGAGATCACCGACACGTAGTCGTTGACCTTTTCGCGTTTGACCGCGACCAGGAGAACCTCCATGCTCTCCTGCATGGTGTCGTCTCCGCTCAGGGTCACGTAGTCGAGCCGCACGTCGTTGATGTCGAAAGGAATGTGCTGCTCGGCCTCCCACTGGATCGACTCGGCGAGCTCGTCGAGCTCCATCGCCGGAAGCTCGATCTTCTTGATGATCACCGAGTGTCCCGAAACGGACGTGGCGAAGTTCGCCGCTTTCACGCCCGACTGCTCGTTGAGCTTCTGGATCGCGTCGACGACGAGGGAGGAGTCCATGATCGAGCCGTCGACGATCGCTTCCGGAGAGAGAGGCTCGACGCCGATTCGCTGCAACAGGAAGTTGCCGCCCTTCTTCTCTTTGAGCTCTACGAGCTTGATGGTCGCGCTGCCAATATCCAGGCCCACGACCCCTTTGGTCCGATTGAAGAACACGTCTTTCAGCCTTTCTCGCCCCGACCGAGCAGACAGACCTCTGTCACAGGGCTACTCGTCACCGCGCTTTGAAGGCCTCGAAAAGGCAGTAATAATGCGAGGTTACCTTCTATTCCTTCTAGCGTTGTAGGAGCGTACAGCAGCCCGCGAATGGTGTCAAGAAAACCGATACGCTTTTTGCTATAAGCATCCAAGCCTTCATCCAGGCCCTCTTTCTCAGTGCTTCGACGGCCTTTCCGCGCCTCGAATCACAACGACCGGGAGGCTCGCCCCGGGAACGCCAGAGCCTTGCCTCCCATGTAGAGGATATGCGATACTCCGCGCTCTTGCGGAGTTCTAGCCAAAAAAAGGGAAAAAATCATGGCCAGGAAATGTCAGATCTGCGATAAAGGCCCCATGAGCGGCAACAACATCAGCCACGCTCACAACGTCACGAAGCGGAAGTGGGAGCCCAATCTCCAGCGCGTCCGTGCTCAGCTCGATGGCGCAGTCCGTCGGATCTGGGTCTGCACCCGTTGCCTGCGAAGCGGCAAGGTACAGAAACCGATGATCCGCAACTGGACTCCCGAGCCGACCGCGGACGAATCCTCCGCCAGCTCCTGATCTCGAGACCTTCCGCCTCCCCCCCCGCTCGAGCCTCGGCCTCCGATTCCGCAACGAGCTGTCATCGCCTCCTCGACCCATCGAGGAGGCGATGCTGTGTCTGCGTGTTCGAATCAACGGCCTCGCCGGCCGTAGGGGTTGCCGCCGGCGCGTTGCCGTTCGACGTCGAGAACGCCCTTGACCCCGTAGATCGCCTGGCGTAGCCGCTCGAGATGCTTGCGGTTGCGAACCTCGACGACGAACCGGATCACTCCGACACCGGTATCGGTCGCGGCATCACACCGGCGAATGTTGCTCTCCTTGGCGATCACCTCGGTGAGCTTGGCCAGCATCCCCGTTTGATCCTCGGTCTCGACGATCAGCGTCACGGGGAAGACCCGGTCGGCTCCGCGCGACCATTCGACCTCCACCAGACGGTTCGGATCGAAGCTCAGGCTGGTGACGTTGGGGCACTCCACCGAATGAACCGAGATCCCCCGGCCCCGGGTGACATAACCCACCAGCTCTTCACCCGGCACGGGATCACAACACTTCGCCAGGCTGGCCAGCAGATCACTCTCTCCACGGACGGAGATCGGCCCTTTGCCCAGGGCGCGGTCGACCACCCGGCGGAAAGCCCCAGTCTTCGGGGCCGAGTCGGTATCGAGGTCTTCGCGATCGACCAGCTGCCGTACCACCTGCTTCAGTGGCGTCTTGCCGTATCCGATACGCTGGAAGAGGTCGTCGATCCTCCCCAACCCCTCGGCTTCCAGATACTTCTTCAGCCGCTCGCTCTCGAAGACCTTGCGCGAGCTCTCCCGCAGCTTCTTCAGCTCTCGCTCCAGCAGACGGCGGCCGATGGCCTGGGCCTCCTTCTTCTGCTCGTCGTTCAGCCAGTGACGGATCTTGCTCTTGGCCCGCGAGGTGGCGACCAGCTTGAGCCAGTCGCGGCTGGGTTTGCGGGTGGTGGAGGTCATGATCTCCACCAGGTCCCCATTCTGCAGCCGGGTCTTCAGGGGCACCAGCTTGCCGTTGACACAGGCACCCGAGCAGTGGTGCCCGAGATCCGTGTGGATGCGGTAGGCAAAATCGAGAGGAGTCGCGCCGCGCGGAAAGGAGTAGACCTCGCCTTTGGGAGAAAACACGTAGACCTCGTCGGGATAGAGGTCGATCTTCAGCCCCGTCAGGAACTCTCTCGGGTCGTGCACCTCTTTCTGCCATTCCAGCAGCTGCCGGAGCCAGAGGATGTTGGGATCGTTGTCCTTCTCTCCCTCCGCCCCTTCCTTGTACTGCCAGTGGGCGGCGATCCCCTCTTCCGCGATCAGATCCATGTCCTTGGTTCGAATCTGCACCTCGAAGGGTTGCCCCTTCTCACCCACCACCGTCGTATGCAACGACTGGTAGAGGTTGGGCTTCGGCATTGCGATGTAGTCCTTGAATCGGCCGGGAATCGGGCGCCAGTTCTGGTGCACCACTCCGAAAGCGGCGTAGCTGTCTTTCAAGTTGTTGGTGATGATGCGAAAGGCCAGGTAGTCGTAGAGCCTGGAGATGTCGACCCCTTGCCGCCGTAGCTTGCGATAGATCGAGTAATACCGTTTGACCCGGTAACCGATCTCCGCCTCGATACCGGCAGACTCCAGGCTGGCCTGGAGCTGGCGGGCGATCTTCTTGTTGGAGCTCTGCGCGACGCGCATCTTCTCGCGCACGCCGGCTTCCAGCTCGCTGAACTGCAGCGGATAGCGGTAATAGAAGGCAAGGTCTTCGAGATCTCCCTGGAGCTTCGACATGCCGAGGCGCAGGGCGATCGGAGCGTAGATCTCGAGAGTCTCGGTGGAGATCCGACGCCGCGCCTCCGGAGACATGTGCTCCAGGGTCATCATGTTGTGCAGGCGGTCGGCGAGCTTTACCAGGATGACCCGGAGATCGCGGGCCGAAGCCAGGATCATCTTGCGAAAGGTTTCCGCCTGGGCCTGGTCTCGGCGCACATACGCCTGTTTGCCGATCTTGGTGACCCCGTCGACCAGCTCGGCGATATCGGCGCCGAACTTCTCGCTGAGGCTTTCCTTGTCGGTGAGGGTGTCTTCGAGGACGTCGTGCAGGAGCCCCACCGCGACACATGCCTGGTCGAACTTCAAGTCCGCCAGGAGATAGGCCACGTAGACCGGGTGGGTCACATAGGGCTCACCCGACCGGCGCCGCTGGTCGCGGTGCATCCGGTCGGTGAACTCGAAGACACGGTTCAGGAAGTCACGATCATAGGGACGCCCGTGCTGGTCGAGGCGCTCGAGAACCGTGGAAAACGTGACGTCCTTCCGCGGGCGCAGCGGCGGCTTGGCCAGCCGCCGTTTTCCGGGAATGGCCTCACTCCTCGGCCGGAGACGCGCCGGATTCCGACAAGGGCTCCAGCACCTCTAGCAGAGAGAAGAGCTGATCCTGGATCCGTTCCTTGGAGTCGTCTCCGGCGGGATAACGGTACACCAGCTGCAGCGTGCGATCACCAAGAGGGTGCACCATGAAGATCACCGTCTCCTCGGTCGTCTGGCCGCCGTCGTCGGGAAAGCGGCCACGGGAGTAGAACGCGGTGCCCATCTGGGTGCCGAGCTCGCGCTGCCCCTGGAACTCCCCGGAGGCCGCGAGGATCGTGGCCTTGTGCTCCTCGACCGCCGCCACCAGGTTGATGCCCCCCGTCTCCGGCTCACCGGCACGCACGAAGACCCGCCCGGCGGTGGTGCCGTCGGCCGGCACCAGCTCGAGTCGAGAGCCGTCGTTCACCTCGAGAGCAAAGAAGTCCGGCACATCCGTGAGGACCACACCGACCTCGGGATTTTCCACCCGCTGCGCGGGTTCCGGCTCGGGCTCGGGCTCCTCCGGCTGGCAGCCTGGAAGAAACACCGCCAGGACACAGAGCGCGAGTAGGAGATCGGATGGAAAGGATTTCGTTGCCAACATTCGACGGTTCCCCCTGCCCTTCGCGTCAGAGCTCTTTCAGCTCTGTGAGCATCCCCTGCACGGCCTTCTTGGCATCGTCGAAGAGCATCATGGTGTTGTCGTATTCGAAGAGATCGTTCTTGATGCCGGCGAAGCCGGGGCTCAAGCTGCGCTTGATCATGATCACCGAGGCGGCGTTGTAGACCTCGAGGATCGGCATTCCGTAGATCGGGCTGCCCGGCGTGTTTTTCGCCGCCGGGTTCACGACATCGTTGGCGCCGACGATGATCACCACGTCGGTGTTCTTGAATTCGGGATTCACCACGTCCATCTCGAGCAGCTGCTCATACGGCACGTCGGCCTCCGCCAGCAGCACGTTCATATGCCCCGGCATGCGACCGGCTACGGGATGAATGGCGTAGGTGACCTTGGCGCCACGCTTCTCGAGCAGATCCGCGAGCTCGCGAACCGTGTGCTGCGCCTGCGCGACGGCCAGGCCATACCCCGGCACGAAGACCACCGACTCGGCGTTCTCGAGAATCAGCGCGGCTTCCTCGGCGCTGAACGAGCGTACGTTCGTGTATTCGGTGCTGCCACCTCCGCCGCCACCGGTCTCCTCGGCTCCGAAGCCGCCGAAGAGCACGTTGGCCAGGGTGCGGTTCATGGCCACACACATGATCTGGGTGAGGATCAGGCCCGAGGCTCCGACCAGAGCACCACTGATGATCAAGACGTTGCTACCGAGCACGAAACCCGTCGCCGCTGCCGCCAGCCCCGAGTAGCTGTTCAGCAAAGAGATCACCACCGGCATGTCGGCGCCCCCGATCGGGATCACCAGGGAGATACCCAGCAGCAGGCTCAGGCCCATCACCACGAGAGCGATGGTCACGAGCGTGCTCGGATCGGCAACGCTGAACGTCGCGTAGAGACCGGCGCCGAACACGCCGAGGATCAGCAGGGCGTTGAGGAAATGACGCCCGGGAAGCAGGATCGGCGCACCCTTCATCTTGCCCGAGAGCTTCAGGTAGGCCACCAAGGAGCCGGAGAGGGTCAGGAAACCGATCAGGATCGAGAGAATGGTGGTGAATCCGGGCGCCACGCCGAGAGCAGCCGCCGGAGTATCGCCGGCTCCCTTCTCGATCACTTCCCGCCACAGGACCGAAGCGGCCACGAGGCCGGACGCACAACCACCGCTGCCGTTGAAGAGGGCGACCATTTCCGGCATACCGGTCATCTGCACCCGGATCGCCGACACGCCGCCGATCAGACCACCGACCACGAGACCGAGCAGAATCCATTGCAGATCGAACTTGCCCATCTCGAGCAGGGTCGCCACCACGGCGATGAACATCGCCAGGGCGGAGTACAGGTTGCCCTTACGGGCCGAACGTACCCGCGTGAGACCCTTCAACCCGAGGATGAAAAAGACCGCGGAGACCAGATAGAGAGCCGGAACCAGGGACGTTTCGAGAAAGCTCATTTCTTCTTCTTACCGAACATCCGCAGCATGCGGTCGGTCACCAGGAAGCCGCCCACTACGTTGATGGTTGCCGTGATGATCGCGAACAAGCCCAGCAAGCTCGAGGTTTCCGTATCGGCGCTACGCGCCGCCACCAGAGCTCCGACGATCGTGACACCCGAGACCGCATTGGCCCCCGACATCAGCGGAGTGTGCAGGGTCGGCGGGATCTTGGTGATGATTTCGAAGCCGACGAACATCGCCAGCACGAAGACATAGATCCCGATCAGCAGCGGTCCCATCATGCGGTATCTCCTTGCTTGGAAAGAGCCTCCCGAGTGGGAGCATGGCGAACCTCACCACCGTGGGTGAGCAACGCACCGTCGATGATTTCGTCTTCCAGGTCGAGGTCCAGGCTTTCCTCTCCGAGCATCAGCTTGAGCAGGGCCCAGACGTTGCGGGAGTAGAGTGAGCTGGCATCCACCGGGGTCTCGGCGGGTAGATTCGCTGGGCCGAGAATGGTGACTCCGCCGTGGACCACGTCTTCCCCGGGCTTCGAGAGCACGCAGTTGCCGCCTTGCTCTACCGCCAGGTCGACGATGACCGCCCCCGCCTTCATACCCTCCACCATTTCCTGGGTCACCAGGGTGGGAGCCTTCTTGCCGGGCACCAGGGCGGTGCAGATCACCACGTCGGCAGCGGCCACGTGTCGGGTGACGATTTCCCGCTGCCGGCGCAGGAACTCCTCGCCCATTTCCCGGGCGTAGCCCCCCTGGCCTTCACCACCCCCCATATCGGGCAGCTCGATGAACTTGCCGCCGAGGGACTCTACCTGCTCCTTGACCACGTCACGGATATCGGAGACCTCCACCACCGCGCCGAGGCGTTTGGCGGTGGCCACGGCCTGCAGACCGGCGACGCCGGCACCCATGACCACCACCTTGGCAGGTGGAATGGTGCCGGCGGCGGTCATCAACAGTGGGAAGTACTTGCCCAACCGGTGTGCGGCCAGCAGCACCGCTTTGTAGCCGGCGATCGAAGCCTGGGACGACAGGGCGTCCATATCCTGTGCACGACTGATCCGCGGCACCAGCTCCATGGCCACGGCGCTGATCTTGTGTTGCGCCAGCCCCGACACGAGGTCGAGATTCGCGGCCGGGTTCAGCAGCGCGATCAGGATGGCTCCTTCCTTCAGCTGCCCGATCTCGGCGCCTTCCGGTGCGGTGACTCGCAACACCAGGTCGGCAGAGGCCAGACCGCCCGGACCCTCGGAGATGCGGGCGCCGACTTCTTCGAACTGCTCGTCGGCGATGTGGGCTCCGGCTCCGGCTCCGGCTTCGATCTCCACCTCGAGGCCCGCCGCGACCATGCGCTTGACCGTCTCGGGAGTGGCCGCGACCCGCGTTTCGCCAGCCCGCGTTTCTTTCGGGACGAAGACTTTGACCATGGTGTCCTCAGGTTGATTCCTGTCGATTTTGCAGCGGTTTCAGCGCGGCGGGGCCCCAGCGGCGTCTCGGAAGGTCGCTACGCTACGGCTCCCGCGCGGCCTTCCGCGCTTCTCTTTCTCTCAACGCCGGCAGATCCTACCCGCGCCCCCGACACCATAGCAAGTGGCGCGCCGAATCGCCTCAGAATCGAACCCGGAATCCCGTGGCGGCCGTGAAACCGGCCATCGGAATGACGGAATTGCCCTGGGCGGCGCGGGTGAACGTCTCTTCGTCGGTGAGATTGCGCAGGAAGACGTTGAATCGCCAGGCGCCGAAGTCGTAGGACACCGCGGCGTCGAGAACCACTTCTTCTTCGAGCTCGAAGGCATTGTCCTCGTCGATGAACTGCTCGCCCTGGTATCGCCCTCCCAGGCCGACGGCCCAACCGCCGGCCAGCTCCTGTCGCAACCAGAAGCTCAGCAGGTGCTCGGGAGTGAACGGTGGTGCGTTGCCGGAACGATCGGCGATCACGAAATCGCTGGGGCCGACCTGCACCAGCTCCCGGAGCTCGGTGAGCTCGGCGTCGGTATAGGCATAGGCAAAACGCGCTTCGAGCCCCGGACGTAGAACGCCGGCCAGCTCGAGCTCGACACCCCGCGACTCCTGGTCGCCGGTCTGGGCCAGCACACCGGTGAGATTGTCGGGAATGGCGATGTTCTCTCTCTCCACCCGGTAGACAGCAAGGGAAGCCTCGAGCTGACCACCCAGCAGCGAGCGCTTGATGCCGGCTTCGAGCTGCCGGCTCTCCTCGGGCACACGATCGGCTCCCTGGGCCACCACGAAGGTCGACTGGGGCGCAAAGGCCTCGCCGTAGCTGGCGTAGAACGACCAATCCTCGCTCGGCGAGACCACTACCCCGGCCATGGGGCTGAGCTGATCGTCCTCCCGCTCGAGGCCGGTGACCTCGTCGCGAAAGTCGATCTGGTCCCAGCGGGCGCCCACCAAGACCTGCAGCTTCGGCGAGATCACGATCTGATCGACCAGATAGGGTGCCAGCACCTCGGTACGAGCATCGACGGAGAAGGCCGGGAAGAGCGCCGGTTGCTGCGCCGTTTCCACCGGGCTCTCGAGAGAGAGGAGCGGAAGGAAGCCGAAATCGAAGTCGAACTCGTCACTCAGCCGAGCGACTTCGAGGCCTGCCAGCAGATTGTGGACCACCGAGCCCGACTCGATTCGCCAGAGCCCCTCGAGCTGATTGCCGAGGAAGGTCTGGGTGTCGTCGAGCGAGAGCAGGTTGCGCGAGACCAGCAAGGAGCCGTCGAGCGGATTGGGGAACACCCCGTTGAAGGTGGTCGAGGTACTGAGCCAGTCGAGCTGCCGCAGGTAGGTCTTGTTGCGGAACGTGAAGCGGTCACTGACCCGGCGCTCGTAGTCGACCTGGGCCCGCAACAGATCCTGCTCGGAATCGTCGAAGGGAGACTGGTAGGAACGCGTTCGCGGCACGTCGGGAATCTCGAGGCTCTGCAGGATGGGCAGGCCGCTGTCGTTCTTGTAAGCGATCTCGGCGACTTCGAAATTGACATTCAAGGAGCTCCGGTCGTCCGGACGCCAGGTGAGCGACGGATTGATCGCGAAGGTCTCGCTGCTCTTGTCGTCGCGGTAGAGATCGGAGGACTGCCACACCGAGTTCAGGCGGAAGCTCAGATCGTTCTCGGCGTTCGAGATGTTGGCGTCGATATGGCCTTCCCAGGTGGAGAAGCTACCGAAGCTGCCCCCGAGCTCCACGAAGGTTCCCGGAGCGGGCTGCTTGCGCACCAGGTTCACCGTGCCGCCCAGCGGCCCTCCACCGTAGAGAAAGGCCGAGGGTCCCTTGAGCACCTCGACCCGCTGCACGTTGTAGAGCTGGTACGACGTCGTTTCCGGCTCCGGGGCCCCGTCCGTGAGAATCAACCCGCTCGTCAAGGAGTCGAGCCCGCGGACGACGAAGAAATCGAAGGTACCACTGCCGGGCTGTACCTGCAGACCGCTGACATTGCGCAGGGCATCGCCGAGCAGGAAGCCACCCTGGTCTTCGATCAGGGCTTCCTCGACCACACCGACACTGAAGGGGGTCTGCCGCAACGCCAGCGGGAGCTTCGCGGCAACGGTGTTGGAAGTCGGCACCGCCGGCACCGCCTCTTGCACGAAGATCTCTTCGACCACGATCGGAACCTCGTCCTCCCCGGCGGCCGCCTGCTCTGCCCCGGGCTCGGCGCCACCCGCGGCCGTTGCCAGCAGGAGGAGCAAGGCGCCGACCGACAGGCTCGACGGCCCGAAGCTCGAGCCTCTCGTGGAAACCTTCATGGATTCAACAACTTGCAAGAGAACATCCTTTCTCGATTGGCACCGATCCACTGATTCATTCTCGAGGATATTCGCCCCGCGGTGGCTTTCGTATGTTGTTTTCTGCGCGCTCAATGCAGATCGAGGATCTCTTTCAGACGAGTCAGCGGCGGATTTCCGAAATAACTTCCGTCGATCTCGAACGTCGGCACCCGGCGCTTTCCCTCGTTGTGCCGGATCACCAGGTCCGCCGCCTCGGGGCGCTGCTCGATATCCACCTCTTCGAAGGGCACATCGAAGGCCTCCAGGAGAGCCTTGGCCCGGTGGCAGTCGCCACACCAGGGCGTGCTGTACATGATCACTCTACGGTCGTTTCTCATTCGCTTCGTTTCCTCATGGGCTGTGAATCACTCCCGCCACCGCGGGAGATGAAATCGGGTACACGGACCCTCCGAGACAATCTGCAGGGCAGAAACAATCTGCAGGGCCGGTGCCATTTCGAAGATTTCGGGTGCGAAGAAGCCCCGTTCGTCCGCCGCCTCAGGTCCCCGGTACGAGCCGCAGAGTGTGCAGGGGCTCGCCGGGCAGAAAACCCGTCGCCTTGCCGGTCATCCAGTCGCGGTGGCCGGCCCGGTAGAAATCCGAGAGAGGATGCCCGCTCTGGCCTCCCGGCATGTGGAAGATTCCCTCCGACTCCCGGCCCGGAGACACCACGAATCGCTCCGACGCGCCGAATCCTCGGGCCTGGACCCGAGGCATGTTCGCGTCTCCTGGTAGGGGCTCGGCGGGCATGTCGAGATAGGGAGACAGGAACGGCAGGGCGAAGCTCAGGGGATGTGAGATCCGCGAGCGGTTCTCCTCGCCCCAGGTCCGCAGGCGCGGAGGATCTCCGGGAACGAGCAGCTCGTCGTGGGCCGCATCGGCGGCGGCCAGGAGAAGGTCGTCCCAGCTCTCGTGCTCGGGCGGCAGGAGATGGCGGGGCCGCTCTTGTACCAGGCTCCACAGCGGCCCTTCCTGAAAGGCCAGCCGGAAGCTACGGAAGTCCGGATCCGCTGCCCTGCACGGGGCGGTAAGGGCCTCGAAGACCCGGTTCTTCACCCCGAGCCGGAAGCTCCGGACCAGGAGGTAGCTCGCCGAATCCACCCCCGCCCGACCTTCCCAGGCGTCGACGGTCTCTCGCATCCGAGCCCGGTTGGGATTGCCTTCCGTCGCCATCGGCGAGAGCACGGTCTGCAGGAGATCCTTCCAGCGTTCGAGGAAGAGGGCGCGATCGTCGAGCTGAATCGCCAGCAGGTCTTTTTCGTCGGCGGTCTCGAGGGCGAGCAGACCGTCGCGAATCTGGCTTGCCCGGGCCCCGAGATCGTAGCCGCCGTCACCGATCTTGGCGTAGTCCTCGCCACCGACCACCCGGGTATTCGCCGTCCACAAATGGCCCGACTCGGGATCGACGACCCGTGGATACTCGCTGGTCTCGAGCCAGCCGTCCCATCCCCGAGTCCCGTCGGCCCAGGACGACGGCACCCGCCCATCATGACCGAAACGGCGCGGGATCAATCCCATGAGCGTCCAGCCGATGCGACCCGAGGTGTCGACGGTCACGAAGTTCTGGGAGGGCGCTCCGATCCGGCTCGCCAGCGCGATGGCCTCGTCGATCGTGCGCACCGTTTCGAGATCGCGCAGCTTCAGGTTGGCTGCCCTCGGGTCGTGCGCCACCCAACGCAGGGCCCGCCTGCGGCCCTGGTGGTCGGTGTCCCACACGGGGCCCCAGCGAGTGGAGAGGATTTCGAGGGTTTCCTCCTGGCCGGAAGATGTGCGCAGCACTTCCTCGTGGCGCTCGAAGGGCTCGGGACCCTCGGGTGTCATGTAGGCGTTTTCGTCGCCGGGTACCGGCTCGAGCTCTACCAGGTCGGCCCAGTCGCCGGTGCTGTTGGTGAAGCCCCAGGCAACCGTGCCGTTGCTGCCCGCCACGACCACCATGGCTCCGGGCAGAGTCACCCCGGTGATCCGCAGATCCTGCCCGGGATTCGCCGGGTCGGGGTAGATCAGGGAGGCGCGATACCAGATGTTCGGCACGCCGAGCCCGAGATGCATGTCGTCGGCGAGAAGGGCTCCTCCGTGCCGGCTCCGGCTCCCGGCGACGGCCCAGTTGTTGCTGCCCGGGGCCATCCCCTCGGCCCGAGGTCCACCGATCTCGGCCAGGGACGCGGCGGCGAGCCAGGGTCCGTCCGGCAGCTCGTCCGAGAGGGAGAGATCGGCCGCTTCGTCGAGCTCGGTGCCGGCTTCGTCGGGCCCGGTAGCACCTCTTTCGCCGCGCAGGTCTACGATCTCGGGCCCCGGAATGGGTGCTACCGCCATCTTCTCGCCGAGGAGGGGAGCATCCCACTCCGTGCCCCGAGGTGTCAGGAAGGTGTAGAGCTCTGGCGGCAGGAGATCGGCCATCAAGCCGTAGGTCGACTCGAAGGCTCCCAGGCCCCCCTGGAGATCGATATACATGGCGTACACCGCGAGGAGCGTGTCTTCGGCGCTCCACGGCCGGGGCTCGGTCCGTAGCACGATGTACTCGAAAGGCCTGGCATCGAGACTCGCCAGGCCGGCGTTGACCCCCGCCGTGTAGGCACGAATCAACTCCACGTCCTCGCTCGGCAGGTGTTCTTCGACAGTCTCTCGAGCTCGGGCCCGAAACCGGTGCAGACGCGCCCGGCGATCGAGACGAAGAGCCGCCGGCCCGACCAGCTCCGCCAGCTCTCCCGCCGACTTTCGCCGGATGAGATCCATCTGGAAAAATCGGTCCTGACCGTGCACGAAGCCGACGGCCCGGGCCAGATCGACTCGATTCTCGGCCCGGATCGTCGGCACACCGTGGGAGTCCCGCTCCACCGACACGGGCGCGCTCGATCCGTCCAGGGTGAGCTCGCCGTCGAGAGTCGGGAGACTGTTCTCGAGCTGGTTCCAGAACCAGAGCCCCAGGACTCCCAGGGCCAACAGGACGACCAGGAACAGGAGCCCCAGGAAACGGAAGATCGAGCGCCCGCGCCGACGCGGTTGCGCAGAGGTTTTGCTGCTCATGATGGGGGCATTCTAACCAGTTCGACTCGTCCTCGCCGGATTTCACCGGGTCCACTCTCGAAAAGACGAGCGGCCGGCCCGAGCCCTACAGAGCCACAGGAGGCACGACCTGCCACGGGCTTCGAAGGGTCTTATTCCATTGAAGAAAACACCCGATCGACTATACTTGCTCAAACTTTCGCACTTTTTCTTCGCGAAGCCTCTCTCGGACTCTGCCCGGGCCTGCGAGAGACCCTGCGATCCTCGACACCGCCCGCAACCGGGCGGAATTCCAACGACCCGAGAGGAGAGAGTCATGAGACACCCACTGTCAGCCTTCGGCCTGGCCCTGGTTCTGACCCTGGCGGCCGGCGCAACCCTGGGAGCCACCGAGGCTCCCAACGGCAAGTACTTCCCCGACGCGGGGATCGACCTCGTGCACCACGAGCTCCAGATCGGCATCTACACCATCGCCGACGACGGCAGCGACGGCGACCTGCTCGAAACGCTGCTGTTCGACGGACGTATGCTGCTCGAACGAGGCACCCCGTACACCAACGCCGACGGCATTCGGCAGATCGATTTCCTGGTCAAGGAGTGGGAGGCCTTCGCCTGGAGCAACACCCTGCAGACCATGGTGAATTACCGTCTGACCGAAGGCTTGCAGCAGCAGCTCAGCTCGATCACCGCACAGCAGACCGGCAGCGACTTCCCCGCCGAGTTCGTATTCAGTGTCGGCTTCACCGCAGAGGTGCTCGGTATCTGGTTGCCCCATCCCCATGGCAAACCGCACGAGAAGGACTTCTTCGAGGTGCCGCCGAGCGGCAATCGCCGCACCAGCCCGACCCTCTACGGTTTCGAGGCCGAGCGCATCGAGCTCGACCATCCCGAGCATGGCCAGCTGCGGTTCGTACCGCTCGAGTGCAACGACAGCAAGGGCGAGACGCTGGTCACTTTCGAAGAAGACAATCCGGCCAGGGACCCACGCCTGGCCAGGCACAGCCGCTGATCGGAGCCCGACGCCCCTCGGCTCACCCCCTTGCCTTCCGCAGCCCGCGGAAGGCGGCCAGGCCGAGCAGGGCAGCCAGTGCCAGCAGCCCCACCGAGCCGAGGGCCGGAATCTCCACCGCGCCGACCTCGACCTCGACCTCGAGCTGGTTCGAGGCGACCTCGATCTCCACCGGGCCTCCCTGCGGGGTTTCGGTCCAACCCTTGGTCACCGCCAGGGCCCGATAGGCACGGCGGTAGAGGAGCCGGGCGCTCACTTCGGCCAGCTGGCCTTCCGATCCCGACGGCAGCTCGAACTGCACTTCGGTCACGTCGGTCGCGCCGGAGGGGATCAGGGTGTCGGAGAAGACGTTTTCGGCATCGATGAAGAGCACCGGGCGAACGACCGGGCCTTCTCCGTTGATCCGCCCTTCGAGCACCTTGGCGAATCCCTTGCCGGGAAATCCCGCGAAATCTCCTTCCTGCTGCCCGGGCTCGTCGTCGTCGGCCCAGAAGGGCACCTGCGGCCCGGCGACCTGCACCAGCTCTTCACCACCGATGTTGGCGGTGATCACCAGGAGCGCGTTGCGAATGGAGACCCCGGTGGGAAATGCGTGGCCCGCCGCACGGTTGGTCACCTCCGCGGTGACGGTGAGGAGCCCCGCCGACTGGCTGGTGGTCGTCACCAGGTCGATGGCCTCGGCCAGGGTCACCGGAGTGGAGCCCACGAAATCGTGCTGGTGGCGCTGCTCGGGATCACGGATCGGTGGCCCTCCCACGGTGCATACCGTGCCTTCCTCTTCCTCGGTGGGCATGTGGCAGTCCTGGCAGGAGCGGAAGTCGGGGCCGGGCTCGGAGAAGGGCGAGTCCAGCCATTCGCCGTAGGTGTTCTGCCCGGGCGCACCGGTCTCGGGATTGTTGTACTGGTGGCACGAAGAGCAGAAGCGCGACTCGGCGATGAAGCTTCCGAAGCTCGCTCCCATGCCGCCGAAGCTCACGTCGTCGAGCGGCCCCCAGACGTAGAAGGCAGTGGGCAGACCACCGTCGGGGAAACGATAGGTCGAGGTTCCGAGGTGGTGCAGACCGTTGGGATCGCCATCGACGGAATCCATCTGGTGGCAGGCGACACAGGTCACTCCCTGCAGCGCCCCGGTGACGGTCACCTCGTCGAGAAAGACATTGCCGGGATCGAAGACGTCGGCCATGGGTGTGTGGCAGGTGGCACAGAAGCCGGTGTCGTCGGGATCGTGCAGATCACGGAAGACATACCCTTCACCGCCACCGGGAGTGCCCGTGCCGCTGAAGAGGTCGAGCACCCAGGTGTCGGTGCCGGCGAAGGAGTGGTTGCTGTCCTGCCATTGATCTACCTGGTTCGGATGGCAGGAGCCACAGACCGTCACCTCGGGCACGAAGGGCTCATAGGTCGGGTCGTCCATCAACGGCAGCAGCTGTAGCCGGATCTCGACTCCGGTCTCATCGGCGGACGCAACGGTGGTGCCGGCGGTGGTGTAGTTGGTCGGCGCCCCTCGGTCGTAGGGGACGGCTGCGGTCACCACGAAGGGCCCCGGGCCGGTGGCCGGCACGGTGAAGGACCCGTCGGGCCCGCTGAAAACCACGGTGGAGGTATCGGCCTGCAGGTGGACCCGCGCTCCCTCGATGGGAATGCCGGGATCACCACTGTCGAATTCGAGAACGAATCCGCTGATATCCGCCAGGGCAGGTCGGCCCAGGGCCAATAAGCCCAACGCGGCCGCGGCGAGCCAGGGGCTCGATCGGCGGACGCGGGCGGAGGGTACGACGACTTTCCTTCCAGTCCCCATGCTCTTCACGATCTCCATCCAGCAAATCAGGCGGTTTGGAGAGGCGAGACTACCAGGGCTGGCCCGGAAAATTCATCCGGCCGATTCTCTTGGATTCTCTAGCTCTACTTGTCAGATGCACTCGCGAGGTCGAGTCGGTGTTCCTTCCGCCAGGTCTCGAAGGGTCGCGTCGGCTGTAAGCGGCTCCGAGCTCTCTTCTGGCGCTGTGTCCCGGCGGCATCTTCGGCACCGCTCTCGTCGACCCGCTCGACCTGGCTCCAGGAACGCCGACTCTTCTTGGGAGCGAGGAGATAAGGACAGGTCGACCCGGAGATGGGTCGGGGTCTGGGCTACCAGATCTTCCAGGGAGCCGCGCCGGAGGTCCAGAGCCCTTCCAGGATGTTGCGGTCGCGCAGGGTGTCCATGCTCTGCCAGAACCCGCGATGGAAGTAGGCCGAGAGCTCCCCCTCGTCGACCAGCCGGCGCATGGGGCCGTGCTCCCAGGGGGTCGAGTCGCCGTCGATGTAGTCGATCACCCGGGGTGAGAGCACGAAGAACCCACCGTTGATCCAGCCACCCTCCCCCATCGGTTTCTCCTGGAACTCGACGATCTTGCTGCCTTCGAGGCCCAGGACTCCGAATTTCGACGGCGGTTGGATGGCGGTGATGGTGGCCAGGGTGCCCTGCTCTTCGTGGAACCGCACCAGGGCGCCGATATCGACGTCGCTCACCCCGTCTCCGTAAGTGAAGCAGAAGTCTTCGTCGTCGAGATAGTCGCGTACCCGCCGCAACCGGCCGCCGGTCGCCGTCTCCGCTCCGGTTTCCACCAGGGTCACGCGCCACGGTTCGGCGGCGTTCTGGTGGATCTGCATGTCATTGCTCACCATGTCGAAGGTGACGTCGGAGGTATGCAGATAGTAGTTGGCGAAGTACTCCTTGATCATGTACCCCTTGTACCCGCAGCAGATCACGAAATCATGGATGCCGTGGGCGGAGTAGATCTTCATGATGTGCCAGAGGATCGGCATCGGCCCGACCTTGACCATGGGTTTGGGTCGTACGGAGGTTTCTTCCGACAGGCGAGTCCCCCGCCCGCCCGCGAGAATCACCGCCTTCATCGGCGGGTCTCCGCGCGAGCCACGACAGACGAGATCGAGACCATCGAGATCAAGATTCTGCTCCTGAGATTGACGGGATCCCCCGGAGCCCTGGTGATCGAGGCCCCGGAATTCGAGATTCCTGGTGGGGCGGAGTCTACATCGATCGCGCGTAGGTCCAAGGATCGCCAGATCGCATGTACGAACTAAGGGTCAGCCAGGATCTCCGCCTGGCGAACCGACTGCCACTTCGCCTCGAGGTCGGCCACGGTCTCGGCCGAGAGCAGGAGCAGGGCCTCGCGCCCCGAGGCCGCGGCGGGCGAGAGGCCATCGTCGCGGGGCGCGAAGAGCCGTAGCTCTTCCTCGCCGTCGGACGTCACGAGCGACAGGTGCAGGATCGGCTCCTCCCCTCCGAGCTCCAGCTCGGCGAGGCCTTCCCCTCGAGTATCGGCAATGGCGTAGAGGAAGTCACTGGCGACGGAGTAGTCGATCCGGTCCTCTCCTCGTTTCCAGTCGCCCTCCTCGCGAGCGATCTCCGTTTCCCCCTCGGCATCGCGCACCCGGACGGCATCGATCTCGAAGACCTGGGCCGTGGTCCAGTCGCGAGATCGCCAGTCGGAGGTCGGCCGCTCCAGGGTCTCGGCGAGCCCGGTCTCGAGCTCGAAGCGCTGCTCCCCGAGCTGGCCGTAGACGGTTCCCGGCAGGTCGGTCTCGTCGCCCAGCAGGAGGCGCACGGAGCTCTCGGGGTCTTTCAGAACCACCTCGACCACACCTCGCGGTGGCTCCAGGCCGAGCCCCGCCGAGTCGAGCATCGGCTCGTCGACGAACGACGAGACCCGGAGTCCGGTGAGCTCGTTCATCAAGCCGTCGATAGCTTCTTCGTCGGCCTCATCGACCACCGGGCTCTCGATCCAGAACCGATCGTCTCGCCGGGCCAGGATGGCCTGCTCGCCGCCGCCCGAGGTCAGGGTCACCCGCTCGATCTGGTCGCGGGTGGCGGTGAGGAGCCTTTTGTCGCGCCACTCGCCGGGATCCTTCGTGAGGTCGGCGTAGAGGCTGTCTCCGACGACAAAAGTCCCGCCGCCTTCGACCGCCACCACCCGTTGGCTCGTGGCCGGCAGCTCGTTTCCGAGCCGCAACACCGAGTCCCCGTCGGCGGTGGTGAGCGTCACCGTGGCGGCGGGCGCCTCCAGCCCGAGCTCGGCCCGGTCGACCTCCTCGAGCTTGCGCCGGTGCTCGAGGGCGACCAGCGATTCGACGAGGCTCGACACCGCCGTGCCGTCGGCCCGCGCGTCGAACGGCGAGGTCTGGCGCCACACCGCCGGCTGCAGCGAGGTCTCGTCGTCATCGCCCTCCGGCTCGCCCGCCCGCAACTCCTTCTCCAGACGCACGGTCTGCCCGTCCCACTCCAGGGTCAGGGCCTCGATCTGGTCGGCTTCGAGCAGCAGAACTCTCTTTTCCTGGGCTCGCCGCTCGTCGGTCGAGGGCAGGTCTTTTTCGTAGAAGAAGATGAACCCGCCGAGCACCAGCAGGAGCAAGAACATCGGTACCAGTGAACGTGGTCCCATGGCTCACCTCCGGCGCGAGCGCCACATCGAGATGCCGGCCACCAACGCCAGCCCCGGCATCAGGATCAGCACGATCAGGTAGATGTTGGTCAGCTCGGGCTGGCTCAGGCTCAAGCGGGTCTGCTCCGGTTTCCGACCCTCGATGTCGATCAGCTTCTCCCGCTTGACCAGCCAGTTGAAGGCGTTGAGCAGGAGCACGCTGTTGGCGCCGTTGGCCAGTTGGGCGTCGGTGGCGAAGTCGGAGTCGCCGAAGACGACGAGCCGCGCCTCGGCTCCCGATACATCACCGGAGTCCGCGGCGTCGACGTCGTCGGCCGGGGCCTCTTCATCTCCCGCGGCCACGGGAAACGAAACCGCCACTCCCAGGGACACCGGGCCGGCGACGTCCTGCTCGTCCTGGCCCACACCTTCGAGAGCCGCGAGATCGGTCTCGCCCCAGCCGGCGGCCGAGGAGAGCACCAGGTCTTCGGTCGTCAGCTCCCCACCCCCGGGGGCGTCGGGCAGATCGGCCGCCGCTCCCACCGTCCGCGCCAGGGGAAACAAGACCCGAGTTCGGGTCTGCTCCAGGGCCTCGACAATGGGATGGGTGCCGAAGGAGTCGGTGAAGATGGTCTCGGGACCGAAGAACGGCAGATCGCTCGACGGGTCGACCACGATGTTCTCTCCGAGCTCCACCCCGTACCCCGCGAGCCAGTCGCCGACGCCATGGTCCACGAGCCCGTCGGCGCTGCTGTTGAACACCGGATCGAGCAGCAGGAGCATCCGGCCTCCGGCATCGAGGTAGCGGGAGAAGACCTCGAGCTCCGGCGGCAGGAAGTTGGTCGTGGGCCCGGCCACCACCAGCAGATCGGTGCCTTCGGGCACGGCGGCCTGGCCGAGGGAGCTCCACTCCTCGATCTCGAAGTTGTCCCTGCCGAGGAGATCTCGGGCCTGGGAGAGAGACCGTAGATCCTGGCTCTGGGAGAGCGGCTCCTCGCCGTGGCCGGTGGTGAAGAGAATCTTCGGTTTCTTCGACTCCACCAGGGCCAGCAGAGCGCTGGTGATCTGCCCTTCACCCTTGAACTCCTGCAAGGTCGGCCCCTGGCCGAATTGTGCACCGGAGTAGTCGTACTCGGCGAGGTCGAGCTCGTCGATCACCCGGCGGTCGTCGTCGGTGGCCACGACGATCACGTTCTCCCGCTCGATGGAGTACTTTTCCACCAGGCGCTGCGCTTCGAGCAGGTTCTTCGCCGGATCGATCTCGCGCTTGCGGATGCGGGCGGAGTTGGCCGCCGCGTAGCGGTCGACCAGCTCCGAGGCGGCGTCGTAGAGCTCGGAGGCCGGGCTCAGGAAGAGCACCATGTCGACGTCGCGGTCGAGATCGCGTACGACGTTCAGCGACTTCTCCGAGAGGGTGTAGAGCTGACTGCTGGTCCAGTCGGCCCGCTGGTAGTGCCGGTAGGAGAGGTAGTTCACCATTCCGTAGAGGGCCAGGGCCATCAGCACTCCGGCACCGAGGGTCGAGCCCTGGATCAGGGCACGCTGGGTTTCCGATCTCTCGTGGCTCATGTCTACCTCCACTTCTTCGCTTCGAGGGATCGGGCGGTCAGGAACAGGAAGAGCACCGAGGTGGTGGCGTAGTAGACCAGCCGCCGGCTGTCGACCACTCCCTTGCCGAACTCCTGCATGTGATCCAGGAGATTCATGTATCCGAGAGCATTCTTGATCGTTTCCTGGGTCACCAGGCTGTCCATGAAGGCGATGGCGAAGAAGAAGATCAGCAGGGCGAAGGTCGCCACTGCCGCCACCACCTGGCTCTTGGTGAAGCTCGAGGCGAAGAGGCCGATCGCCAGGAACACGGAGCCGATGCCGAGGATGCCGAGGTAACCGGAGGCGATCGGCCCCCAGTCGACCTCGCTGTTGCGCGCGACGATCACCACGTAGGCCAGGGTCGGCAGCCAGAGGAAGACATAGAACGCCAGAGACGCCAGGTACTTCGCCACGACCACCTGGGTCTCGGAGATCGGCGAGGTCATGAGAGTCTCGATGGTGCCGGTCTTGCGCTCCTCGCTCAGGAGGCGCATGGTCAACACCGGGGTGACGAAGAGAAGCACCAGCCAGAAGAAGAAGGTGTCGCCGAAGAAGAGCTTCAACGGAGTAGTGCTGCCACCGGCCCGGGGATCGCTGAGGAACGCGACGATCAGGGAGAAAACGTAGCCGTTGACGAGCAGGAAGAAGGTCAACACGGCATAGGCCAGGGGGGAGAAGAAATAGGCGCGGAGCTCGCGCTGGAAGACCGCAAGGAGCGCACTCATGACGGGATCTCCTCGGAATCGGATGCCACGGGAACCGGCTCGGAATCGACGATATCGCCGCCCGAGCTCCGGGCCGCGTCCTTGGCGGTGAGCCGCACGAAGACGTCTTCGAGAGAGGCTTTTTTCTCGATCAGCTCGAGCAACACCCAATCCTGGGCGACGGCGGCGCGGAACACCGCCTCGCGTAGGTCTTCACCGGGCGAGCATTCGAGATCGAGACGTCCGGGCTCGCCGCTCGCTGCCGGGGCGACACCACGAACCCCTTCGATGGCACCGAAGATCTCGGGAGCCGCGGCGGGGGCGTCTTTCACCATGATCCGCAGCACCGCATGCCCCACCGCTCGCTGTCGCAGCTCGGCCGGGGTACCGTCGGCGACCAGGCGGCCGCGATCGATGATCAACACCCGGTCGCAGAGCTGCTCGACCTCGGGCAGGATGTGGGTCGAGAGCAGGAGGGTCCGCCGGGAGCCCAGCTCGCGGATCAGCTCGCGAATGGCGATGATCTGCTTCGGGTCGAGGCCCACCGTGGGCTCGTCGAGCACCAGGACTCGCGGCCCGTGCAGAATCGCCCCGGCGAGCCCCACGCGTTGTTTGAATCCCTTCGAGAGGGTGCCGATGATCTGCCCTTCGACGTCGCTCAGCAGACATCGTTCGACGGTCTCACCGATCGCCGTGCGAGCGTCGGAACGGCTCATGCCTTCGAGCTGCGCCCGGTATCTCAAATACTCGAAGACCCGCATCTCGGGGTAGAGCGCAACGTTCTCAGGCAGGTAGCCGATGTCGCGGCGGACCCGGCTCGGCTCGGTGAACAAGTCGTGGCCGTTGACTGTCACCCGGCCCGACGACGGCGGCAAGAAACCGGTGATCATGCGGATCGTGGTGGTCTTGCCGGCACCGTTGGGGCCGAGGATTCCGAGAATCTCCCCGTCCGGCACGGAAAAAGAAATCCCGTGCACGGCTGTGAACTCGCCGTAGCGGCGAACCAGACCTTGCGCTTCGATCATCGAATCTCCATCCTCGTTTGGTCTCCAGCGGGATCGGGATTTCCGTGCCTATCCGGGCGAATCGGGCGATTCGTAGAACAATCCCGTCGGCTGATCTCATTTCTCCTCGAAATTTCAAGCAAGACATGTGCCCGCACTTCACTTCACGAAAATCCGCGCTTTCTCGCGCATTCGCAGAGCTGCAGGGTGCAAGAGCTGCGGCCCAGCGTCACTTTGGCGCGCCGGGGATCCTACCGAAATGCCGTGACGCCATGATAATGTGCATTGTTGGAACGGATGGAGGCTCCACGTTCGGGGCGATACGTTCCGACACCACCCAACCAGCCAAACGAGCGGACCCGCTACCCTTCGGATCGCCATGACACTCAAAGAACAGATCAGACGTGCCGTTCCTGCCGCTGCCCTCGCCGCCTGGCGTCGTCGCCGCCTGCGCCCCCTGAGCGAAGCCTGGGCCCAGCTCGACTTCTTCGCGGAGAAGCCGGTCGACCCCCGCGAGGTTCGGCTCTATCGCAGAGAGTCCTTTCCCCCGTCGGGCCCCATGCCCTGGCTCGATCGCCCGGACGCCGAGGACCGGATCGAGGAGCTCTTGGAGGCTGGCGAGATCAACAATGCCGAGGCCGCGTTCTGCCGTTCCTGGCGGCGCGACGGCTACCTCCACCTGACCGGCTTCCACGACGTACGTTTTCTCGACCAGGTGTGGCAGGCCGTGGAAGAGGCGATCGAGGCCGGGCATCTGCCGGTGACCCTCGACACGATGACCGAGGGAGGCCCATGGGAAGGCAGAGCGCAGGATATGCACCATGTGGTGCCCGAGCTCGCCGACCTGCTCCGGCACCAGGCCACCCTCGACCTGATCGAGCTCCTGCTCGGCCGTCGTCCGCGTCCGTTCCAGACGATCTCCTTCTTCGCCGGCAGCGAGCAGGGGGCACACTCCGACTCGATCCACATGGCCACCTATCCCGAGGGTTATCTGGTGGGCGCATGGATCGCCATGGAAGACATCCACAAGGACTCCGGCCCCCTGGTCTACTACCCGGGAAGCCACCTGCTGCCCTACGAGCTGAGCCAGGCCGCCGGCATCTCCGCCAAAGAGAGCCTCACGCGCTTCTACGAGGCCTATGCCCAGAAATACGAGCCCTTCGTGGAAAGCGTGATCGAAAGAGAGAATCTCGAGCCGGTGATCCACACTCCGCGCAAGGGCGACCTCCTGCTCTGGCACGCCAATCTCCTGCACGGCGGCACTGCCCGGGCCGACAAAGAGCTGTCGCGCAAGTCCGTGGTCTGCCACTACTTCGTCGACGGCGCCCTCTGCTACCACGACCTCTCCGCAACTCTGGCCCGGCTCGAGTAGAGCTTCCAGAAGCTCCGGGCAACTCAGGCCCGGGGCCGCACACGAGCCCTTCCAGGGCGCGGATTCTCTTTGAGCCGAGGCTCTTGCCCATCCTCTCTGGAGGAGCCACACCCCCTTCCCTCATCATGTGAGGGGTGCTACCCTCATCATGTGAGGGGAATGGTCCCTTCGCGCCGCGAAGGATTCGAGCCATGGCCAAGGAACCACGTCCGCTGCGTCTGCTGCAGGGAACCGTCGATCTACTGATCCTGAAAGCCCTCACGGGTAGCCCCAACCACGGGTACGGCATCTCGAAATGGATCCGCGAGCGATCGGACGGCGCCCTGGGCTTGGAGGATGCCGCCCTCTACCAGGCCTTGCACCGACTCGAGCGCAAGGAGTGGATCCGCAGCGAATGGGGTACTTCCGAGAACAACCGGCGGGCCAAGTTCTATGAGCTCACCCCGCTCGGGCGGCGCCAGCTGGTGGCCGAATCGAGCCAGTGGCGCCGCTATGCCGAAGCAGTGTTCCGCATTCTGGAAATGGCCTGAGCCCGATGCGGGATCGGCTCTTCGAGGTACGGGTACGCGGCGTTCCTCGACGCCTGCGGTTTCCCTGGCGTACCGCCTGGCAGATCCATCGCGAGGTCGACGAAGAGCTCGAGTTCCATCTCGACTGCCGGATCGCCGATCTCGAAGGGGAGGGGCTCTCCCGCGAGGAGGCCCGGCGGCGTGCTCTTCGTGAGTTCGGAGACCTGCCGGCAGCCCGGCGCAGCTTGAAGGCCAAGGAACGCCACTACCAGGCCCGACGAAGGAGGCAATTGATGTTCAGCGAATGGCTCGGCGATCTCGAATACGCCTGGCGCTCCCTCTGGCGGAGCCCCGGATTCACCGCGGTGGCCGTGCTGGTGCTGGCCCTCGGCATCGGCGCCAACTCGGCGATCTTCAGCTTGCTCAACATGATGCTCCTGCGGCCGGTCAACATGGTAGATCCCGAGAGGGTCGTAGGCGTCTACAGCCAACACACCGAGCGCCCCGACACCTACCGCAGCTTCTCGTATCCCACCTATCTCGACCTGCGAGAGCAGAACGAGGTGTTCACCCACCTGGCGGCTCACAGCATTTCCCTCGCCGGCCTCCAGGAGGGCGACACCACGCGGCGAGTGATGGTCAACCTGGTGTCCTCCAACGCCTTCGAAACCTACGGCGTGCCGCCGGTGCTCGGTCGGGGATTCACCCCCGAAGAAGAACAACCCGGCGCCGAGCCGGTGGCCGTGGTGTCTCACTCGTTCTGGGAACGCAAGGGCAGGACCGGCGTGCTCGGCTCCACTCTGCGGCTGAACGGATTGGACGTCACGGTAGTGGGTGTCGCCGCCCCGGGGTTCAGCGGCGCGACCGCCCTTTTTTCCCCTGAGCTCTGGCTGCCCCTCGGCCTCTATGAATCCTTCGGTGGTTCCCTGGGACAGCGAGCGAGCTCGCTCCTCGACCGCCAGCACGACGCCCTGATGCTCTTCGGGCGCCTGCGCGCCGATCTCGAGGAGACCGAGGCCGCTCCCAACCTCGAAGTGCTGGCGCAGCGCTTCGAAGCTGCGTATCCCAAGGCCCTGGAGCACCAGACTTTCACCATCGCTCCCCTCCCGCGCTCATCCATTTCGTTCCGGCCCCAGGACGACGGGATCTTCGTAGGCCCATCGGTGCTGCTCACCGCCATGGCGGGCGCTGTCCTCCTGATCTCCTGCCTCAATCTGGCCAACATGTTCCTCGCCCGCGGTGCCTCCCGTCGCACCGAGCTCGCAATTCGCCTCTCTCTCGGTGGAGGGCGTTTCCGCTTGCTGCGGCAACTCTTGAGCGAAAGCCTGATCCTGGCCCTTCTGGGTGGTGCTGGTGGTCTCTTTCTCGCGTTCCTGGGAACCCGCCTCCTCCTCCCCTCGATCGAGTCGTTCCTGCCCTTCGGCCTCCATCTGCTGCTCGACACCAGCCCCGATTGGCGGGTGCTGCTGATGACCCTCGGCTTCTGTCTCATCGCGGCCCTCGCGTCGGGCCTCGGACCGGCCTGGAAGCTCAGCTCCGGGGAGCTGCTGGGCGACCTCAAGGAAACCGCCGGTCAGAGTCTCTCCGGCACCGGCAAACATCGTCTCCTGGCGCCGCGCAACCTGATGGTCATGGTCCAGATCGCCCTCTCCCTGATGCTTCTCTCCGCCGCCGGCCTCTTTCTGCGCGGCGCGGCGACCGCGGCCGAGGCCGACCCCGGCTTTCCGATCGAGAACAGCCTCCTGGTGGAGCTCGACACCGGCCTGAACGGCTACTCCGAAGACCAGGGACGCAACCTCTACGGAGAGGTCATCGAGCGCCTTCGAGCCCTTCCGGGTGTCGAGGCGGCTGGCTTGTCCTCGATCGTGCCCTTCGGGCCGGTGAACGACTTCCTTCGCGTGCGGCCAGCTGGAGACTTCGACGACGAGACGGCGGTGCGCTCTCAAACCTACGTCGTCGGCGAGGGCTACTTCGAGTCGATCGGACTTCCCTTGCTCCAGGGACGGGGCTTCACCGCCGCCGAGTCCACTACCGAAACCGGCGCCCGGGTGGTGATCGTCAACGACGTCCTGGCGAGGCAGCTCTGGCCCGAGGGTTCGGCCATCGGCCAGTCCCTACAGGTCGTGCGCCGGGACCCCGGCCCCAAGAGCGAGCCCATGGAGATCGTGGGAGTTGCCCAGGGATTCCTCCACCAGCTCTCCGACCAGCAGCCCAAACCACATCTCTTTCTCCCGCTCGGCCAGCACTTCGAAACCAGCCTGCACGTGCACCTACGCCTGGTGCCCGGAAGAGAAGGCGCCGAAGCCCAGCTGATGCCTGCCATCCGCCGCGAGCTGCGAGAGATCGATCCGAGATTGCCCGTGCTCTCGATGCAGACCTTCACCAACTTTCGCGACAAGAGCTATCTCGTATGGATCTTCGAGCTCGCCGCAAAGATCTTCTCGGGTCTGGGCCTGGTGGCGTTGTTCCTCGCCTCGGTAGGGGTCTACGGCGTGAAGGCTTTCCTGATGACCCGGCGCACGCGAGAGATCGGCCTGCGCCTTGCCCTCGGCGCCACCCACGGCAACATCCTGCGGCAGATGTTGCACGAGAGCCTGGCCACCACCGCCACCGCTCTGGTCGCCGGTCTCCTGCTCGCGGCGGGTGCGGTGAAAGTGCTCGGAAGCCTGATCTACGGGGCCCAGGAGAGCTCCCTCCCGATCATCGCCGCGGCCGCCGTGCTGCTCACCGCCAGCGCCACCCTCGCCGCCTACCTGCCGGCCCGGCGGGCCTTAGAGATCGAGCCCACCCAGGCCCTGCGGCAGGAGTAGGCGCTCAACGCTCGGTCGCGGAGCTCGGAGCCGGGGTTCCCAGAAGCGTCAGACGTGGCGACTTGGCCCATAACAACGATTCACCCGCGAAGACCTCGAGCTCTTCCACCGGAATGACCGTCTCGAGCCGACGTACAGCTTCCGGACACTGCACCGCCAGCACCCGGTTGCCGGCGGCCAGGGCGCGGAGCAGCTCTTCGGGATCGTCGCTGCGCTCCACCTCCGGATGGAGAGCCCGCAGCAGGGGCCAGACGTTGGGGCCGGGGCAGATCACGATCTCCTCGGCCCCGAGCGCGGCCACGTAGCCCGCGAGTCGCTGGGGTGGGCTCGCGACGCGATGTGCCACGGGCACCGTTCGCAACGACATCCAGAAGCCGGCCGCGACCTGGATCGCCAGGGCGAGGAAAGCCAGCCGGCGCCAGGGCAGGCCATCGGACCACCGCGGGCCCGGCCCGATCCGCCGGTACAACATCCATCCCGCGGCGGCGAGCAACCCCGACACGGGTAGTGCGAGCCAGGCCCATCGCGCGGCCTCCGGGTGACCCCGGAGGTACGAGGTGCCGTCTTCGAAGCCGGCGATCGGCGGCATGGCGGCGAGCAGGGCCAGGACTCCGAGCGTAGAGATCAGCGCCGCGACCAGATGCCGCCAGCAGTTTGGCTCGCGCTGCTCGAACGCTTCCGCCAGCCGGCGGTAACCGAGAACCATCCACATCGCGGTCGCCGGGGCGGTCATGGCGCCATATCGGGCGAGCAGGTGGATCTGCAAGATGACCGGCAGCAGGCCGGCGACCCACCAGGCGACAAACGTGCCTCCATCTTCTTGCCGGGACCGAAAGAACAGCCCGAGCCCCATGCCGAGGGCCGGCAGGAACAGAGCCAACATGGCCAGCAGATCGTTGCGCTCGGCGCCGAGGCGGGGAAAGACGAGCAGGTACCCCAAGGTGTAACGCCCCACGCGCAGCAGCAGGTTGGGAGCCACCGGCTCCTGGGTGTGGAGCACGTCGAAACGCTCGACACAACATTCCACCTGCTGCCGGGAGGCGGTGAGGTAGCCGTCCAGACCTCCGCTCGCTTTCACCATCGGGATCGCCCAGGCCGCGACCACCAGAGCCGCCAGGACCCCACCCCACAGCCAGGGACGGAGATCGCGACGGCCGGTCGAGAGCCGCCACCGGGCCACGGGAATCAGCACCAACACCAGCGCGGCCGCCGCCGGCCGGGTGCCGATCGCCAGGCCGAGGACTCCCAGGGCCGCAACCAGGCAACCGTCGCGAGCTCGGGCCGCTACCGCCAGGCATACGAAGAGCACCGCCCAGAGGGCCGCCATCGAATCCGAGAGGGCTGCGCCGCCGAGCATCCACGACAGCGGATCGAAGAGCAGCAGCAGGGCCCCGAGCAAAGCCCATCGGCGCTCGAAGAAGGAGCGCAGCAGATGGTAGAAGAGAACGACGGTCAGGCTGCTGCACAGGGCGCTGAGCAGGGTGAGCGCCGCGAAGGGCTCGAGCCCGAGGGAGTGCAGTAGGTCGGCAAAGAAGAGGTAGACGGGGTACCCCGGCGGGTGGGGCCGAACCTGGGAAACGTCGTAGCCGGAGACCAGGGCGCTCAGGAACAGGGCCGAGTCGGCCTCGTCGAGAGAGTGGGAGCGGTAGAGAAGGCGCAGCCCGAGGGCGGCAGCGCCGAGACCGGCGGCGATCCGGGTCTCTACTCGGGAGCTCTGCTCCGGCATGCCCACCGGACCGCCTTTTATAACCGGCGGCCGGCTCAGCCGTCGCCCAGGCGCTCTTCGAGGGCGGCGACGGTAGTACGCATCTTCTCGGCCTCGTTCCGAACCTTCTCCACCGCCTCGGGTTTGGCCCGGGTCACGAAATTCTCGTTGGCGAGCTGACGCTCCAACCCCTGCAGGCGCTTCCGTGCGTCCTCGAGCTGCTTGTGCAGGCGTTTGCGCTCGGCCTCGCGATCGGCCTGGCCCAGGCGCACGGCAGCGTCGAAAGCCGGGTCCACGGCCACCGAGGCACCCTCGGAAGCGATCTCCCCCTCCTCCACCAGGGCCAGGGATTCCGCCCGCACCAGGCGCTCGAGGATGGTGCGGCTCGCCCGGAGCGCCTCACCGTGGGCCTTGACCCGCACCGCCACCTCGATCTTGGCTCCCGGCTCGAGGCCTTGCTCGGCACGGATGCCGCGCACCGCGGCCACCAGCCGCATCACCGTGCTCACCCCTTCCGACTCCTCGGAAAAACGGTAGGCTTCCACGGCTTCGGGCCAGCTGGCGCCGATCAACATTCCCTCGCCGACCAGCTCCTCCCAGAGCACCTCGGTGACGAAGGGCAGAAACGGATGGAAGAGCTTCAGGTAGGTGGTGAAGGCGTGGAAGAGCACTTCCGCGGTCTCCCGCATCTCGCCCAGGGGCTCCACCTTGATCGCCTCGAGATAGAAGTCGCAGAATTCGCTCCAGAACGAATGCCGCACCACTTCCGAGGCGTCGCCGAAGTAGAACGCCTCGATCCGGCCATCGGCCCGTTCGATCAGCTCCCGGAGGCGCGCCAGCATCCAACGATTGACCGGGTGCTCCACCTCGCCCAGAGTGAGCTGGCCGCGCCCCTTCTCTCCCACGATCCGCGTGACCGTGGCATCCACCAGCTTGGCGGCGTTCCAGATCTTGTTGATCAGGCGTTTCCCGCCGACCAGGCGCTCCTTGCCGAGCTTCATGTCCTTGCCGGGGGCGTTGCCCACCAGCAGGGCGAGACGCATGATGTCGGCCCCGTACTCCTCGATCGTGTCCATGGGATCGACACAGGTCTCGGGTTTGGACTTGGACATCTTCTCGCCGTCCTTGTCCAGGATCAGGCCGTGCAGGTAGACGGTGCGAAACGGCACCTCGCCGGTAGCGTAGGTGGTCATCAAGATCATCCGCGCCACCCAGAAAAAGAGGATGTCGTAGCCGGTCTCCATCACCGAGGTGGGATGAAAACGGGCGACGTCGGGGCTGCGCGCCAGGAGGTCCGAGAGGCCGATGGTGGGGTCGGCGGCGAGCTCGGGATCCACCAGGGTGCTCCAGGTCCACAGGGCCGAGGAGAACCAGGTATCGAGGGTGTCTTCGTCCTGGGTCCAGCCGTTACCCTCCGGCGGCCGGTGGCCGACGTAGAGATCTTCCTCGCCGCGGTACCACACGGGGATGCGGTGCCCCCACCAGATCTGGCGGGAGATGCACCAGTCCCGCAGGTTGTCGATCCAGTGGAAGTATGTCTTCTCCTGGTACTCCGGCAGGAGACGGATATCGCCGCTGGCCACCACGTCGCGGAGCACCTGCTTGAGGCTCAGGGTACGACCCTTCCACGGCACTGCCGCGCGGTTCACATCGATGAACCACTGCTCTTTGGGCAGCGGCTCGACCGGTTTCTTGGAGCGGTAGCAGAGAGAGCTCGATTGGCTGTAGTCCTCGACCTTCTCCAGCAACCCGGCCTTTTCGAGCTCGGCGGCGAAGGCCTCGCGGCATTCCTCCACCGTCATACCGGCGTAGTAGGAGCCCACGGCGTCGGTCATGCGGCCATCCTCACCGATCACCTGGATCAGGGGCAGGTCGTGACGCTGGGCAATGTCGAAATCGACATGGCTGTGGGCGGGGGTCACACCCAGGGCACCGGTACCGGTTTCCGGGTCGACACTTTCGTCGGCCACCACGCGGATGGTGAGGGTCGGCCCCTTCGGCCAGGGAACCTCGTAGACCTTGCCCACGTGCTCGCGGTATCGCTCGTCGCTCGGGTGCACCGCGATGGCGGTATCGCCGAGCTTGGTCTCCGGCCGACTGGTGCCCACCAGGAACGGGCCGTAGCGCAGGGTGTAGAACTTCGCCGGCCGGTCTTCGTGGTAGATCTCGTCGTCCGAGACGGTGGTCTGCAGGTGGGGATCCCAGTTGACGATGCGTGGGCCGCGGTAGATCAGACCGTCGCGAAACATGCGGGCGAACACGGCGTCGACACAGCGATGTAGCTGCGGGTCCATGGTGTAGCGCTCCCGCGACCAGTCGCAGCTCGAGCCCATGGCGCGGATCTGCTGCTGGATTCGCGACCGTGAGCCGGCGACGAAATCGGCGATCCGAGCCACCAGCGCCTCGCGCCCGAGCTCCTGTCGCGGATCGGCCATGCCTTCCGCCTGCAGCTTCTTGATCACCACGCTTTCGGTGGCGATGGCCGCGTGGTCGGTGCCGGGAACCCAGAGCACCTCGTCCCCCTTCATTCTGCGCCAGCGGATCATGAGATCCTCGAGGGCCAACATCACCGCATGCCCCGTATGAAGGGTACCGGTGGCGTTGGGCGGCGGCATCGAGATGACGAAGGGAGGTTTGTCCGAATCGCGATCGGCACGGAAAGCGCCGGATTCTTCCCAACGTCGATAGATCTCTTGCTCGTGGTCTCGGGGCTCGAAATATTTCTCGAGGGCCATGGATCTCGAATCTCCTCGAAGGATGAAGAAACGCCGCGGTCGCGGCGTATGAATACCGATCCGCCCTGGCCGCTTCGCTCGATTCGAGAGGTGCCGGGTGGGTCGCGGGGCCGAGTATAGCCGTGGATGAGCCCCGAGGGTAGGCGATGCGATCGACTCGAGGAAGCACTGGGCGAATCGAACCAGGGCCGGGTCCGGGGAGCCGGATCGAAGCCATATCCATGCAGGGGGATCAGGCGATGAAAGACTTTGTAGGACCCATCTTGGGATTTAGAGGAAGCTCCGAAGGAACCTGGAATCTCTGCATCCTGCTGATCACCCGGGGCCCTCGCCCCTCAGAGGTCGAGTGGGCGGTACACACGGCAGACGGCGAGGAGCCGGGCTCCACAGAGCTCGCCGAGCCGGAGCATCTCGGTGAGCTCGACGAGCTGGTGGCCTGGTGCTACGAGCTCGGCATACCGAGGATCGGGCACGACCAGACGGTCGACTACTCGATCGCCGGAGAATCCTGGAGCTTCGAGGTACCGGCGCACGACGTGGCACCCCACATGGCCTACACCTCGTGCAACGGATTCGGGCAGACGAGCCAGATGCGAGAGGTCGAGGACCCCTATGCTCTGTGGCGCGACCTTGCGAGATGCCACGAGATGGCCCCGTTCCATCTGCTGCTGATGGGCGGAGACCAGCTCTACGCCGACTCGCTCTGGGAGCTGCCGGAAATCAGCCGGTGGTTGGGGAAGCACCGGAGCGACGATTCCCGCCCCCCCCGCCCCGCACCGACCCGCCTCCTCTCCTCCCTCATCGGAGGGCTCTCCGGCCGCTGGAGGCACCCCTTCACCGAGGAGATGGAGAAAGAGGTCGCCCATTTCTATGCCGACCTGTACACCGAGCGTTTCGGGGAGCCCGAGGTGGCCGCTCTCTTCGCACGCATTCCCACGGTGATGATGTGGGACGACCACGACATCTTCGATGGCTGGGGCTCGCGCCCGAGGAAACAACACGAGAGCCCGGTCTACCAGGGAATCTTTCGGGTCGCGCGCCAGGCCTTCGAGCTCTTCCAGCTGCGGACCCAGGATTCCCACCCCCTGGTGCATCGCCTGCCCGGAAGCCCCGCATACAACCAGCTCTTCGAATTCGGCGACATCGCCCTCCTGGTGCTCGACCTTCGCACCGAGCGAACCCTGGAGCAGGTGATGAGCCCCGAGAGCCGGGTAGCCGTGGCTCGAGCCCTCGACGACCTGGAGGGCTGCAAACACCTGCTCGTGATGTCGAGCATTCCCTTCGTCTACCTGGATCTCTCCATCGTCGAAAAGGTGCTGGCCGGGATTCCCGGGCAGCAAAACCTGGAAGACGACCTCCGCGATATGTGGCAGAGCCCTCGCCATCGCGACGAACGGGCCGAGATCATCGATAGGCTCTTCGAGCTCGCGCAGACCAAGGGCTACCGGGTGACCCTGGTGTCGGGCGACGTGCACCTCGCCGCCTACGGGGTGATCCGCTCGCGGCGCGGCCATCACCTCGAGCCCGGCGAAGAGACCCGCGAGATCACCCAGCTGATCTCCTCCGGCATCGTCAACGTTCCGCCACCGTCGATCCTGGTCTACGCCTACGAAACCCTGGCCCCCAAACACGAGGACATCGCCGAAGGCATCGAAGGAGGCCTGCTGCCCTTTGCCAAACGCGAGAGTCACTTCCTCAACGCCCGCAACTGGCTCGAGCTGCGGATTGCCGACGACACCTCCGTGACCGCCACCTGGCACGCCGAAGACGTGCAGAAGGAAGACAACGAAACCGTGACCCGCCGGGCCGCACCTCGACGATCCTCGCCGGGCGACTCGGGGCGGCGGAAAGCCGTAGCTCCCAAATCCGTCCCGAGTCGACCGGCGGCCCGGCCGGAGCAGAACTTCTCCGTCGAGATCCCGGCGCGCCGACGCGGCGATCAACCCAGGCGGTAGTGGTAGGGCAGGTCGTCCTCACCCAGGGTCGGGGTCACGTACTCCCGGCTCTGGGGCCGGCGGATGCAGAAGAGGACCACGCCGAGGTAGGCGAGATGGAAACCCTTGTAGACCCAATAGGCCAACGTGGCTCCCTTGGGCGGGGTCATGTTTCCCAGAGCGGAGAGCCAGAGGGAGGGCAGGAATCCCTGGATCATCACGACGACCCAGGCGAACAGGACCCCTGCCTGTAGAAACTCCAGGGACCCGGGCCGGCGCCCCGCGACCGATCGGCTGCCGACGAGCATGGCGATGCCCCAGAGACCCGGGATCACGACGTAGAAGACCCAGGCCGCCCCGAGCGCGGACTCCACATTTGGGAGAAGGCTCGTGAAGTCGCTCGCAGAAGTCGGCAGGCGCAGGAGAAACAACGCGCTCCACAGCAAACACCACAGAGCTGCCACGCCGGTCATGGCGAGGGCCAGCTGAAGGGGAACAGGTAGGGGTCGCGCAGTCCGGGGCATGGGCAGCTCCGTGGTCGATGGCAAGTGCGGCGAACGTCGCCGAGTAGAGACGACTACGGAGCCAGCGACCGGACTATTCGTCTCCCAGCTCGACCACGGCACAGTCGCCGACCCACTCCACCTCTCCCTCCGCCGGCCGATCGGCCACACGAACCGGGAGCTGCACCAGAGCGGCCAGCTCTTCGCTGCCGGCGGAGAGCACCGCCAGGTGGGAGGCATCGGCCGAGCTGATCTCGACTTCCGATTCCAGGCCATCGAGGTGGTCGACGAGCTCCGCCAGCCAGGTGTCGTCCGCGGCGGGAACGGGCTCGCTCCAGCCCGGGCCGCTGCCGGCTCGGGTCCAGCGCTCGAGCTTTTCGAAGAGGAACGGGCAGAGCGGCGTGAAACCCCCGGCCAGCCGGGAGACGACCTCGGCAACCGTGGCTCGCACCGTCCGGAGATCCCCCTCCCGATACCTTCGCCCGGCAGCGACCGCGGCGTAGCGAGCGAGGTCGTCGGCCGCGGTGGCGAGCCCCTGTGCCGCGGCCCGTGGATCGTTGTGCGCCAGAGCGTCCCGCGCCTCCTCGGCCACCTGCTCCGCCCGACACAGGAGCCAGCGATCGGCCAGGAAGGGCTCGGAGGCGGGCTGCGTGGGATCGAGCTTGCGGGTGAGATGGAACAAGCCGGTGACCTTGGCGTTGAGCCGCCGCACGACCCGCCGCGCCCGCCGCAGGCTCGACTCGGCGAGGGTCACCGCGTCGCGGGGCTCCCGGGGCAGGGAGAGCAGGAAGCCGAGGCGCAGGGCATCGGCACCAAAGCGGCGAATCCAGGTCTCCGGCTCCACTCCGTTCCCCACCCGGTGACGCATGGGGCGGTGCACGAATCGGGTGAGGAACCGCTCCTCGTCCTCGGCGTCCTGGGGAACTCCGGGGCGCTCTTCGAGCACCCGCTCCACCACGTGCAGAGAGCCGTGGACCTCCATGCGGGCAAAGGCGGGGCGACCGCAGATCGCCAGCGAAACCAGCTGGGAGGGCAGGGCCCAGAGAGTCAGGAGCTCACTGTCGACGAAGACCTCCGCCGCCGGCTCCGGGCTCGCCTCGGCGGGCCAGCCCGTCGACTGCAGGCTCCAGGCCGCCAGGGCGAACCAGACGCTGAAGACATCACCCTCGGGACCTCCGGGCACCGGCTGCCCCCACCAGTACTGGCGCGAGATGCACCAGGGCTCGAGCTCGTCGAGCCAGGCCAGGGACCGGCGGCGCCAGCGAGGCTGCGAGAAAGTCACGGCCCCGGATTCGATCGCCCGGCGCAGGTGCCCCGCCGCTCCCGAGAGGTCGAGGAAGAGCTGCTCGGAAGTGCCCAGGTTCACCAGGGTACGAGACTTCCTTCCCCGGAAGGCGCTGACCTTCCAGCTCCCCTCCTGGCGATCCACGGCTTCGCCCAGCTGCTGTACCACCAGGCGCCGAGCCTCTTCCCGTGCGAGGGGCGGCTGCCCGGGCAGCAGAATCCGCCCCTGGACATCCATCGCCGAGCGTTCTGCGAGATCTTGGCCGGCGGCGGTCTTCCGCAGCCACTCGTGGTCCTCCCGGTCGTGCGCCGGCACCAGGAACTTGGCCGCGGTGCCGAGCCCGTCGCCGACCAGCACCGGCAGCACCGGCTCTCCTCCCGAGCCGAGAGGGTCGGCCAGAAGGTCCACGACCTGCTCGCCGGCCAGGTGACGGTAAGGGCCGCCGCGGTCCACGGCGAGGGCCACCGCACCGGCCAGCAGCTCGGGAAAGAAGGTCTGGGTCTCGATCTCCGCACCGCCCGTGGTCCGAAACCGCACGGTGAATCGCTCGTCGACGGTGACCCGGGTGCGCAGGACATCGGGAGAGATGAGCACCGTCTGGGCGCTGGGATCGAAGTAGGTGAGGCGCCTCTCGCGACGCAGGAGGCCCGCGTCGTCGAGGGTGAAGAAGAGCCTGCGAGTCGCCTCGACCCCGGCCCGGGATTCGGTCTCCAGCCAGACCTCGGGATCGAACCCGACCCCGAGGAGCTGGAGCTGATCGCGGATCGATTCGTCGTTCCGGCGGTAGGCGTCGGCACAGCGCTCGGTGAACCGGGACCGGCCGACCTCTTCCCTCTCGAAAGGGAGCGAGCGCTCGACGGCCAGCTGGAGCGCCAGGCCCCCGGGATCGCTGCCGAGCCGGCGGCGGGGCCGGTCGCGACCCAGAATCTCCGCGGAGCGGGCTCGCACATCGAGCAGTAGGGCCGAGAGCACGGAACCGAGGTGAGGCCTCCCGGCGGCGGAAATGGGTGCCGCCACCACGGTGGGGCCATCGCCACGGAACAGCCCTTCCCGCTCCCAGCCCAGCCGCAGCGCGGGCTCGTCGGACCCCGCTTCGAAAGCCGGTCGCGGTTTGCCGCCGGTGGCCGGACCTTCTTGTGCCTCTTGCGGTCCCGCGGACCAGCCGCGGGTGATCAGGTGGTCGATGAGCCGGCGGCCCCGGTGCCCGATCAGCGGATGCAGCTCGCTCGCGGCGATGTCGGCCAGCTGGTCGGCGGCGGCGGCGGTGGTGATCATCTGGCTGCGGGCGTGGCGGAGAACCCGCACGGTGTCGGGTGCGACCCTCTCCGCGGCGAGGCGCACGTCGTCCTCGAGGTACCCCTGCCACTCGTCAGCACAGTTGGTGATTCCCATGCGGTTGCAGAGGTAGTCGGGTACGTAGGCAATGCCACGGCGCCGTAGCCGCTCGGCGTCGGCGGCCTCTTCGAGAATGTTGTTGGCCGCGCCGCAGATGAGCCGTGCTCGCAGACGCGGGATGGTGCGCGAGCTCACCTGGGCCCCGATGGCACAGGGCGCGAAGATGTCGGCCTCGGTGTCGAAAATGGCATCGGACTCGACGATCTCGAGCCGCGGCCGCTCCGCCTTCAGATCCTGCAATGCCTGCGGGTCGATGTCGGTGATCCAGACCCTGGCGCCGGCATCATCGAGCATCTCCACCAGGGGGCCACCCACATTGCCGACTCCCTGCACCGCAACACCCACTCCGACGAGGTCGTCACTGCCGGTGAGAAAACGCCAGGCGGCCCGCAGCGCCACGAAAACACCCTGCGCGGTGTGGACGGAGGGATTGCCCGAGCCTCCGAGCTCCCCACCGATGCAGGTCGTGAACCGGTTCTGGGTCAAGACCGCGTTGAGGTCGGAGGTCTTGGTGCCGACATCCTCCGCGGTGTAGTAGATCCCGTTGAGACTGGCGACGAAACGTCCATAGGCACGGAACAGCTCGAGGCGTTCCGGGCTACCTTCCTGGCGATAGGCGGGATTCTCGGCCATCGCCCGGGTCAGGGGTATCACCCCCTTGCCGCCTCCCCACCAGAGGCCGGCGAGAGCGTTCTTTCGAGTCATGCCCTGGGCCAGTCGCAGAACATCGACCAGCACATCGGCCAACGTGCCGTAGGGTTTGAATCGCATACCGCCCTGGGCCAGCCCGCGCCGGGTGTCGTGCACCCCGGCGAAGAACAGCGCTTCGAGCCCTTCTTCGCGACCGATGAACACACCTTCGTGCCGGCCGAAGTCCTGGGAGAGCTCGAAGAAGGCACGAAGCGGAGACAAGATGCCCGGATGAGAGAGGGTGAACTCGCCATTCTCGAAGGTGATGAACGCTCGCTCGATTCCTTGCTCGGCGAGCTCGGCATGGAAGGCTTCGACCGTCTTCTCGCGGACTTCCCGGGCCGAGGCTCGGCGGATCTCGTCGCTACGCTGCGCTACCAAATCGTCACTCCTGTCTTCCTTTGTCTCTGTGAAGGCCTGGAATATATCCGATCCGAAAAGGGCCTGTGCGCCACGATTTCCTGCCAACCCGGATGCCCGAGGCACCTCGCTCGGAGCACGGGTCACCGTGTGGGAAGGCGAGAAGTCGTAGATAACGCTTCCCGGGCCTGGCGAAATAGGCTAGGCTCTCAGCTGGTAGAAGCGGCCGGTTGCTCCACGCGCAACCGGCCGTTGTCCTGTAGAGATCACGTCGCCCGGGCGGCGCCGACATCACGGACGATGAAGGCATGCCGACCTTGCGACGCCTCGACGAACCCATGCGAACGGACAAACACGGAGTGCCGGCGCCTCCCTCCTGCCGTAGCACCTCTCACTTCGCAACTCTCTCTGTGCAGACCTGCGGCCCTGCGGCCCTCTATCGGAGCGGGTCGAACCCTTTCGCGTTCGACTCCGGCTCCCACCGCTTCGCGGCCCACGGATCTCCTGCCCTGGAGCCCAAGGGATGACTTCCCGGTCCGAAGACACTCAAGACCTGCTCGAGCCCATTCGCGTCGCCGCCCGCGCAATGATTCCCGACAACCAGCTGCCGATGCTCTCCGCATTCATCGAACACTTGTACTCTGGCCTGGCGCGAGAGGATCATCGAGAGACCGATCCCGAGAAACTGTGCCGCCTGGCCAGCAGCTTCTTGGAGTGGGCCGAGCAGCGCGGTGGAGATCGCATTCGCGTACGGATCTTCAATCCTCCGCGGAGCGAAAATCCCTGGAACGCAGATCGCACGGTCATCCAGGTGGTCACCGGCGACATACCCTTCCTCGTCGACTCCCTCACCGGAGAGCTCGGCCGGCGAGAGCTCGCGGTGCACCAATTCCTGCATCCTCAGATTCCCGTCCGGCGCGACGCCGACGGCAAGCTGCAGGAGATCGTCGCACCGACCACGGAGACGAGCCTGCAGTACGAGTCGTTCATGCACGTGGAGATCGACCGGCTCACCCAGCAACCGGTGTTGGTGGAGCTGGAAACCGCTCTCCGCAAGGTTCTCGCCGACGTACGTCTCGCGGTGCAGGACTGGCCCGAGATGCGCAGCCAGGGGCACAGGGTTCGCAAAGAGCTGGAAGCCAATCCGCCCGCTGGCCGGATCCAACCCAAGAGCATTGAGGAGGCCAAGGCCTTTCTCGACTGGATCGACGAGTACTTCACCTTTCTCGGGTACCTCTCCTACACCCTCGTCGAGAACGACGGCGAGCGCTACCTTCGGCCCGACGTCTCCTCCGGTCTCGGGCTCCTGCGCAAGCTCCCTCTGGGTGAGAAGGCCACGGGGCAGAAGCCTCTACGCCCCGCGGCCCGGGCGTTTCTCGACAGTCGCCAGATCATCGCCATCGCCAAGACCACCACCAAGGCCACGGTGCACCGCAACGCGCACATGGACCTGATCTCCGTGAAACGTTTCGGCGACGACGGCGAGCTGACGGGAGAGTACCGCTTCTGGGGCCTCTTCACGTCGCGGGCCTACTCCATTCCCGTGGTCCAGATTCCCCTGGTGCGGCGCAAGGTGGCGAAGGTCATGAGCCGGACTCGCTTTCGGCCGGCGAGCCACGATGGCAAGGTGCTGCGGTACATCGTGGAGCACTACCCGCGCGACGAGCTGTTCCAGATCTCTCCGAAAGATCTGCAGGCTTTCGCCCTCCGCATCCTCCAGCTGCAGCTGCGCCCCCGCCTGGCCCTGCTGGTGCGTTACGACGAAGAGGAACGTTTCGCTTCGTGCATGGTCTACATACCGAAGGAACGCCTGAGCACCCGGCTGCGAGTCAATATCCAGGAGATCCTCGAGCAGGCCTTTCGCGGTGAGGTCACGGATTTCTTCACCCGGATCACCGAGCGTCCCCTGGCCCAGCTCCAGTTCCTGGTCGAGCCTCGCCACGGCAACCTCCCCAGGATCGACCAAGAGCAAGTGGAGGAGCGCCTCGCCGAGGTGGCTCGCCCCTGGAGCGACCACCTCAAGGGATCTCTCGGCGCTCGACGCGGTGAAGAAGTGGGAATGCGTACCTGGCGGCGCTACCGCGAAGCTTTTCCCGCGGGATACCAGACCGCATTCTCACCCGAGGATGCCGCCGACGACATCGCCATCATCGACCGGATCCTCGACACCGGAGTGCTGGGTCTACGTCTCTACCGCCGCCGCGGCGCTGCCATGAGCCGGCTGCACCTGCGAACCTTCGAGCCGGCGATTCCCGCTCCTCTCTCGAGCATTCTGCCGATGCTCGAGAACATGGGGCTGCGGGTCAACAGTGAATTGCCTTTCGAGATTCGCCCGGCCGACAGCCCGAACCCGGTATGGGTCCGTGATTTCGAGCTCCTGACCGACGACTTCGAGGTCGATCCCGAGAAAGCCCGCGACAACTTCCAGGAATCCCTGCTGCGGATCTGGAGCCGCGAGCTCGAGAGCGATGGATTCAACCAGCTGGTGCTGCGCGCCGGGCTCACCTGGCGGCAGGTGGTGATCCTGCGTGCCTACTGCCGCTACCTGCGGCAGGTCGGCGTGGCCTTTTCCCAGCGATACATCGAATCCTCCCTGGCCCGCAATCCCGAGATCGCTCGTCTGTTGGTGGAGCTGTTCCACGAATCGCTCGACCCGGCACGCCAGCAGGGCTCGGGCGACCTCACGCCGGAGCAACGCCGGGAGGCCCTGCGTCAAGACATCCGGCAGGCGCTCGAAACCGTGGGCAGCGTCGACGAAGACCGCATTCTCGGCGCTTTTCTCGACCTGATCCACCACACCTTGCGCACCAACTACTTCCAGACCGACGCCGATGGCACCCCCAAGGAGTACCTCTCTCTGAAGCTCGACGGCCGCAAGATCCGCGGCTTGCCCGAGCCTCGTCCGGAATTCGAGATCTTCGTGTATTCCACGCGCATGGAAGCGGTCCACCTACGCGGTGGCAAGGTCGCCCGCGGAGGCATTCGCTGGTCGGACCGACGGGAAGATTTCCGCACCGAGATCCTCGGGTTGGTGAAATCGCAGATGGTCAAGAACGCGGTCATCGTTCCGGTGGGCGCCAAGGGTGGCTTCGTGGTGAAACAACCGCCCCTGGGAGACCGTGAAGCGGTGCTCGCCGAGGGCACCCGGTGTTACAAAACGATGATCCGCGGCATGCTCGACATCACCGACAACCTGGTGGGTGAAACCGTGGTGCCGCCGAAGGACGTGGTCCGCCGGGACGACGACGACCCTTACCTCGTGGTCGCCGCCGACAAGGGTACCGCCACCTTCTCCGACCTCGCGAACCAGGTCGCCGAGGAGTACGGGTTCTGGCTCGGCGATGCCTTCGCGTCCGGAGGCTCGGCCGGCTACGACCACAAGAAGATGGGAATCACCGCCCGGGGCGCCTGGGAATCGGTGAAGATGCATTTTCGCGAGATGGGCCACAACATCCAGACCGAGCCCTTCGACGTGGTCGGCGTGGGCGACATGTCGGGCGATGTATTCGGCAACGGAATGTTGCTCTCCGAGCAGATTCGCCTGGTCGGAGCCTTCAATCATCTGCACGTCTTCGTCGACCCCGACCCCGACCCGGCGGCTTCCTTCGCCGAGCGCAAACGACTCTTCTCCCTGCCCCGATCGTCGTGGGCCGACTACGCCCCCGAAGCGCTCTCCGAGGGCGGCGCGATCTTCGAGCGGAGCGCTCGAACCATCACCGTGTCACCCCAGGTCAAGGCTCGCCTCGGCCTCTCCCAGCAGGAAACATCTCCGAACGAGCTGATCCGCGCCCTGCTCCAATGCTCCACCGACCTGCTCTGGTTCGGCGGCATCGGAACCTATGTCAAGGCTCACGACGAATCCAATCGCAGCGTCGGCGACCGCAACAACGACGAGATCCGGGTCGATGGCGGCGAGCTCGGCGCCAAGGTGATCGGCGAGGGGGCCAACCTCGGCGTCACCCAGGCGGGCCGCGTGGAGTTCGCCCTCGCTGGCGGCCGGGTCAACACCGACTTCATCGACAACTCCGGCGGAGTGGACTGCTCCGACCACGAGGTCAACATCAAGGTCGCCCTGGCCGACGCGATCGCCGTCGGCGAGCTGCCACCCGAGGAACGCAATCAGCTGCTGGCCGAGATGACCGAGGAAGTGGCCGACCTCGTGCTGCGAGACAACTACCTGCAGTCGCATGCCCTGTCGATCACCGAGGCCCAGAAAGGCGCCCTGCTCGACGAGCAGAGCCGTCTGATGCGTCTGCTCGAACGGTCCGGCCAGCTCGACCGCCGTCTCGCGGGTCTGCCCGACGACTCCACTCTCGCCGAACGCAAGGACCAGAAGAGGGGGCTCACCCGCCCCGAGATCTCGGTGCTGCTCGCCTACAGCAAGATCTTCGTCTACAACCACCTCCTCGACTCCCAGCTGCCCGACGACGTGTTGCTGCGCGAAGACCTGGTGCGCTACTTCCCCCTGCCCCTGCAGTGGCGGTTCCGCGGCGCCCTGGAACGGCACCGGCTGCGTCGGGAGATCGTGGCCACCCACGTCACCAACAGCTTGATCAATCGCGTGGGGCCGACCTTCGTCTCGCGCCTCGCGGAAGAGACGGGCTCGAAGGTGAGCGACATCGCCCGCGCCTACGCAGCGGTGCGGGAGATCTTCGACCTCCGCTCTCTGTGGGAAGACATCGAGGCCCTCGACGACAAGCTGCCCGCAGACCTCCTGCACCGGATCTACCTCGATTCCATAAAAATGGCCATGCGTACGACCCGCTGGTTCCTACGCTACGCCCGGCGGCCTCTCGACGTCTCCACCTGCGTGGCCAAGTACGAGCCCGACATCATCATCGTCGCGGCCCAGATCGACGATCTGCTCCCGCCCTACGCCCGGCAACGGGTGCGGCGAAAGTACCGCCGGCTCCGAGACAGCAAGGTTCCCGGCCCCCTTGCGACCCGGGCCGCGAGTCTCGACATGTTGCCCGCCGCCTGTGACGTCGCCCGCTGTGCCCAGGAATCCGGCGTACCGGTGGAGCGCATCGGCAAGGTCTACTTCACTCTCGGGGAGAAGCTCGGTTTCAACCGCCTGCGGAGAGAGGCGCGGAAGCTGGCCCACGAGAGCCCCTGGCAGCAGGCGGCGGTCACCGCCACCATCGACGAGCTCTTCTCGCACCAGGCCGAGATGGCACGCCAGGCGGTGAAGTACTCGGGCACGGCCCGGGAGGCGATCGAAGCCTGGGCCGGCGACCGAACGGCCCAGGTCCAGCGGATCGAGAACCTGCTCACCGACTTCGAAGACGCCGGCAGGATCGAGTTTCCCATGGTCATCCTCGCGGAGCGCGAGCTCCGCCGCATGGTGGAAGGCTAGGCGACCCGGAATAAAATCCCCCCATTCGGGGGTTATCTGCCTCTTGAAGAGAGCTCAGCTGACCGCACGGGCCCCGCAACGCCCTGTGCCGAGCCCATAAACCTCGCGCCGCGAAAGCGACGCACAGTCCCCATTTCGGGAGGATCTACACATGACCTCTACGACCGAAACCCCGCCGAAGGAGAGTGCTGGCGAAGAGACTTTCGAGTTTCGCGCCGAGACCCGGCAGCTCCTCGATATCGTCATCCACTCGCTGTACTCCAACAAGGAGATCTTCCTGCGCGAGCTGATCTCCAATGCCTCCGACGCGCTCGATCGCCTGCGCTTCGAAGCCCTGACCGACACCGACCTGCTCGGCAAGGAGGAGGTGCTCGAGATCCGGCTCAAGGCCGATGCCGACGAGCGAACCCTGACCATCAGCGACAACGGCATCGGCATGAGCCGCGACGAGGTGGTCACCAACATCGGAACCATCGCGAAATCGGGCACCCGGGAGTTGATGAACCGGATCCGCGAGAGCGAATCCAGCGAAGACATGGCCCAGCTCATCGGCCAGTTCGGGGTCGGCTTCTACTCCGCGTTCATGGTCGCCGACAAGGTGACCCTCGTGACTCGCCGAGCCGGCGAAGAGAAAGCTACCCGCTGGGAGTCCACGGGAGACGGCCAGTACAGCCTGGCCGAGGACCACCGCTTCACCCGGGGAACCACCATCACCCTACACCTGAAGCCGGTCGACCAGGACAACGGCCTCGACGACTTCACCGAGTTCCACACCCTGCAGCGGATCATCAAGAAACACTCCGACTTCGTCGCCTATCCGATCGTGATGAAACACGAGCGCGAAGAGCCGGAGCTCGACGACGAGGGCAAGGCCACCGACAAGACCCGCACCGTCATCGAAGACAAAACCCTGAACTCGATGAAGCCGATCTGGACCCGGCCGGCCTCGGAGGTGAAGGACGAGGAATACGCCGAGTTCTACAAACACATCACCCACGACTGGAACGACCCTCTCGACACTCTGTCGCTACGGGCCGAAGGACGCCTCGAATACCAGGCCTTGCTCTACATCCCGTCCAAGGCGCCCTGGGACCTCTACTACCGCGAGCACACCCGAGGTCTCCAGCTCTATGTCCGTCGGGTCCTGATCAAAGACCAGTGTGAAGAGCTGATGCCGGTGTACCTGCGTTTCGTCAAGGGTGTGGTGGACTCCTCCGATCTGCCGCTCAACATCTCCCGCGAGATGGTGCAGCACGACCGCCACATCACCCAGATGCGCAAATGGCTGGTGCGCAAGGTGCTCGACCACCTCAAGAGCATGCTGCAGGACGACCGCGAGAAGTACCTGAAGTTCTGGAAAGAGCTCGGCCCCGCTCTCAAGGAAGGCCTCAACAGCGACCTCGACAACAAAGATCGCCTGCTGCCGCTGCTGCTCTTCCAGTCCTCCCACGACGAAGAAAAGCTCACCACCCTCGCCGAGTACATCGAGCGGATGAAGGACGACCAGGAGGAGATCTACTATCTGACCGGCGAGTCGCGTTCGATGGTCGAGAGCTCCCCGCACCTGGAAGCTTTCCGCGACAAGGGCTACGAGGTTCTCTACCTCGTCGACCCGATCGACGAGTTCGTGACCCAATCTCTCACCGAGTTCGAAGAGAAGAAATTCCGTTCTGCCAACAAGGGCGACGTGGAGCTCGGCAGCAAGGAAGAGCGAGAGAAAGCCAAGGAGGAGAGCGAGGCCAAGCAGAAGGACTATGCCGACCTGCTGAAGAAGATGCAGGAGGCCCTCGACGAGCACGTGAAGGAGGTACGGATCTCCAAACGCCTCACGACCTCCCCCGCATGCCTGGTGAGCGGCGAGTTCGACATGAGCCCACACCTCGAGCGCCTCATGCGGCAGACCGAGGGTGGCCTGGGGATGCCGAGCCAGAAGCGGATTCTCGAGGTCAACCCCGATCACGATCTGCTCACCAAGCTCAAGGCCCGTTTCGACGCCGATTCGGACGACTCGGTGGTCGCCGAATACGCCGGCCTGCTGCACGGCCACGCCCTGATCGCCGAAGGCTCCGAGCTACCCGACCCCGCCGCCTACAACCGGCTGGTCGGCGAGCTCATGCTCCGGGGCATCTGACCCTTCGACACCGGGGCGGCGCCCGCCGCCCCGGGCTCACCCGCCGGTTCCCGACCAGAGCCCGACCGCGACAGATGGGAACGTCACATCTCCGATCAGTCCGAGCTCGTGTCTCGGGTGATCTCAGATCCCTCTTCTTCCGTCTCCACCGGCACGATTCGACCCGCCAGCCAGACCAGCACCAGGACCGGAAGGCCGAGAATCGCGGTACCGATGAAGAAAGTCTCGTAGCCGACACTGTCGACGGCCATACCCGAGTAGCCGGCCAGAACCTTGGGCCCGAGGGTCATGATCGAGCTGAAGAGGGCGTATTGAGTCGCGGTGAAGGAGACGCTGGTCAGGCTCGAGAGGTAGGCCACGAAGGCGGCGGTGGCCATGCCGCCGGAGAGGTTGTCCGCCACGATCACGCCGATCAGGAGCTTCGGGTCGTTGCCGACGGTCGCCAGGTAGGCGAAGAGCACATTGGTGGCGGCCGAGAGCAGGGCGCCGAGAAAGAGGATGCGGATCAACCCGTAGCGCACCGCCAGGAGACCGCTGACGAACCCGCCGGCCAGGGTCATGAACAGGCCGAAGGTCTTGGAAATGGCGGCGATCTGGTCTTTGGTGTAGCCCATGTCGATGTAGAACACATTGGCCACCGCCCCCATCACGATGTCGGAGATGCGATAGGTGCCGATCAGCAACAGGAGCAGGAGGGCCGACTTGCCATAGCGACGCATGAAGTCGGAAAAGGGATCGACATAAGTTTCCCGGACCATCGCCTTCGGCACCATCCTGCCGAGGACCAATAGGCCTCCCACCGCCACGGCCATGGCGACGCTCAGCACCAGGCGCCCGCTCTCCACCAGGAACCCTGCCAGGCGCGACATGACCGCATGCTCCTCGATCAGCGTCGTCTTGGCCTGCTCGGCGAGCTCCGAGGTGAAGACGAAGCCGAGGGTGAAGGCCGTTGCGGCGCAGGCGAAGAGGCCGAGAAACCGCAAGTAGTCGCCGGTGGAGCGCAACGCGGAGTCCGACCGCGGCTCTCGCGACCGCGGCTCGGCGATCACCAGGGTCGTGGCCATGCCCACGAGCATCGAGAATCCCATACAGACGTAGGCGAGAGCCCAGCCGCGGTAGCTGTATTCCGTGCCATCGCCGAACACGCTGGCGAGCTTCAGGGCGCCCGCTCCGCCGAGCAGCATGCCGGCCCGGTAACCGGCCACATAGGCCGACGCCATCATCGCCTGCAGATCCCTGGCCACCGCCTCGATCCGGTACGCGTCGATGGCGATGTCCTGGGTCGCGGAGGAGAAGCCGAGCAGCACCGCCGCGATTCCGATCGCCGTGAGGCTCTTCTGTGGGTCCGAGGCGGCCATGCAGAACATCGCCAGCATTACCGCGATCTGGGCGAAGAGCAACCACCCACGCCGCCGCCCCAGGCGGCGCGTCAGCCAGGGAAGCGGCAACCGGTCGACCAGCGGGGCCCATACGTATTTGAAGGAATAACCGAGGGCCGCCCAGCTGAAGAAGGTCAGGGTCGAACGCTCGATACCCGCTTCCCGAAGCCACACGGAGAGAGTGCCGAAGATCAGGAAGAGGGGCAGGCCCGCGGAGAATCCGAGAAAGAGAATCGCCAACACCCGCGGATGAAGAAACGCCCGCGCCGCTTCCCCCCAGGTCCGTTGCTCTGCAGCCTCCTCGTTTCGGGTCGCCGGGCTCACAGGGCTCTCACCAGGCGCGCCACGATCTGCTCTCCCTGCCTCTCGGCAGCTTCGAGGCTCCCGTACAGCCGGGCCTCGAGAATCCACGACCATTCGGGATCCTGCTGGAGCCAGTAGCAGCTACCCAGAAGAGTGGCCCGGGCCTCGGGCTCGGTGGCATCGTCACCACGCAGCCACTGCATGCTCGACGGCTCCACCCCGTCGGGTGTCCGGCTCCAGATCTCCAGCTCACCGTCGCGTGCCTCCATCCGGAGCATCCGGTATCCCTCGATGGGCTCCAGGTGCAAAACCGCAGAGATGGCTCCGTCGTCGCCTTCTTCGACGATCAGGGCTCGTTCCCCGCCGGGGTCGTACCAGACTCCCAGAAGCTCGGCGGCCAACGGGCCGCTGACCGGGACACGAACCGACTCCGTGGCTCCCCCCCCACAGGCGACGAGCATCACGACCAGCCCTACCGCGGGAAGGATCGTGGTCGATCCTGGATTTTTCTTCCTTTGCACTCGATCCTCCGACGAGCCCGAAGCCTTCTCTCTACGACCAGTGTAGTGCGTCCAGCAGATGGTGCCTTGGATTCGAGGTCATCTCTCGTCCTGTCCAGGCGCTCCGACACAGGAAGATTGAGGATCTCTCGAGGAGGAGCCACGCCGACAGGGCGCGAGAGGGCCCGAAGACAAGGCGCCAGATTTGTGACGCACTACACTAGACAATAGTGTACGCCGGGGCGTTCCTCGGCCGGGCAAAAAAAATGACCAGTGCTGGGACACTGGCCGGAGTCGAAAAGCATCGGGATTCCTGTCGGACTGTCCATGCATAGAGGCTTCTCGTCCAAGATCCAGAAGGGGTCTCCTTCACGGATCGAGCCTCGATCGGTCGTTCTTCGACCGGTTTTCTACTACAGCAAGGGAGATGCCAGGCTCGGGAAGCCGCTCGAGGCGCCATTTTCCTGGATTCCAGGCCCGAGACCCAGCACAAGAAGCTCACGAACGGCACAATCTTGCTCACCAAGTGAGCAACGGCCAAGGCTTTCAGCCGTAGAACGCCGACCCCTCGTGGATCTCCGCACCCGCAGCAAACGGGTCGGTAATCCGAACGGTGCCGTAGAAACGACCATGCTCGAAGTCTTCGGAGAGGATTTCCGGCAGACCGTAGAAATCGGCATAGGCCCAGAGATGGGCGTCGAACCAGGAGAGCTGGTAGGCGGCGGCACCGCGAAGTGCGGTCCGCAAGACCTCTACCGTGGGATAGACGGTCGGAAAGCTCGCCAGCAGGTGCTCGGCTTCCCGATGAGCCTCCTGAGGCGTCAAGAGCGGGCCCCGCTCGCCATCCGCAAAGCTGTGGAGCCGGGTCGTCGCCGCGACGAACTCGAGGATCACCTGGTGCGGGAGCACCATCGTGAGATGCTCCGCGCCACGGTAGAGGATTTCCACTGCCCGTCGCTGCTTTTCGGGAAACCTGGGATCGTAGCGATAGACCAGAATGTTGGTATCAACCAGAGCCGCCACGCTCGTAGAGCTCCTCTCGGGTCCAACCCCGCTCCTGGGTCTCGGGAGACGGATACGGCAGGTTCATTCGTGCCTCCCGCTCTTTCTGCCGCGTGGTGGATTCGTCGAAAAGGCGAAGGCGTTCGGCCGTTTCGAGAGGCGGGCGCCGGGCTCGCGATGGCACGAGGCGGATGACCGCTCCGGCCGGCTGGAACTCCACCTCGTCCCCCGGCCGAATTCCGTACCTCTCCGCCAATGCCTTGGGGATCGTCACTTGCAGCTTGCTGGTGATCTTGGCCATTTCCTTACTCTAGCAAGGAGCATGAGCTTGTCAAGTCCTTGCTGACTCCTTTCCTTCGTCCAGGTCGGGCCCCACCTTCGCCTCATTCGGCGAAGAACACCAGCAGCGGCTCTTCCACCAGGACGTTTTCTACTGCCCGTCGATACTCTTCGAAGGCTCCTGGCTCCAGGATCGTGGGTCCGCTATCGAGGCGAAATGTGACGTGGACGACCCCGTCCTCTTCCCATGCCTCGCGCCGTAGCCTCCCGGCTCCGAGAGGGCGGTCATCGGAGCCCGGCAGCTCGACCAGCCGCAGGCCCTCCGGCGGAAAGATGCGAAACGACCAGTCGGCAACAAAAGGTTCCTGGAACTGGAACCGACCCTGGCGACGCGGTCCGGCCGGAGGCAGGAGCTCACGCGGGAGCAAGGTGATCAGGTTCCGCAAGATGATGGCGAAAGCGGCTTCTCCGTCGCCGCCGAAACCTCGGCTCGATTCGAGGGCTTCGAGCCGGAGGCGATAGGGCTGTGATCGATCGTCGACCGGTGTCTCTTCGACCGCTCCGAGCTCTTCCGCCCGATAGGCCGAGCGCAGGTAATCGAAATAGCCGAGATGCCGCACCCGAGCCTCGAGAGACGCCGCGAGCCGGCGCTGGCGATGCTCCGGCGCCCCCCGGTAGATACTCGTCTCGACGATGCGAGCCGGCCCCTCGGCTTGCAGGTAGACGTCGATCCGGACCGACACCCGGTTGTCCCCGGGTCGGGGACTCGGAGTGTGCAGCAGCTCCGACGTGGATTTGCCGAGCCCGAGCGCACGACGACCCTGCAGGGCGCTGGACAGCTGCCCAACTCGAGAAAAACGATCGGAAGGATCGATCCAGCGCGGAATCCGTCCCGGCAGGTAGACCAGGGCATGGTCGAAGAGGCCCAGGCCGGGGAGCTCGGGCTCGACGTCCTGCCCGGGCCCACGCCGGACCAGCGCTACCTCGGCAACGACACCCCCGGCTCGGAGCGCGGCGGCCAGCGAGGTGGCGAGCGCCAGGCGGTTGCCTGATCCCCGAGCGAGAGTGGATTCCAGATCCAGGGCCCCCCCGCCGGGAGCCCCGAGGGTCCCGCTGCCCGGCTCGAAGCGGACACGGCTTTGCAAGGCCGCGAAGGCTCGAGAAATCCAGGCCTCGCGACTCGGGCCGAAACGCGGCTTCAGCCCTTCTCCGGCTTCGAGAAGGCCCAGGGCCACCACCAGCTCTTCGGCGGGCATCTCGGCAATGGCGGTCTCGACCCGCGCGCTCAGAGCCGAGGAGATCTTCGACCAGCTCTCGCCGGTGGAAAAAACCACCATGGGCCCTCGGGGAAGATCTGGCGGCAGGCCGGCTTCGAACACCGCCGCAGGTATGAGCTCGTCGGCCTCGAAGCGAATGCGGGTCCGCCCCCCGGGCAGGGTGGACTGGGCCACCTCCAGAGGGTGATCGCCCCGGGTGCCGTAGCGCAGAGGGAGGCTCACAGGAGCTTCCAGTGTGAGACAGGAGAGGGAGACGGGTACCGTGAGGGCCAGAGGATGACGATAGCTCCAGCCAGGACCGAAAGCGCTTTCGTCGCGCACCACGACCTCTTCTTCCACCACCGATCCCGGCGCTAGAGGAGGCAGAGCTCTGCGAATCCCACCGGCTTCACTCCGGTCTCCTTTCCCGGCCTCGGGGACCGGCTCGAAGATATCGCCACCGGGGGTGATCACCCGCACCCGGAGACTTTCGAGCACCTGGAACGCCGGGTCCCAGGTCGCCTCGACGGCATCCCAACCCTCGGGCGCCGCTCCATCTCCTTCGGCTCCGAGGGACCACAACCAATGGCGATGCACGACCGCCCGGCCGGCCTCGTCGAACCGATAGAGCTCACGCCGCCGCAAGATCTCGACTCCCGGTCCGGAGCTCTCCGCGGCGAGCTCGAGCAGGGCCGAGGGATCTTCGGAAAAGGGAGGCACCGAGCCACAGGGATCGTGAGGAGCCGCACCGGCGACCGGAGCCAGCGCACCGAGTGTCAGCAGCCAGGCCCGCCAGGAACCGATCGCTCGGACCCGGCGCCGACCGGAGTGGCTCACGGCCGCAGCAGCTCGTGCACCGTGCGGAAGAGCTCCTGGGTCTTCCGCTGCCATTCGGCCCCGGAAAAACGCTCGGCCGGGGCGCTCACACTCACCACTCCGGTGCCGTTGCTCTGGTTGGAGATCTTGATCCGGAACTCGGCCCAGACCAGCGCCCAGTCGGCGGTGGTCTCGATCTGTGCCTCGTAGGGGATTTCGAGCCGCCGGAGAGCGTTGAGCACGGCGTAGACCAAACGATTGTCGGCCGGGTCGTACGGAGCTCGAAACGCCGCAGCCGCCGAGTGGCTACCCGCGGGGGGCCGATAAGAGTCGGTGCGCAGGAGCGCGGAGTATGCGGGCGTCCGGAGCTGCAGGAAACGCTCGTCGTCGCGCGCCCTCAGGCGCATTCTCTCGTTGGCGCGAATGGCCTTCTCCAAAGTGTCGATCGCCAGATCCTGAGCTCCCGCCAGGGCATAGTTGCTGGCCACCAGGTAGAGAGCTTCTGCCGATTGCCTCTCCTTGGCCAGGTATTGCTCGAAAGCCGCAGCGGCCTTTTCGAGCTGCCCCTGCAGGAGGTCGACCGCACCGAGGTTGAGATGATTGTCGCTGGCCTCGGGATCGATCCTCTGGGCTTCCAGCAGCGCTTTTTTGGCCTCGCCGTACCGCTCCTGAGCGATCTCCAGGCCCGCCAGATTGAGCCAACCCTGCCGCAGGTCGGGATCCAGGCGCAGAGCTTTCTTCAGGTCCGCGACTCCTCCCTGCACGTCCGCGAGCATGATCCGGCCGGTGCTGCGCAGCAGCAGAGCCTGGGGGTCGTTGCGTCTGCCGGCCAAGATCTGGTCGAGCACGGCGAGGGCATCTTCCGGCCGTCCCTCGTCGAGCAAGGCCTGTGCACGCACCAGCTGCGGGGTCGAAGCCTCCAGCGGCCCCGATCCACCGAAGAAGACCACGAGCACAAGGGTGGTGAAAAACGCAGCGAAACCGGGGATGTTCAGGGAGCGACTCGACATGGATCGTGAGAACCTCTTCGAAGGGTTAGACACAAATCGGGCTCGCCTCGAGCGCCGTGCAGTCTAGTGTAGTCCGTCCCACAGATGGTGCCTTGGATTCGAGGTCATCTCGTGTCCTGTCCAGGCGCTCCGACACAAGAAGATCTGGGATCTTTCGAGGAGGAGCCACGCTGACAGGGCGCGGGAGGGCCCGAAGACAAGGCGCCAGATTTGTGACGCCCTACACTAGCAGCCCGCAGCACTCTCCGATCACCTCCCTCCTCACCGGTGCGGCCACACACCTCGCGGGTATACAATCGGGCGGTGACCCAGGAAGCCCCTTCTCCTTCGGAAATCGCCACCGAGCTCGAGCGGCGAGTGATCGGACAGCAGGAAGCGATTCGTGAAATGTCGATCGCGCTGTCGAAGAAGCTCTCCGGTCTGGCGGTGGGCAACCTCCTGATGATCGGTTCTTCCGGTACCGGCAAGACCACCCTCATGCGAGCGGTGGAGTCCTACCTCGAAGCCCATCCAGAGCTCTCGCTACGCTCGACCGTGGCCCGAATGCATGCCAACGTGCTGGGTGAAGAAGCGGCCAAGGGGCGTCCGGGCGAGGTGGTCTTCCATCGCCTGCTCGACGAGGCCCGGAGCCAGCTGGGCCCCGATGCGGGGCTCGAAAAGCTCATCGATCAGGCCAGCAACGGCCTGGTGTTCGTCGACGAGGTCGACAAGATTCGCTCGCACGTGGGCGGGCATCCCAACACCACCGGCATTCGCGCCCAGGAAGCCCTGCTGACGGTGATGGAGAACGAGTCCGTACCCCTCTTTCTACCCCAGTGGGCCGGCGGCGGCCAGGTGACGGTGAACTCGGGCGGCCTGCTCTTCGTCTGTGGTGGTGCTTTCGAAGGCCTCTACGACTCGGTCTACGACCGGGTCACCGTGGGCCGCGACCGCGGCGCCCTGAAGCCGGTCACCACGGTAGAGAACGGACAGGTCAAGGAGAAGCTGCTCTTCTCTCTCCGCGACTGGCTGCGCAACGAAGACCTCTTCGACTACGGCATGAGCCCACAATTCCTCGCCCGTTTCGATGCCGTGGTGCTGCTCGCCGATCTCTCGGTCAAAGAGCTGATGCACATCTTCGTCAAGACCCCGGACTCCGGGTACCAACAAACCAAGGCCTACTTCCACAGCCGGGGGCTGAGGCTCTTGTTGTCGAAGAAGGCCGTCCACCGCATCGCCATCGAGGCCTCCCGCGAGCCACGGCTCGGCGCCCGAGCGCTGAAAGAAGTGTTTCGCCGGGTCATCCGCAACTACGAGTTCGACCCCACGGCGGCGGTCAACGGCCCCGATGGCGCGGTGAAGATCGACCTGGCGGAGGTGGAAGCCGCCCTCGGCTGATCCCGATCCCGAGGGATCGGGCCCTTCTCCATGTCGCGAACCGAACGTCCGGACCCCCGCTATCTCGTCACCCTCGACGAGATCTACCACAGCCACTGGGCTGCGAAGAAAAAGCACCGCATCCATCGCCATCGAGGCCTCCCGCGAGCCACGGCTCGGCGCCCGAGCGCTGAAAGAAGTGTTTCGCCGGGTCATCCGCAACTACGAGTTCGACCCCACGGCGGCGGTCAACGGCCCCGATGGCGCGGTGAAGATCGACCTGGCGGAGGTGGAAGCCGCCCTCGGCTGATCCCGATCCCGAGGGATCGGGCCCTTCTCCATGTCGCGAACCGAACGTCCGGACCCCCGCTATCTCGTCACCCTCGACGAGATCTACCACAGCCACTGGGCTGCGAAGAAAAAGCACCGCATCCTTCGCCTGGAGCGTGCCTTCCGGCACTTCTGGCCCGAAGGCCATCCGACCCGGCTGATCCAGATCACCGGTACCAACGGCAAGGGATCGGTGGCCCACTATCTCGAGCAGGGGCTCGGTCTGTCCGGCCCGGCCGGCTCGTGGACGGGCCCTCACGTCTTCGATTACGCCGAGCGCTTCCATCTCGACGGCGAGATCGCGCGGCGTGAGGAGATCGTCGAGATCTACCGACAGAAGCTCGAGCCCTACCAGCGGAGTCGGGTCGCCGTGGCCGACCGCGAGCTCCTCGGATTTGCCGAGCTCGGCATCCTGATCAGCCTGTTTCTATTCGAACGGCACCGTGTCCGCTGGGGCCTGATGGAGGTCGGCGTCGGCGGACGCTACACCCCGTTGATGGCCCTTCCCATGACCGCCTGTGTGCTCACCAACGTAGGCGACGACCATCCGATCACCCTCGGCAGCGAGCCCTGGCAGCGGGCTCTCGAAAAGTCGGGAATCGCCCGGCCCGGGGTCCCCTTCTTCACTTCCGTCCAGGAAGAGCTGTTGCCGCTGGTCGAAACGGCGGTCCGGGCCGAGGGCGCCGAGTGTTTCGCCGTCGGCCCGCGACAGACGAGCGAGGTCGCGAAGGCCCTGCCCTCCCTGCCGGGCTACGAGCAATCCAACCTCGCCCTCGCCCTGGCGGTGATCCGTCATCTCGAGCCAGAGGTGCCGGCCGAGCGGGCCCTGGAAGCCATGACGCAACGCCTGCCCGGGCGTTTCTGGTCGCCCGAGCCCGACCTGATCGTCGATGTCGCCCACAATCGTGGCAAGATCGCCGCCCTCGCCGAGCGCCTGCAGCTCGTCTACCCCGGCCGGACCTTTCGCTGCCTGCTCGGCCTGACCCGCAAACGAGATCCGGTCGAGGTTTTCTCTCCCCTCTTCGAGGTGGCCAGCCACCTCACGGTGACCGGAGCCTCCTACGCCGGGCAAGACCCCGAAGCCACCGCCCGGCGGCTCGCCGAGGCCTTTCCGAACGTCGGCTGGGAGCGCGATCCGAAACGGGCCCTGGCGCGAGGGCGAGCGGCGCTGGGTGAGGGTGAGAGGCTCGTGGTCACCGGCTCGGCCTACCTGATCGACCAGGCCCTCAATCCCGACCCCTACGTGCAGCACCTCAACGCCAGCTACGGCTGGCGCGCCAAGGGCGACGACTCGAACAAGGGAAGCTGAAAGCCTCTCTCAGGACTGATTGCCGAGAACCTCTCGAGCCGAGAGACGCTCGCGCCGTTCTTCGATCAGCTCTCGGTAGCGGCGGCGGCGGCGTAGCCTTTCCCGAACGATGGGCCAGCCGAAGATCACGTTCAGGGCCACCATCGAAAGCGGATAGCCGACGAAGACCCAGAGGCTGGGCCGGAGCAGAAGGGCCGGGCCGAAGTAGGTGTGGACGAGGGTCGCCGGGAGCAGACCGATGGCGGAGGCGGCGAAGAATCGCGAGCTGCTCACTCCGGCCAGAGCCGCCGCATAACTCACCACGGAGAGCGGAACCGGCAGGAAACGGATCTGCACCAGAGGCCAGAAACCCTGCCGCTGGAGCGCCATCTCCGCCCGCCGGAGCCGAGGTCCCGCCACCTGGACCACGAACTCCCGGCCCAGCGCCCGCGCGACCCAGTAGGCCGTCATCGCACCACTCACCAGCCCGATGCCGTTGTAGACCGAGCCGAGCACCGGCCCGAACACCACGCCACCGGCGATCAGGATGGGGCTCGAAGGAATGCCGAAGGGAGCCGAGAGGGCGAAGGACAGGATGAGCAGCAGCGGGGTGTAGGGATACGAGCGCAAGCCGTCGAGGAGCTCGATCAGGCTCGCTTCGTCGAGGTAGGAGCGCAGCGGCGTGAAGAGGACCAGAATCACCCCGGTGGCGACGATCGCCCCCAGCGCCGCCAGCCGAAGCCAGACTTTCCTCGGAACCTTGCGCAGGTTGCCGAACCAGGATCGGAGCCCGGCTCTGGTTTCGCGATCTCGACCGGCGGTCGACACGGCTCGCCCGGAGGCTCAGGCCTCGGCGTCGAGGGCCAGGAACTCGCGCAGGTGCTTGACCACGATTTCCTGGGACTTCGGATCCATGAAATTCAGCCGCAGCTCGTTGATCACCATGACCTCTTGGTTCTCCCACTCGGCCCAGCAGTCGGCACAGGTCTTGGCCTGAATCTCCTCGCCCAGCGCACCGCCCCACGGCACACCGCGGGCCGGAGCTTTCTCGAGACGGCAACGGCTGCAGAGAATGGTTCCGGAATCGCTGCTATTTGCCACGGTCACTCCTCAACCTCTACCCTTCGGTAGATACCTGGTGGTCTTCGACCAACAGCGAACGGAAGTAGTCGATGGTCTTCGACAACCCCTCGTCCAGGGGAACCTCGGGCTCCCAGCCGAGATGCTCACGCGCCTGCGCGATGTCGGGCTGCCGGGTCTTCGGATCGTCCACGGGAAGCGGCTTGAACTCGATCTTGCTGTCGCTCTCGGTCAGCGCCAGGATGCGCTCGGCGAACTGGAGAATCGTCATCTCGTGAGGATTCCCGATATTCGTCGGATCGGCACGATCACTGAGCAGGAGCCGGTAGATCCCCTCGATCAGGTCGTCGACGAAGCAGAAGGAGCGGGTCTGCGAGCCATCGCCGAAGACGGTCAGGGGCTGGCCGGTGAGCGCCTGCTGGATGAACGCCGGCACCACCCGCCCGTCGCGCGGACGCATTCGCGGGCCGTAGGTGTTGAAGATCCGGACGATCCGGGTCTCCAGACCGTGGTAGCGGTGGTAGGCCATGACGATGGCTTCGGCGAAGCGCTTGGCCTCGTCGTAGACCCCTCGCGGACCCACCGGGTTCACATTTCCCCAATAGGTCTCGGGCTGGGGATGGATCAGCGGATCTCCGTAGACCTCGGAGGTCGACGCCAGGAGAATTCTGGCTCCCTTCGCCTTGGTCAGGCCGAGGGCGTTGTGGGTCCCGAGGGAACCGACCTTCAGAGTCTGGATCGGCAGCTCGAGGTAGTCGATCGGGCTCGCCGGCGAGGCGAAATGCAACACGTAGTCGACCTCTCCCTCGATCTCGAACGGCCGCGAGACGTCGTGCTCCAGGAAGAGGAAGTCGTCTCGCTCTTCGAGATGGGCGATGTTCCGCCGGGCACCGGTCAGGAAGTTGTCGACACACACCACCCGATGGCCGTTGGCCAGCAGCTTCTCGCAGAGATGGGATCCCAGAAACCCCGCACCACCCGTCACCACAGCTGTCTTCACTGGACGCTCCCTTTTTCGCCGTTTCGTGGCTGCATCGTCCCCTATCCTCAACTCTCGCCGTCGGTCGGGTCCGCGTCGGGACGCCCCACGGAGTGATAGCTGAATCCCTCCAGGGCCACTCGCGAGGGCTCGTAGATGTTCCTCAGGTCGACGACCAGAGGCCGCTTCATCACCTTCTTCAACCGCGGCCATTCCAGGGCCCGGAACTCGTTCCACTCGGTGACGATCACCAGGGCATCGGCACCTTCGGCCGCATCGTAGGGATCGGCGCAGTACTCGAGGGCCGGATATTCCTCCTGGCAGGCCTGCATGGCCTCCGGATCATAGGCTCGAACCTCGGCCTTTCGGTCCAGCAGCGCATCGAGGATCGGCAGGGCCGGGGACTCGCGAATGTCGTCGGTATCCGGCTTGAAAGAAAGGCCGAGCACGGCGATCGTCGCGCCTTCGAGCTCTCCCACGGCGTCGTTGATCTTCGTGACCATCCGCGCCTTGGTTTCGTCGTTCGCCGTGAGAACCGCCTCGATGATGTGGAAACGCAGACCTTTCTGCTGGGCGATCTGGGCCACCGCTCGGGTGTCCTTGGGAAAGCAGGAGCCACCGAAGCCGGGGCCCGGATTGAGAAACAGCGGACCGATCCGGCTGTCGAGACCCATTCCCTTCGAGACCACCTTCACGTCGGCACCGTAGGCCTCGCAGAGCGTGGCGATCTCGTTGATGAACGAGATCTTGGTGGCCAGAAAACCGTTGGAGGCGTATTTGATCAGCTCCGCGGTCTCGACGTCGGTTTCGACGAAGGGTACGTCGGCCACCCAGAGGGGCGCGTAGATCTTGCGCATCCGGTCGATCGCCCGGGGATCTCGAGTACCGATCACCACCCGATCGGGTCGCTGGAAGTCCTCGATCGCCGAGCCCTCGCGCAGGAACTCGGGATTCGAGACCACCGCGAACTCGACCTCTCCCCCCGATTCCCGGCGGACGATCTCCTCGATCATCTGCCCGGTTCCGGTAGGTACCGTGCTCTTGGTGACGATCACCTTGTAGCCGTTCAGGTGCTGACCGACCGACTCCGCCACCTGGCGAATGAAAGTGAGGTCCGCGGAGCCGTCCGGACGCGGCGGCGTGCCGACGGCGATGAAAACCGCCTCGGCCTTCTCGATCGCCGGACCGAGCTGGTCGGTGAAACGCAAACGGCCGTCGGCCATGTTCTTCAGCACCAACGTCGCGAGGCCCGGCTCGAAGATCGGAATCCGCCCGTTGCGCAGGGCCTCGACCTTGGCGTGGTCCTTGTCGACCCCGGTGACTTCCATGCCGAAGTCGGCCAGACAGGCCCCGGTCACGAGGCCGACGTAGCCACTTCCCACAACACAAATTTTCATCGTCTTTCTCTCATCTGCCTTCTAACGAGTCGAAACGAGATCGCAGAGCCCGAGAGAGCTGCCCCACGGCTGCTCACTGTTGCCGCCGCCCCAGAGATCGAACCCCAAATCGGTGAGCGACTACCGTTGGCCGGATGAAAAGGGAGAATCATGGTACCAGGCCACGAAACGGCGAATTCCCTCGCGAATAGGAACCTCGGGGCGATACCCCAACAACCGTTCGGCCTTGGAAACATCGGCATAGGTGATGGGCACATCACCCGCCTGATCGGGAAGATACTCGATCCTCGGGGTTACGGCAAGCTCGGCCGCCAGCCACTCCACCAGATCTCCGAGCCGGGTGGTCTCGGCACCACCGAGGTTGAAGATCTCGAAGCCAGGGGCCAGATCCAACGACGCGACGATGCCTTCGACGATGTCGTCGATATACGTATAGTCGCGCCGGCTGTCGCCGCTTCCGAAGAGAGGAATCGTCTCCCCTCGTGTCAGGAGATCGGTGAACTTGTGAATCGCCATTTCGGGCCGCTGACGCGGTCCGTAGACCGTGAAGAAGCGCAGGCAGGCGGTCTTGAAACCGTAGAGATGATGGTAATTGAAGCACAGCAGCTCTCCCGCCCGCTTGGTGGTGGCGTAGGGAGAGATCGGCAGATCGACGGGGTCGTCCTCGGAGAACGGCACCTTGCGGTTGATTCCGTACACGGACGAAGAGGAACCGAAGATGAAGACCTCGGGGCCGTGACGCCGCGCCGCCTCGAGCAGATGCAGGGTGCCGACGCAGTTGACCTCTTCATAGAGCACCGGCTCGGCCAGGCTCGGCCGGACGCCGGCCCGCGCCGCAAGGTGGATGACGCCGTCGAACGCACCGAGAGGCCGATTCTCCTCCCGGGAGGGATCGAAGAGGCGATTCACCAGGTCGACGTCGCGAATATCTCCTTCCACCAGCCGATAGTCGTCTCGGTCGAGGAAAGGTGCCACGTTGGCCCGCTTGCGAGCCGGATCGTAGTAGTCGTTGAACTCGTCGAGAACCGTTACCCGATCTCCACGATCGAGCAAACGCCGAGTGAGGTGGGAGCCGATGAAGCCAGCTCCGCCGGTCACGAGAAGATGTGCTGACATGGTCTAAATCGAAGAAAGCCGGCCGAAGCCGAGTCTTGATGAAAAACTGGATCGTTCGGGAGATGCTCCGATTTTCATCGGGTGCCCCCACCCCGTGGTGAGCTCGACACCCCTCCCGGATGCATCGACGTCTTCATAAATCTGTCACAACCGAGTGGGTTTGTACATCCTCGGCAAGTCGATTCCCAGCCCCTTTCGCCCAGAGGTTCGTGTCATCTGCGGCACGATTGTCGTTGACCCGCTCGACCTGGCTCCAGGAACGCCGACTCTTACGAAACCGAATCTCCAATCTGACAAAGTAGAACTAACAGCCCGTGCGGAAAGTTCGGTGAAGTTTCCACGAGTAGTTTTTGTTCCTGGCAAGGCGGGGCGACATCGGAATACCGGGGGTCTTTCGCGGAGACCCAACGCCGCCAGGGGCAAAAAGAGCCGATGGAAAGTCAGCGGAATTTTCCGCACGGGACACCGGCCTGGAATATTCACCAGGCGAGGCTCCGCTCCGACTTTGCCGAGCCGTTCCTTCGATGCAGAATAGCGCCGCCGTGCCTACTTCCCCATTACCCACAGCACCCCCCGAGAGCCCTCCAGGCCCCGCAAGGGAAGGCGACGACAGGACACACCCCCTGTTCACCTGCACCGGCAACCTCTTCCTGATCTTCGGCTCCGTGGCCCTCGGCTTCTTCGCCAGTCTGCTCGGCTGGCTGCCACCGCGCGGTGCCTGGATGTTGCGGCTCGCACGGGCCTGGGGTCGTGGGTTGTTGCGGGCCAGCGGCAGCCCGCTCGAGGTCGAGACTCGAGCCCGTCTCGACCCGCGAGCCGGCTACGTCTACATGGCCAACCACCAGAGTCTGTACGACGTGGCCGCCCTGCTGGCGAGCCTGCCCGGAAATCCCGTATTCCTCGCCAAGCGGAGCCTGTTCCGGATTCCCTTCTTCGGCTGGAGCCTGACCGCGGGTGGCTTCGTGCCGGTGGACCGCGACGACCGCTCCACCGCCAGGGAGACCTTCCAGCTGTCTCTCGAACGCCTGCGGTCGGGCCGGTCCCTGGTGATCTTCCCCGAGGAGACCCGCTCCACCGATGGCGAGCTGCTGCCCTTCAAGCCGGGAGGATTTCTCCTCGCGCTCAAGAGCGGACGTCCCATCGTTCCCGTCGGCCTGCGCGGCACTCTCGAGATCCGCCCCAAGAACCGGATGGGGATCCGGCCCCACCGAGTGCACATCGCATTGGGCGAAACGATCGACCCGGCACGTTTCGGAGTGGGCCGGCGCCGCGAGCTGATCGAGACGGTTCGCGAACGGATCGAGGCGCTCCGCGCCGCGGACCCCGAACCGGGATAGACTTCGCCGACGCCGCCTGGTAGATCGGAGAGCAAGGCGGCTCGGAGAGCAAATAAAGGAACACCATGAGCAATGAACTGGAATCTCGGGTCTGGTCGGCCCTGAAGACGGTCAAATATCCCGGCATGAGCCGCGACATCGTCTCGTTCGGCTTCGTTCGCGACGTGACGCTCGAGGGCGCCACCGCCACGGTGACCCTCGAGATGTCGACCCATCAACCGGAAGCCGCCGAGTCGGTGCGCTCCCGGGCCGAGCAGGCGGTGCTGGCGGTGGACGGAATCACCGGCGCCCGGGTCGGTCTGCAGGTGCAGGCACCGCCGCCGCGCCGCACGGCCACCGCACGAGACCCGAGCCTGATCCCCGACGTCGAGCACGTGGTGGCGGTGGCCAGCGGCAAGGGCGGCGTGGGGAAGTCCACGGTCTCGGCCAACCTGGCGGTCCGCCTCGCCCAGCTCGGGCATCGGGTCGGCCTGCTCGATGCCGACATCTACGGCCCGTCCGTCCCGATGATGTTCGGTATCACCGAACGCCCTCGCACCGACGGCCAGACCCTCCAACCCTTCGAGAAATACGGCATCAAGCTGATGTCCCTGGGGTTCGTGGTGGAGATGGACACACCGGTGATCTGGCGAGGGCCGATGGTCATGAAAGCCCTGGAGCAGCTCCTGGGCCAGGTAGAGTGGGGCGCTCTCGACTATCTGATCGTCGACCTTCCCCCCGGTACCGGCGACGCGCAGCTCACCCTCACCCAGAAGGTTCCGCTCTCGGCCGCGGTCATCGTCACCACACCCCAGGACGTCGCCCTGATCGACGCCCGCAAGGGCCTCGCCATGTTCCGCAAGGTCAACGTGCCGGTGGTCGGGATCATCGAGAACATGTCGGGTTTCGCCTGCCCCCATTGCGGCGAGACCAGCCACATCTTCAAGAAGGGAGGCGGCGAGCGCACCGCCGATGTGGTGGGCTGCCCCTTCCTCGGCGACATCCCCCTCGACCCGGCCATCGTCGAGGGAGGCGACGCGGGCGAGCCGATCGTGGTCTCCCAGCCCGAGGGGCCCCATGCCGATGCCTTCCGCCGGGTCGCCGAAGCCGTGACCACGGAAGTGGGACGACGTCAGCGTCCCAAGCTGACGATTGTCTGAGGCGGTGACCCTCGCACCGGCGCTGCCGGACGGCACCGGGCGGCCATGAGCGTCGCCGTCATTGCCGATTCTCATCTCGGCGGGCCGGGCGGCGACGGCAGGGCCATGGTGGAGCAGCTCGCCGCCCTGCCCGACCGCGGCTGCCAGCGGCTCCTCCTTCTCGGCGACATCTTCCACGTCTGGGTGGGGAGCCGGACGTTCGAGACCCCGGAGATCCGCCGCGTGATCCCCGCTCTCGAAGCGCTCCGACGGCAGGGCATCCGCATCGACTACATCGAGGGCAACCGCGACTTCTTCCTGTCGGGCAGCCCCTGGGCGCACCTCTTCGATTCCATCGGCACCGAGCTCGTGCTCGATCTCGGTGCCGGCCGGCGCTACCTCGCCGTGCACGGCGACGGCCTCAACGACCGCGACCGCCAGTACCTGTTCTGGCGCTGGCTCTCGAAGAGCCCGCCGGTGCGATTCTTCGTCAAGGCTCTACCGGGTGCCGTGGCCCGGGCCCTGATCCACCAGACCGAGAAGAAGCTCGCCCGAACGAACTTCAAACACCGCACCCGGATTCCCGAGGAGCCCATCGTCCGCTACGGAGCACGGCGCCTGGCCGAAGGTTACGACACCCTGCTCCTCGGGCATTTCCACGAGCCCCGGGTCTGGCAGGTGCCCGGCGGCGGCGAGGTCCGGCTCGTCGACGCCTGGTTCAACCGGCACCACATCGAGTGGCTCGAGGGTCCGTAACCCCCGACCCGACCGATCAGGGCTCGCCGTGCAAATCCTGCAACGAAAGCACATCCACTTTTCTGTCCCGAACACAGGCGATTCCTTCCACCGCCGCCATGGCGCCCGACAGGGTGGTGACACAGGGAATGTCGTATTTCAGCGCCGTGCGGCGAATCTGCGAATCGTCGTCGTAGGACTCGCGACCCAGGGGAGTGTTGACCACCAGGTCGATCTCTTCGTTGATCAGGGCGTCGACGATGTGAGGATGTCCCTCGTGCACCTTGTTGATCACCCCCGTCTCGATTCCCTGGTTGGCCAGGAACTCGGCGGTGCCGCGGGTCGCTACGAGCTCGAATCCGAGGCTCGACAGGCGCCGCGCGACCGGCAACAGAGCGGCCTTGTCGCGATCGTTCACCGACAGGAACGCCTTCCCTTCCTCGGGCAACCGATGGCCGGCCGCCTGCCAGGCCTTGGCGAAGGCGATCCCGAAATTCGGGCTGTGGCCCATCACCTCGCCGGTGGACTTCATCTCGGGTCCGAGGATGGGGTCGACCCCGGGGAATCGCTGGAAGGGAAACACCGGCATCTTCACGAACACTCCCGGCACCCCCGGCTCTTCCGTAAGGCCTACCTCTTCGAGGGTCTCGCCGGACATCAGCCGGGCGGCGATCCGCACCAGCGGAACACCCACCGCCTTGGCGATGAAAGGCACCGTACGAGAAGCGCGGGGATTGACCTCGATCACGTAGACCCCTCCCCCATGGATCGCGAACTGGACATTCATCAAACCCACGACCCCGAGCCGCAGGGCCAGGCGACAGGCGATTTGCCGCATCTGGTCGAGATCGAAGGGACCGACCCGGTACGGCGGCAAAACCGCCGCGGAGTCGCCCGAGTGGATGCCCGCCTCCTCGATGTGCTGGAGGATGCCGCAGACCACGGCTTGTCGACCGTCGCACAGGAGGTCGAGGTCGATCTCGAAGGCATCTTCCAGGAAACGATCGAGTAACACCGGCTGCCCGGGAGACACGTCGGCAGCGGTCTTCATGTAGCGCTCGAGAGTGCCATCGTCGTAACACACGGCCATGGCCCGGCCGCCGAGCACGTAACTCGGCCGCACCACCACCGGGAAACCGATCTTCCGGGCCGCGGCGAGCGCCCCTTCGACCGAAGTGGCGGTGGCCCCGAGAGGCTGCAGGACCCCCTCCTCGGCCAGCAGGGCCCCGAAACGCTCGCGATCCTCCGCCAGGTCGATAGAGTCGGGAGAGGTTCCCCAGATCGGCACCCCGGCCGCTTCCAGCCCCCGCGCCAGCTTCAGCGGTGTCTGACCACCGAGCTGCACGATCACCCCTTCCGGCTTCTCGCGCTCCACCACCGCCAACACGTGCTCCAGGGTCAGGGGCTCGAAGTAGAGGCGGTGGGAGGTGTCGTAGTCAGTGGAGACGGTCTCGGGATTGCAGTTGACCATCACCGTCTCGAATCCCCGATCGGAGAGCTCGAAAGCGGCATGCACGCAGCAATAGTCGAACTCGATTCCCTGGCCGATCCGGTTGGGCCCGGAGCCGAGGATCAAGACCTTCCGCCGGTCCGTGGGCTGGGCCTCGTCCTCGGAACCGTAGGTGGAGTACAGGTAGGGAGTCGACGCGGGAAACTCCGCCGCACAGGTATCGACCCGCTTGTAGACCCTCCGCACCTCGGCCTTTGCCAGCAGCGCCTTCAGCTCGTCGCCGCTGCACTGCAGCAGACCAGCGATCCGCGCATCGGCAATTCCGGCTTCTTTCGCAGCCCGCAGCAGGCCCGGCGGCACCGAGCTCGAATCCCAGCACGAGAGCTCGGTCTCGAGATCGACGATCGACTGGATCTCCTCCAGGAACCACGGATCGATGTGCGAGACCGCGGCCACCTCGGCGACCGACCATCCCTGGCGCAGAGCCGCGAACACGGCGAAGAGCCGCTCCCAGTTGGGCTCCGAGAGGCGCCGCCGAAGGCGCACGGGATCTGCCATGCGGGCCTCTCGTTTGGAGTCGGAGCCATCGAGCTCGAGAGCGGAGAGCCCCTTGAGCAACGCCTCGCGAAAGGTGCCGCCGATGGCCATCACCTCTCCTACCGATTTCATGGTCGTCCCCAGACGCGGCGAGGAGGAAGGAAACTTCTCGAAGGCCCAGCGCGGAATCTTGACCACCGTGTAGTCGAGAGTGGGCTCGAAAGCGGCGACGGTGGTGCCGGTGATGTCGTTGGGGATCTCGTCGAGGGTGTAACCCACCGCCAGCAGGGCGGCCACCTTGGCGATCGGAAATCCTGTCGCCTTCGAGGCCAGGGCCGAGCTGCGCGACACCCTTGGATTCATCTCGATGACCACCCGTCGTCCGGTCTGCGGATCCACCGCGAACTGAATGTTGGAGCCGCCCGTGGCCACCCCGACCCGGCGGATCACGCGAAAGGCGTCGTCGCGCATTTCCTGGTATTCCCGGTCGGAGAGGGTCTGCTGCGGCGCCACGGTGATGGAATCGCCGGTGTGCACTCCCATGGCGTCGAAATTCTCCACCGAACAGACAACGATGGCGTTGTCGGCCCGGTCGCGGATCACCTCCAGCTCGTATTCCTTCCAGCCCAACACCGACTGCTCGACCAGGGCCTCCCGGGTCGGGCTGGCCTGGAGCGCGCTGCCGACGATCTCTTCGAGCTCCGCCAGGTTGTAGGCCACACCCCCACCCTCTCCACCGAGAGTAAAGCTCGGCCGGATGATGATCGGAAACCCGAGCCGAGAGACCTCCGCCCTGGCCTCCTCCACGGAACCGACCGTGGCGCTCTGCGGCACTTCGAGACCGATCTCCTCCATCGCCTCCTTGAACAGCTGGCGACTCTCTCCCAGCTCCAGGGCCGAGACCTCCGCTCCCAGCAGCTCGATAGGCCGGCCGTTGCGCCCATACTTGTCGAGGGCGCCGCGCTCCTCGAGCGCCAGGGCCAGGTTGATCCCGGTCTGCCCTCCCACGGTGGGCAGAATGGCGTCGGGCCGCTCGACCTCGAGAATCTTCTCGACCATCTCCGGCACGAGGGGCTCCACGTAGGTGGCATGGGCGAACTCGGGATCGGTCATGATCGTCGCCGGATTCGAGTTCACCAGGATCACTCGATACCCTTCGCGTCGCAGAGCACGGCATGCCTGGGTGCCGGAATAATCGAATTCACAGGCCTGGCCGATCACGATCGGCCCGGAGCCGAGCACGAGTATGGAGCTCAGATCTTCGCGTTTGGGCATGGGTCTATCCCCGATTCGAGAAGAGGGGAGAAATCGCCCCTCGGTCGTGTTCGTTTCGACCCCGCAGGAATGCGCTTCACCATTCCCTCGGAGCCTCTGATCATCACCGGTCCCAAAAACTCACAATTTCGTCCATGTGCATAAAACAGTTTTCGACTTGCCCGCGTATAAGCAATGTGAGAAGGGGTTGCTGGCACGCCGGCAGCTCCACCCGCCGGGGCTCACCGGGTCGCACTCGCGGCTCGCGTTTTTGAGCCCTGCCGGCGGAGCAGAACTTTCAACACGAAAAGCTCCGTTCTCGCCCCACAGCCCTACCCGATCCGCAGTCAGACACTGACCGCGCGATTCATACACCAAGGGGACCGATTCTCGGTCCCCTTCGGCCTTTCTGGGCATTTTCTCCCGCCAGACCACACTCAGCGTCCTCCGTCGGAGCCTCACCGAATCTCCTCATTCCGCCCGCAGAGCCGCCGACGGGCTCAGCTTCGCGGCTCGTCGGGCCGGAACCGAGCAGGCAAACACGGTGACCAACATCGAGAAGGTGATGATCGCGAGCAGGTCCGAGACCTCGACTCGAAACGGCACCGAGTCGATGAAGTAGATCTGCGCCACTTCCGGAGGGAAACGAATCAGCTCGAGCTCGGTGATCGTCCAGGCGATTCCGGTCCCGGCCAGGACCCCGAGCAGGATCCCCAGCGCCCCGAGACCCAGACCGTACACCACGAAGATGCGTCGCAGCTGACCCGGTGGCAGCCCCAGGGCACTGAGCACGCCGATATCGGCCATCCGTTCGCGCACCAGGATCACCAGGGTCGAAGCCACATTGAAGGTAGAGACCACCACGATCAGCCCCAGGACCAGGAAGAGCAAGAGCTCCTGCAGGGCGAGAGCAGCGAAGAGCTCCTTGTTGAGGGAGAGCCAGCGCTGCACGATCCACTGCGGACCGAAAATGGTCTCGACCTCTTCCGCTACCCGATCCGTGGCTTCCGGGTTCTCGAGGCCGAGCTCCACCACATCGAGCCCGGCCGAGCCCCGGATCGTCTCGAGCAGCTGGCGATCGATGAGCACCCAGCGGGAATCGAACTCGGCGAAACCCACCGCGAAGGTGCCGTTCACTCGCACCGAGCGATAGTGGAACCTGGGCCGGCGCCCTCCGAGCTCGAGCACCACCAGGCGCAACACGTCTCCCTCCTCGACCCCCAGCTTGCGACGGAGCTCTTTGCCCAGGATCACTCCGGGAAGGCCTTTCTCCCCGAACGCCAGCAGAGGCTCCTCGGCCGAGTCGACCCGGCCGGCCGCGACCCGCAGCACCAGGGGATCTCGCGCCTCTTCCACTCCGCGGAGCACCACACCGACCCCCTCGGGTAGCTCCGGGCTCGACAGGGATCCTTCGCCATAGGCCACGCGGCCGACCCGCTCCACCCCATCCACCGCCTCGACCCGGCGGAGCATCCCCTCGAGGTCTTCCAGCTCTGCCTCGTTCAAGGGAGAAGCGACGATCTCTCCCTGCAGCCCGAGGAGCTTGCGCTGCAGATCGCGGGTGTAGCCCGACATCAACGCCATGGCGATCACCATCGCCATCACTCCCAGGGAAGTGGCGAAGAGCGCCGCCGTAGCGGTGCCGGAAAGGAGCTGGCTACGCTGCCCCCGCAGATATCTCCAGGCGACGATCCAGGCCAGAGGCAGGCGCCGAGAGAGGGGGGTCGGCATGGTCTCAGGAACCTCCGCCCCGCGCCCGAACCCGCTCCAGGAAACGGTCGAATAGATCGTAGGCGTCGTGGGGGCCGGGAGCCGCTTCCGGGTGGTACTGCACGGAGAACACGTCGCGGTCGTCGAGGCGAAGCCCTTCGACGGTGCGGTCGTTGAGATTCAGGTGGCTGACCCGGCAGCCGCTGGGCAGGCTCTCGGGATCGACCGCGAACCCATGGTTCTGGCTCGTGATCGAAACCTTGCCCGAGGCCACGTCGAGCACCGGCTGGTTGCCCCCGTGATGACCGAACTTCAGCTTGTAGGTGCGGCCCCCCAGGGCCAGACCCAGGAGCTGATGGCCGAGGCAGATGCCGAAGATCGGGGTGTCCGTCTCCAGCAGAGAACGGACCTGCTCGACGATCGCGGTCAGGGGCTCGGGATCGCCGGGGCCGTTCGAGAGCATCACTCCGCCGACACCCAGCTCGCGACAGCGAGATGCAGGTGTTCCCGCCGGCAGCACCGTCACCCGGGCACCACGCTCCGCCAGGCAGCGAGCGATGCTCGCTTTCGCTCCGAAGTCGTAGACGGCGATATGAGGCGCCGTCTCTCGCGCCGAGCCGTCCAGGGGATCGAGAGTCGTCTCGGCGCTCGAGGTGACCTCGCTCACCAGGGCTCGACCCGTCATCTCCGGATAGTCCTCGAGCTGCTGCCCGAGCTCGTCGAGTCGGTCGACCTCGCTGGTGACGACACCACGCATGGCCCCCTTCTCGCGCAGGCGGCGAACCAGGGCACGGGTGTCGATGGCCCCCAGGGCCGGGACTCCGTTCTGGCCGAGATAATCCAGGAGGTCGCGCTCGCTGCTGAAGTTCGACGCCCGGTGGGTAAAACGTCGTGCGATGAACCCCTCGACCCAGGGTCGCCCGGATTCGGCGGCCTCGTCGCGGGTGCCGTAGTTCCCGATGTGCGGCTGGGTCATGACCACGATCTGTCGTCGATACGAAGGATCCGTCAGAATCTCCTGGTAGCCGGTCATCGAAGTGTTGAAGACCACTTCGCCGAAGGCGGTACCCGGAACATCGGCGAGGCCTCGATAGACGCTTCCGTCTTCGAGCATCAAGACACCTTCACGGGCAGTGTTGTGCTGCATGATCTTTCTGGGGAGTCGAGAGGGTTGGTGTTTCGGCGGGGCGACGTCCGCGCTATCATAATCCTACCCCGAGTTTGGCGAAACCCCATTTCGAGGCACTTGCAGCAGGAGAGACGACGATGTTCAGCACCCTACCTCGGAGCCTACGAATTTCGGCCCCCGGCCTCCGTTCGCTCGCCGCGATCCTGATCTCGGCCCTGGTCGCCGCCCCCACCTGGGGTTATATCGTCGTCCTGAAGGACGGCTCGGAAATCACGACCCGAGAGAAGTACCAGGTCGAGGGCGACAAGGTCTACCTGATCCTGCCCAGTGGTACCAAGACCTTCTACGAGGCGGCCGAGGTCGACTTCGAGGCCACCGACGAGCTCAACAAGATCAACCTCGGCACCGCCAAGGTGATCGACGAAGGTGAAGCAAAGCGAATCCCCAGCGACGTCAGCCTCGACGAAAAGATCACTCTGGGCGACCTGGTGAACCAGACCAACTCCCTCGCTCTGCCCCCGCCGAAGCTGCGAAAGGTCGAAGAGGTCGCCAGCGAGATCGGTTACCCGGTGACCGAAGCAGGTTTCATCGATCTCATGCAGATTCCTCGCGAGCCCTACGAAAAAGCCGAGATCCAGGGAGAGGTGTTGCGCTACCTCAAGGGCCAGGGGATCGAAGACGTGCGGATCTACTCCGGCACCACGGAGCAGCGCCCGCTGATCCAGATCGTCGCCGCCTCCGAGGCCTCGGTCTTCAAGGCGTTGAAAGACGCCGCCAACGGCATGGTGCAGATCCACGAACGTTTCCCCGGCGAGATCGAAGCCTTCGAGCTCCTGCTCCTCACCGACACCCAGGGCCGCGCCGGCCAGTTCGTGCTCACTCCAGAGCTCGCCAGCCTACTCGTCACCGGACGGCTCGACGCTCCCGGCTTCTTCCTGCGCTACGTCGAGTTCTGAGCCGGAGAAAAGACAAGAGCTCGCTTTTCGTCGATTTTGGACAGAAAAGCCGGATATTGCCAGTTTCTATTGACAATAAAACTCCCTATTCTGTACAATTAGGGCCCTTGGCCCTGCCATTACGAAAAGGGCCTCCTGACGTCTGAGGAGTAGGGATATGTACAAGTTCTTGGTTCTCACACTAGCCTTTTTCGCCGCGCCGGGCTTTTCTCAGTACATGGACTATGGAGTCTCCCACCCCAAGCTAGGCGAAGACACCAGCTCCGCCGGGGTCGGCACCTACAAGCTCGAGCGGCTGGAGAGTGGGGACTTTCGGATGCAGCTCTTCGATCCGGCCGGTAAGCAGCTCATGCGGTGCTCGATCGACCAGAGAGAGTCCGAAGCCTACACCCTTACCTGCGAATATCAGGAAGCTCATTACCGGGCCACCTACTTTCCGGACTCGGCTTCGTTCGAAGACCTCGGTACCGGCGACTACATCACGGTGACCTTCGAGGTCTCCGAGGAAGAGCCGCGCGTCTACCAGCCGCAACCGGGCGACCCTCTCCCCGAGCCGCCGCAGCCGATTGTCCGGGGAACCAAGACTCTGGAAGAAGCGCGCAAGGCATGGGAGCCGCAGATAACTCTGATCCGGGTCGCCTATGCCGAGTTCCAGGCGACACTAGGGCTCGCCCCCACGGCACAGCAGCCACAGGGAGCGACGATCTGTCCGAACGGCAACGATCCGACGTGCGGGCCAACCATCATTGGCCCACTCTCGGCTCACCTCTACCCAAATCCTACTTCCTGCTGCAGCGACCTGAGCGCCTCGATGGATTCCCGCTGCAGAGTGCTCACCGGCAACACATGTTGTGCCAATACTCCCTGCCAGACCACCTGTTTCCTTCTCTGCAGTTGTTCCCTATCGGGCGTGCTCTTCTCCTGCCCCGTCTGCGTCTAGCTCCGGTTGACGTCGGTCAGTTCGCCATCCCCGTGTCGGGCACGTCGGCGAGACCGAGGTAGGCTTCGATCGAGGCCCCCACTCGCCGCTCGAAATTCTGCGACAGGCTCTCCACCTGGCCCACGGGCTCGTCGAGAAAGACCCGCTCGATGCGGTGGAGCGGAAAGAAGACGGTGGTCAGACCGATCGATGCCTCGCCCTGGTGCAGTAGGTCGTTGACCCAATCGTCGAAGCTCGAAAGATTCAGCCCCCGCAGAGTCACTCCCCAGGGGGCGATGGATTCGAGCACTCCCCAGTATTTTTCCGCCGGGTTCGCCAGGTTGACGATCACGATCGAGCCCGGGTTCATGACCGATCGGCTCCGCCCTCGGGCGGCTGGGAGAGCTCGAAGAGCACGCCGCCGGCACTCTTGGGGTGTATGAACTGCACCTGGCAGTCGCCAGCACCGCGGGTGGGCTCGGGACGCAGCAGTCGCATTCCCGCCTCGCGCAGTCGGGAGTCGTCGGAGCGGATATCACTGGTGCCGAAGCAGACGTGGTGGATCCCGGGGCCACGGGTCTCGAGGAACCGGGCGATCGGCGAGGTCTCGGCGGTGGGCTCGAGCAGCTCGAGGTGCGTGCCGCCACAGGTGATGAACGCCACCCGCACCTGCTCCTCGGGAACCTCCTCGATGCGCTCGATCTCGAGCCCCATCGCCTCGTAGATCTTGCGAGCCTCGTCGATCGAGCGCACCGCGATACCGATGTGATCTACGCCTTCGATCATGCTCAGCCCCGCAGCAGGCTGCGTGCGATCACCAAGCGCTGGATCTCGCTGGTGCCTTCACCGATCGTGCAGATCTTGGCGTCGCGGAAGTACTTTTCCGCCCGGTAGTCTTTGATGAAGCCGTATCCGCCGTGGATCTGGACCCCGCGCTCGGAGCAGAACACCGCCGTTTCACCGGCGTAGAGCTTGGCTTCGGACGCCAGCTGCGACACCTTCTCGCCGCGATCCATGCGCTCGGCCGCGGTGAGCAGCAAGGTCTCGGCAGCGGCGATCCGGGTCGCCATTTCCGCCAGCTGGAACGAGATCGCCTGAAACTGGGCAATCGGCTTGCCGAACTGCTGGCGATCCTTGGCGTAGGCGAGAGCGGTTTCGTAGGCGCCCATGGCGGTACCGAGACCGAGGGCGCCGATGGAGATGCGGCCGCCGTCGAGAATCTCGAGGCTCTGCACGAAACCCTCTCCGGGCGCCCCGAGCAGGTTCTCCTCGGGCACGAAGCAATTCTCGAGCACCACCTCCGCGGTGTCCGAGGCCCGGATTCCGAGCTTGTTCTCCTTCTTACCCGGGCGGAAACCCTCCATCCCCTTCTCGACCACGAAGGCGGAGATGTTGCGCTGGCGTTTCTCCCCCTTCTCGGAGACCGCCATCACGACGCAGAGATCGCCCACGGAGCCGTGGGTGGTGAACTGCTGGCTACCGTTCAGCACCCAACCGC
>CAZMEL010000005.1:3412-73722 GCA_964565225.1 uncultured Thermoanaerobaculia bacterium | reverse complement strand
CACTCCCACCAGGGGGATCAGGATCACCAGGAACACCGCGCCCAGAGCGAGCACCGGGTTGAGCCGGAGGCGTTCGGTGAACCAGTCGTAATACGGCTTGAGGATCAGGGCGACGACCCCGGCCACCGCCAGCGGCAGGAAGACCTGGGAGAACCGGCCGACGAAGACGCCGAGCAACCACAGGAGCGCCCCCACCGCACACAGGATCACGAAGGTCGACAACACGGTGATCGCCGTCGCCACCGTGGCTCCCTGTCGTTCACTCAGCTTGAAATCCATCACGGGCCTCCTGTCCGGTCTCGGAATTGGCCTCTAGAGATTACTGCGTTTCGGCCCGAGCTTCTATTCGCCGGGCTCCCGTCGGTCGGAATCCTGGTATAGCATCTCCGCCAACACACGATCGAAGTCGGAAAGGCAGGAGCGATGTCGCTGTTGACGTACAAGGTACTCCACATCCTCGGAATGATGTTGGTCTTCTCCTCTCTCGGAGGCCTGATCTTCCATTCTCTCGCCGGCGGTGGCGCGAAGCATCGCGGCCACAAGCTGGCCGGCGCCAGCCATGGTATCGGCCTGGTGCTGATCCTGGTCAGCGGCTTCGGCATGCTCGCCAGGCAACAGGTCGTAGGTTTCCCCCTCTGGGTGATCGCCAAGGTGGTGATCTGGCTGCTCTTCGGTGGGGTCATCGCCCTGATCCGCCGGATGCCCGGCCAGGCGACGACCCTCTGGCTCGCCCTTCCGCTCCTCGGGGCGGCAGCGGCATATCTGGCATTGTTCAAGCCGTTCTGAGCCCCCGTGGCTCCGCCTGCGCCTCCCGTTCAAACCTGGTATTCTCCGGGGCCGAGTGGCCGGTCGACCGCCCGGCCCCGAAGCACCGCCACCAACCTCTCCGAAGGGAGCTACGGTCTTCCATGAAAGCCGCGATGATCCGGATTCCGGCCGCCCTCGTACCCCTTCTGATCCTGCTGAACTCGGTTCCCCTGCCCGCGGCCGAGATCACCGGTCGGGTCGAGCTCGAGGCCCAGGGCCGCAAGGCGCGGAATGTGCGCCCCCAGGACGTGCTGGTGTACTTCGAGTCCGAATCGGGAAAGCGGGCCGAAGCACCGAAAGAACCGTATGTGATCACCACGGTGCGCAAGGAGTTCACGCCGCGGAGCCTGGTGGTCCCTGCGGGCTCGACGGTCCGGTTTCCGAACGAAGACAACATCTTGCACAACGTGTTCTCGGTGTCGGGTCGCAACCGCTTCGATCTCGGGCTCTACCGGCGAGGAGAAGGAAAATCGGCCACGTTCGAGCACCCGGGCATCGTCCGGGTCTTCTGCAACGTACACCATGAGATGGTGGCTCATATCGTGGTGGTGGAAACCCCGCACTTCGCGCGGGTCGATCCCGACGGCTCCTTCCGAATCGAAGGGGTGCCGCCAGGACCCGGAACCCTGATCGCCTGGTTCGAGCAGAGCGAGCCGTGGTCCAAGAAGATCGCAAAACCCGACGACGGTCCCGTAGAGATCCGGCTGACCGTTACCAAGCCACGAGTTCCACGCCACCAGAACAAGTTCGGCAAGCCCTACTCGAGACGACGTGCCAGATACTAGTCCCCGTTCGGCCCCCAGCCTGGGCACCCGCTTCTTCGTCGCCACGGCTCTCGTGGTGTTCTTCGCCATCGGCGCCGCGGTGTCCGTCACCCTCTTCCTGGGCAACCAGATCGGCGAAGAGGCCTCCCAGAAGGCCCTCGCCCGGTCGAGCGCCGTGCAGGAGGTCTTTCTCGCGCGGTCCATCGAGGATCTCGGGCTCGCCGCCTTCAACATGGCCGAGGACCCGGCCTTTTCCGCCTATGTCGCCGAGGCCATCAGCCAGGGAGACGTCCCCTCCCTGCTCGACCAGCTCGACAGCCAGAGAACCTTGCTCGGCTACGACTTCGCCATGGTTCTCGATCCCGACGGCATTCTGGTGGCCCGGAGCGACGATCCCACCCGCAGCGGCGAAGACCTCTCCGGCGATCTCCTCTTCCAGCTGATCTCCGAGGGTTACCAGACCGAAGGCCTCTGGCGCTCCGAGAATCTGCTCTACCAGGCGGTGGCGACCCCGATCATCACCGGCGGTCTGCTCGACGGCTTCCTGGTCGCCGCCTACGCCCTCGACGATCAAGACGCCAGCGAGCTGCGCGAGGTGAACGACACCGAGGTGCTCTACCTGATGCAGGCCGAGGAGGGCCTGGTGCCGGTGGCGAAGACCCTGAGCCGCGGCGAGACCGAGGATCTGCTCGTGTACCTCGAGCAGAACCCGGAGCTGCTCGAGATCGCCGAAGACGCCCAGGAGCAGCGCGAGGTGGAGCTCCAGCAGCAGACCTGGCTCGCCCTGGTGCGGCCCTTGTCGGACCTCGGCGGAGAACGGATCGGCGCGGTGATCAACCTCGTGTCCCTCGATCAGCAGCTCGAGCCCTTCCGCCGCATCGGCCGCATTCTCGCCGCGGTCGGGGTAATGGCCATGCTCATCGCGCTGGTGGTCTCCTATCTCCTGCCGAAGCGGGTCCTGCAACCCATGCAACGCCTGGCCGAGGCTGCCAAGAAGGCATCGGAAGGTGACTACGACCAGCAGATCGACATCGACAGCGGCGACGAGGTCGGCGCCCTGGGTCGCGCTTTCTCCGCTCTTCTCTCCGAGCTGCGGGAGAAGCGCGACATGGAGATCTATGTCAACGAGCTGGCGAAGAACGTCCCCAGCCAGGAGAGCAGCACGACCGAGGCAGAGCCGGCCGCTCGCCGCCAGGTCATGCTCCTGGGAATCGAGCTGCGGGGTGGAGGCGTGGTCGATCCCGCGGAAGGCCCCCGAGCCACCCTCGACCTGCTGACCCGCGACCTGCGCCGCATCTCCCGCTCCGTCCACACCCAGGGTGGCAAGGTGGAGGCGGTCGTCGGTCATCGGATCGTCGCCACGTTCGAAGGAGAGCGAAGAAGCGAGCAGGCCCTCTCCGCCGCGGCGGAGATCGCCTCACATTCCCAGAGTCGAGACGGCGCCACCCGAGCCGCGGCCGTAGTCCTCACCGCCGGAGAGGCGATCACCGGGACGATCACGTTCGACAATGCTCCCGAGCGAGCCCTCACCGGCGAAACCGTGGAGCAGCTCGAGGGCCTGCTGCGGGTCGCTCGCACCGGAACCCTGCTGCTCTCCTCCCGGGCCCGTCTCGAGTTCGGCACCCTCTTCGAGCGCACCGGGGTGGAGATCAAGGAGCATCGCAGCACCGTCAGCTCTTCGCCCCTCTACTCCCTGGCGGCCTCGGCGGTGCAGCAGTTCGCCTCGCCGGAGATCACGGTGACCCAGAAGATGGGGGCGGGCACCACCACCGCCTTCCGCCCGGCCACGCTCTCGGGCATCGGCGTGGGTATGGTGCTGGGAGAGCGCTTCGAGGTTCTCTCGGAGCTCGGCGCCGGTGGCATGGGTGTGGTCTACAAAGCCCTCGACCGCACGCTCAACGAGCTCGTCGCCCTGAAGATGCTCAAGGGAGATCTGTGGGGAGACCCCGATCGCCTCGAACGTCTCAAGGACGAGCTCAAGCTGGCGCGAAAGATCTCTCATCCCAACATCCTGCGCACCTTCGACTTCGGCGAGGCCGACGGCTACCCCTTCATCTCCATGGAGTTCGTGCGCGGGGTCACGCTCAAGCAGCTGCTGGAGCGCTCCGGGCGCCTGCCCCTCTCCGCCGGTCTGCGCACCTCGCGGCAGCTGTGCCGGGGCCTGGTGGCTGCTCACTCCCAGGGCATTCTGCACCGGGACATCAAGCCGGAGAATCTGATCATCGAGCCCAACGGCAACGTGAAGCTGATGGACTTCGGCATCGCCCGGCCCATGCAGCGTATGAAACCCGCCACCACCGAGCCCGGGGCGATCGTCGGCACCCCCTTCTACCTCGCTCCCGAGCAGCTCGAGGGCCTGGAGCCCGACGAGCGGGCCGACCTCTACGCCTGTGGTGTGGTGCTCTACGAGATCTTCACCGGTCACCTGCCCTTTTCCACCCAGGGCAACATCTTCGAGATCATCACGCGCAAGCTGCAGGAGTCGCCGACTCCGCCGCGAGAATATTGGGACGCCATGCCGGCGGACCTGGAGAGGATTCTGATGCGCTGTCTCGCCCGCGACCGGGACGAGCGCTACGTCGACGTCTCGACCCTGCTCGAGGAGCTCGAGATCCTTCGCGCCTGACGTCTCTCCCCCGTCCGCGGAGGAGGACAGAGATGCTCTCGCCCGAGGCCACGGATTTCCCGCGATCCACGACTCCGCGTCGCACGGACCGGGTACCGACCTTGCATAGGATCTGGCGCGGAGCCTCCGGAAATCCGGTGGCTCCGGAGCCCCTACCCATGAAGCCGAACGTGGTCCAGCCCGCCGAGCCGATGCCGGCCTGCCGACCCGGGAGCGCTCCGAGCCCCGGACGATGGGTGCTTCTGGCCGCATTGCTCCTGGCCTCGAGCCTGGCGGCCACGGCCGAGGAAACGTCGATCCCACCCACCCCCGAGGCGACGCCGGAGCAACGCGCGTGGCTGGAGCTGGTCGATCTCCTGATCACCGACGAGGAGCGCGAGTATTACCTGTCGATCGAAGAAGAATACCGCCGCCAGGCCTTCGTCGACGCCTTCTGGAAAGAGCGCGATCCCGACCCCAGGACCCACCTGAACGAGCTGCAGATCCCCTGGGACGAACATGCCTCCATGGCCCGAGCCCGCTACGAGACCCTGCTCGACGGCCGCGCCCGGGTGCTCCTGCTGCGGGGCGAGCCCTTCACCTACTGTATCGACCGCACCCGGGCGCTCGAGACCTGGTACTACGAGGTCGGCGACAAGACCGTCTTCCCGGTAACCCTCCTGACCTACTCCTGGAACCGCCCCTACGAGGTCTGGAGCACCATCCGGCCTCTGGAGCCGGTGCAGCGCCGCAAGGTGGGAACCAACCAGCTGCAGGAGATGTGCGGCCACTTCAACCCCGACCTGGCGACCAAGGAGATCACCCGCTACTACAAGGGCGAGCGTTACTACGATGCCGCGGTAGAGGCCTTTCTCGAGCCCCCCGAGGCACCTTCGAAGGAGTGGCTCTCCACTCATCTCAACAACAGCACCCAGCTGCCGCCGGGAGCCGAGACCTTCCCCGCCGAGATGCAGCTCACCTTTCCCGGGCACCACCAGCAGCGCACCGTGTTGCAGGGCCTCGTGGCCATTCCCGCCTCGGCGGTCGCGACGGTGGAGCAGGCTCCCTCCTACCGCTTCGCGCTGGTCGGGGAGATCGTCCGCGGCGACCGGATCTTCGAGGGTTTTCGATATCAATTCGAGCTACCGGCGGACCGCGGCCCCACGCTTCCCCTGGTCTTCCAGCGCTACCTGCGCCCGGGGCCGGCGAAGCTCCTGGTCAAGGTCGAGGATCTCTACGGGCGCCGGTTCGCGCTCCTGGAACGAGACCTGGAGGTGCCCCGCATCGATCACGAGGCGCCGGTGCCCCGGCTCGAGGATTCCGAGCTCTTCACCCTGCTGGCCGAGGCCGACGCGGCCACCGCCCGGGGCGAGCACGTGATCCGCCTCCTCCCGCCGCCGCAGACGGTGCTCACCGGCCTGGTCCGCTTCAAGACCTTCACCTCCGGGGCTCTCGAGAAAGTGACCTTCTTCCTCGACGACAAGCCGGTGCTCACCAAACGCCGCGCTCCTTTTACCGTCGAGCTGGACCTGGGAGACACCCCGGCTCCCCACCGGCTCCGGGTCGGCGCTTTCGATGCCCGGGGCACGGAAGTGGCCCGCGACGAGCTGCAGCTGAATCCGGGTGGTCAGCGGTTCCGGGTTCGGCTCACGGAGCCTCGCTCCGACGAGACCCACGACGCCAGCGCCCGCGCCGTGGTCGACATCCAGGTCCCCGATGGAGAAGAGCTGGACCGGCTCGAGCTCTTTCTCGACGAACGTCGGGTCGCGGTGCTCCACCAGCCTCCCTACGTGCAGCCCCTGCTCCTGCCGGCTCCCGGCGCCATGGTCTACGTCCGCGCCGTGGGCTACCTGACGGACGGCAATGCCTCCGAGGACGTGGTCTTTCTCAACGCCCCCGACGTGTTGGAAGAGATCGACGTGCAGATGGTGGAGGTCTACGCCACCGTGCACGATCGCCAGGGCCGCCCGGTGGCCGGCCTGCAGGAAGCGGATTTCAGGGTCGAGGAAGACGGGAACCGGCAGTCTCTGCGCCGTTTCGAGTGGGTCAGCGACCTGCCGATCCACGCCGGACTGCTGCTCGATGTCTCGGCCTCCATGGAAGACAGCCTCGAAACCGTGACCGCCGCCGGGCTGCGGTTCATCGAAGAGGCCGTGACCCCCAAGGATCGCCTCGCCCTGATCACCTTCAACGAGCGGCCCGAGGTTGCGATGCGGTTCACCAACGAGATCCCTACGCTGCAGGCGTCACTCCAATCCCTGCGCGCCAACGGCGGAACCGCCCTCTACGACAGCCTGGTCTTCGCCCTGCACTACTTCCACGGCATCCGCGGCCAGAAGGCCCTGTTGCTGCTCTCCGACGGACACGACGAATCGAGCACCTTCGCCTTCGAAGACACCCTGGAATACGCCTACCGCGCCGGTGTCACCATCTACGCCATCGGACTCCAGGAGGCGGCTCGCGAAAAGGCGCATCGCAAGGTGTTGCGGCAGATCGCCGAAGAAACCGGCGGCCGGGCATTCTTCGTCGAGGATCTCGACGAGCTGGAGGCGATCTACGATTCGATCCAGACCGAGCTCCGCGGCAAGTACCTGCTCGCCTACCAGTCCACCAGCGACAAGGATTCCGCCCTCTTCCGCCGGGTCGAGGTGAAGGTCGATGGCCGCGAGGTGCGAGCGATGAGCGGCTACTACCCCTAGTGTCCCGTGCGGAAAATTCCGCTGACTTTCCATCGGCTCTTTCCGCCCCTTGCGGCGTTGGGGCTCCTCGAAAGACCCCCGGTATTCCTGTGTCGCCCCGCCTTGCCAGGAACAGAAACTGCTCGTGGAAACTTCAACGAGCTTTCCGCACGGGCCACTAGCAGCCCCCTCAGACGTCGAAGACCACCAGATTCTGACCGGGGCGAATCACGCTCCGCTGCTCCAGGCCATTGGCCGTGAGCACATCGCGCACCGGCACCCCGAAGTGGCGAGCGATCGCACCCACCGTATCGCCCCGGCGCACCCGGTAGCGCTCGACCTTCACCGGCCGTGGCGGCCGGATCTCGAGCGTCTGTCCGACCTGCAGCCGGCTTCCGCCGAGCCCGTTCCAGCTCTTGATCTCGGCGATCTCGACCCCGAAGAGCTGCGCGATGGCCTGCAGGGTGTTGCCTCGGCGCACGGTGTAGCGAACGGCCGACCGCGCCGAGCCCCGCAGCACCAGCACCTGCCCGACCGCCAGACGATAGGGTGGCTCGAGACCATTCCAGCTCGCCAACGTGCGGTAGCCGACTCCGTGCTGCCGGGCGATGGTGCTCAACGTATCGCCCCGGCGCACCCGGTAGGAGCCCGTCAGTGGATCGGCTACCCTTCCTCCGGCGACGAGAGCACCGGTCGAGGAAGGATCTGCGGAGGCGGAACGGAGCTCGGCACCCCGCCCCCTCGGCACCAGGAGCGGGAAGCTCCGCCCCGGCGTGCGCGACGAGCCGCGGGCCAGGTCGCTGTTCACCGAGCGCAGCTCCGCCAGAGACCAACCGACCCGCTTCGCCACCCATGCCTGGGAGACCACCCGGGGCAGGACCACCACCTCCAGATCGCCCAGATCGGAGCCCGGGGTCGGCAGCTCGAAGCCGAAGCGCTGGGGATTGCGGCCGATCACCGCCGCCGCGAGAATTCGCGGCACGTAATCGCGCGTCTCTCGCGGCAGGCACCCCCGGATGTGCCAGAACGAGCGCCCGGTAAAGGGGTCGTCCAGGCGGCGAAGGCAGCGCTGCACGCGGCCCTCGCCGCCGTTGTAGGAAGCCATCGCCAGCAGGAACGAACGCGGACCGAAGATCCCCACCAGGTCGAGCAGGTACTCGGCAGCGGCCCGGGTCGAGAGGCGCGAGTCGTGGAAGTCGTCGAGGGAATCGAGGTCGTACAGCCGCCCCGTGCCGGGCATGAACTGCCAGAGCCCGCGCGCCCCGGCGCGGCTTCGCGCCCGAGGCTGGAACCCGCTCTCCACCAGGGCCATGTAGGCGATCTCGGCCGGGAGATGGCGCCGGGTGAGCTCTTCTTCGATCATCGGCCAGTATTTCGGCAAGCGCCCGTAGGCGTTGGCGAAGAAGGCCCGCTGCGGACCGGTGAAGTCGGCGATGGCGGCTTCCACCTCGTCGAGAAAGATCTCGCGCACGTCGGCGCCCGGCGGGGCCGCGCCGAGGCGGGCCAGAATCTGCAGCAGCTCACCCTCGACGAACCCTACCTCCGCCGCCAGCTGCTCCGAGCCCGCGACCGTCGGCGGATCGAGCATCAGGATCTCCCGCGCCGACGTTCGCACGTCGAGATGTCCGAGGCCGTCTCGAAGGCCCATTCCGAGCAGCGCCAGCGCGTCGAGCACTTTCTCCGGATCCCCCGCGCCGGAGCTCTCGGGCAGGGTGCGGAGGACGATCGACAGATGATGCCGGGCGGCCAGGGCGTCGCCCGCCTCGTGCTGGCGCAGCGCCAGAGCCAGGTGGGCGAGGGCCGCGTCTTCGGTCACCGTGACCCCGAGAGGAGGCGCCATCTCCGCACCGGCCTCCGGTTGCGAGCCCGAAGCTCCGGCCAGCGCCGCGGGCTCCCCCACCGGTGAAATCTCCGACCCACCTGGGTCGTCGATCGACCTCGCGCTACGTTCCGTCGCCGCACCGGACGCCGCGTCTACCGGTGGCTCACCCGGAACGCTGGCGCAGCCCGTCGCCAGGGCCGCGGCCGTTCCCAGCCAGATCAGAGCCCGAAGAGCTCCACGGCCGCTCGAAGAAAGGATCTCCATGGTTCGATCTCCATCTCGCAAGAAAAACCGCTCACGAGCCGTCGACACCTTCTTCTCCGGCGCGCCGGCTCCGAATCCACACCTTCCTGTCCATTCGAGATCCGCCGTCGGACCGTTCGTTACGCACCGAGAGCTCGCCATCGAGCTCGTGCCATTTCCGGAGCCGAGCGATTACAATTCCCGCCATGCAGCGCTCGAACGACTCCGTACGAGGATGGGCTCCATGCTCCAGGTGATCGCCGTCGCGGTGGGTGGAGCCGCCGGGGCGGTGTTGCGCTACTGGCTCAGCAGCTGGGTGACCCGCTGGTCGGCCCCACTCTTCTTTCCCTTCGGCACCCTGCTCGTCAACGTCATCGGCTCGTTCGCCCTCGGCTTGCTGGCGGGGTATCTCGCGGGGGAGCGCCCGGGAGTCTCCGTCGAGCTGCGGCTCCTGCTCGCCACCGGCTTCCTCGGCGCCTTCACCACGTTCTCGACCTTCTCCGTCGAGACCCTGGCCGCCTTTCGCCAGGGACTCCCCGGCATCGCCGTGGCCAATATCGGAGCGAGCCTGCTCCTCGCCCTCGGCACCTGCTGGCTGGGGCTGGAGCTGGGAGGCCGGCTCTGAGCCCCTCGCCGATCCGCAGCGAATACGATGCCGTGACTCTCGAGACACACTGGCCGGCGCTCTCGGCGATGGCCTTCCTCGTCTCTCTGTTCTTCGACTACGGTCGAGCCTGGATCTGGCCGCGAGATGTGGTCTGGATCGTGGGCTCCCTCTGCGGCTTCGGTACCTTCGCCGGGCTCTTCGGCTGGCGCCACCCCACCCGGCGCTGGCTGGCCCGAGCCAGCTTCGTGCTCAACGGGATGATCTGTCTGTTCCTCGTGACCCTGCAGATCATCTACCGCTGGTACTGAGCCTCAGCCCGCTCGAGCACGCTGCCGGCGCCGACGTGCCCGATCTTCCAGCTGCTGGGTGGCCAGGAGCTTCTCCAGCACTCGACGGCACCTCTGCCGGTCGTCGTGGTTCCGGTTGCGAACCCAGCCGCTCATGATGTGGATCAGCTCCGGAAGCTGCGCCCGAGAGAACGAATACCCCAGGATCACCACGGGGTGGTTCCATTCCTGGGCTTCGAGCAGGGCTTCCAGGTGGCTCTCGCTCACCCATCGGCTATAGCCCGCCTGGATCAAGAGCTCTTCGAAATCGAGAAGGGTCTTCGAGTCTTTCTCGCGCAGGTATCGCAGAAAGGCTCGGCAAGTCTCCTTCTTCGGCGGAGACGCCATGTCCGGAAACGCAATCGCCAGAAGCCGCTCGCCGAAGACCAGGCTACGGATCTGTCGCACCAGGCTCTCGTTCGGCACCGGGGCCGACCGGGCCACCTCCAGGAGCCGCTGCAGGCTCTCCAGTGTAGGGCTCGCTTCAATCAGTTTCATCGCACTCTCCTCTTTCTCAAACCGGTCCTCGCCGGAGAGCGCCACCGCCTCGGCATCGGAGCGGCGGAGCCCGGTCGGACCTGACAGGGATTTCGCCCAGAGAAGGTACCCGCAGCCCTGCAAAAGAAGACATGCCGGCAGCGAAACCAGCCCATTTGCCTGATTTGTGGAATGGAGTAATTGCACCGGCCTATTCCCCTGGATTCCTCCGGCGAAGACATCTACAATGCAAGAAATCAAAAAGAATCTTCAGAGGGTACGTTCATGGAGTCCGAATTCGACCCGGTGAGCTCAGTGTTCCAGCAACTCCGACAAGTCGGTAGCGAGAAGATCGGTCACGGTTGGAAAGAGAGGGTCAACCGCGGCCTCCAACGAGCTACCGGCTACATCACCAAAGATATGAACAAGAGAACCATGCGCCTCACGACCCTCTTCGACGTCCTGGATCTTCTGGGAGAGAATCCCGTCCAGTTCTTCGAGAGAGCCCTCCAGCCCCCCGCGAGGAAGCCCCTCGACTCGACCGAGCTCTTGATGGGGACTTCGAATCCCCAGGCGAATCTGTTCGTCGAACGTCTGACGGCAGACCTGGAGCTCGCCACTCGGCCTGATATCCGCCACTTCTACGAATCCCCGCTCGATCTCATCCGGGCTCGCCTGAAGTCCGATCCTTCGACCGCGGCAAAGCTGGCAGAATCATCACTGGGCCTGCTGGCCAGAGGTCGGCTTCCCGAGCCTCTTGCGCTTCCGCTTCTCCTCGAATGGTCTGCCTGCCAGCTTCGATTGCACCGGACCGATCACGCCCACGCGGCCCTCTGCTTCTGCCATCGAGTCGCGACCGACCTGCAGGCCGATTTCTTTCGAGCCGATGCGCTGCTGCGGCTCTCCGCAGTGGCCCTACGAATCACCGCCGATGCGGGTGTGGCCCTTGCCATCGCCAACGAGTCGTACCTGGAGTTCTCCGACATGGGCTCCTCGATCGGTATCGGCCAGGCCCTGGTGACCCGAGCCCGGCACCTCTACAACCTGGGCCGTATCGAGCCCGCGGTCCGGAACTTCCGCCTGGCTCTCCACCATCTACCCGAGCGTTCGGCATTTCGCTGCTCGGCCTATCAAAGCCTCGGCCTGATCTACCTCGAGACCGGAGAGCTCGGCCAGGCCGAGAGGAACCTGACTCTTGCCCTGGCGCAAGTCGAAGGCCAACCCTATGAGGAAGGCATGATCTGCTGGACTCGGGCGCACCTGGCAAATCGGCTCGGAGATCACCGAACCGCAGAAGCCAGATTCAACGAGGCCCGGGAGATGTTGATGCAGCCGGCACCCGTCCAATCCGTCCTGGTCTCCCTCGACCTGGCCGAGCTCTACCTGGAGAACAATGCACCTGCGGCCGCTACGCGGGTCACGAAGGAGCTCATTCCTCTGCTTCAACCTCTGCGATCCAACCCGGTGATCGAGACGGTGGTTCTCAGCCTCTTGAGGGCAGTGATCGCTGGAACGGCCCTGACCGCCGAAGGCTTGAGCGAGGCGGCTCGAACCATCCAAGAATCCGAGTCCGCCTGCATGCAGGCGGACCGGATTCTCTAGTCGAACGCAGCTCCTAGAGCCGAAAGAGCTCGATCACCCTTCGACGGATCGAGGTCTCGAGGCCCCCGAGCGAAGGGACAGGCCCTCGTCTGGCTCAGGGGTACCTCGCCCGGATCCGTATCCAGGCACCGGGCTCTCTCGACTCTGTGGCGATCGCCGACCCGCTGCTCCCAGGGTGAGTGAACTCTGGACATCCGTGTCGAGAATTCGAATCATGGCTCCACCTCGAGAGCTGCGAGTGCAACGCGCGATCGACCCGAAGCCCTACCCATGTGGATCGATCATGGGTCCAAATTCTGCACACATATCGAAGTCTCCAAATAGCCAAATTTTCCTAAGCGAATGCATCGTCTCACCTCCTGGGTACTGGGGCCCGCGACATTGCGGATCCTGTGTATTTGGTTCGTAATGACGGTATACGAAAGGGCCCAGAGAAACGAGAGATCTCACTGTCCAGGAGGCAAAATTCCTCACTTTTCTTCTCCTGGAGAGCTACTCAGACGCACAGCGACGAAAATTTCCAGAGAATCGCTTCCGTATACCGAGAAGGCAGAGCCCCTCGGCGGCTTGGAGGTCGGGCTTCGAAATGGCTGGTCTCCCACCGGAGACACCGGGATCGGGGGCGGAGAGCCGTCGACGCTCGAGGCGCGCCGACATGGAGACCGTGGGACTCTGTCGAGGAAGCGCGCCGCCGGGCGCGGTGGGAGTCGCTCGGGCGCCAGCAGCGCGAGGGCTACGGTCCCCCGGCGCCCGGCTCGTCGGGCGTCTCTACCGGTGCTCTGCGCAGGGTCTTGAGCAGGCGGGCGAAACGCTCTCCGGCGACCTGGACGTTGTCGAGCACGTAGGCGTCGAGCTCGCCGTCGAGCTCGCGGTCGGCGAGGAGGCCCACCTCCCCGAGCTCGAGCGTTCTCTCCCCCCGGAGACGCTGGGAGAGGAAGGTGGCCAGGGCGCGGTAGAAACGCATCCCGAACCCAAGGTCTTGCTCGACTTGCTGGCGGACGGTGTGGTGGGGAATGCAGAGGGTGTAGCAGTCTTCCAGGGCGGTGACGGTGGCCGAAGGCGGCCTCGAGTCCACCAGCGACATCTCCCCCAGGAACTCGCCGCTGCCCAGCACATCGACCTCCCCTCGCTCGGCGAGCGAGACCGAGACGTGCCCCTCCAGCACGATGAAGAGATCGGCGTTGGGCTCGCCCTCGACGATCAGCTCGGAGCCGGCCGGGTATTTGCGCCGGGTCCCCTGCCGGGTCAACCATTCGACATCTCCGTCGTTGAGCTGACCGAGGATGAACAGAATCTTCTGCACGCTTCCTCCTTCACGAACCTTCACGAATGGAGCTGGCGCCGCACCAGGGCGGCAAAGGCTCCGCCGGCAGCCATCAGCTCTTCATATTCTCCGCTCTCCACGATCTTCCCTCCCACCATCACCAGGATCCGATCGGCATTCTTCACCGTGCTCAGCCGGTGGGCGATGGCCAATCGGGTGACCCGAAGCCGATCGAGACTCTCCGTCACGATGGATTGCGTCTTGTTGTCCAGGGCCGAGGTGGCCTCGTCGAGCAGCAGGATGCGTGGATGTGCGGCCAGCGCGCGGGCGATCAGGAGGCGCTGCACCTGGCCACCGGAGAGCTCCGAGCCCTGGGCCGAGACCACCGTGAACATGCCCAGCGGCATCGCCCGGATGTCTTTTTCGATGCCACACATGCGGGCGGCCCGCCAGGCTTCCTCCACCGAGACCTCGTTGTCACCGCGAATGTTCTCGTAGAGCGTCGCCTCCATCAGCTCGTCGTGCTGCAGCACCACCCCGATCTGGTGGCGTACCTCCCGCAGATCGAGACCGGCGAGATCTTTGCCGTCGAAGTAGATGCTGCCCGAGGTCGGGCGTTCGAACCCCAGGATCAGCCGCAGCAGGGTCGACTTGCCACACCCGGAAGGCCCGACGATGGCCACGCTCTCTCCCGGCTGGACCTCGAAGGTCACCCCTTGCAAGACCTCGGGCAGGTCGTCGTCGTACCGGAAACCCACCTCTGCGACCTCCAGGTGCCCGCTCAGCGTCCCCGGGTGCGTCTTGTCGAGATCACTCTCCGGCACACTCTCGAGCAGCGGCCGCATCCGCCGCACCATCGGCACCAGCTCGGTCGACTGCAGCAGGGTGCCAGCCATCTCGGAGAACCCCTGCAGCACCAGGGTGAAGGCGGCCACGAAGGCGAGAAAACCACCGGTGGACAGCTCGCTCTCCGACCGGCCGAGGAGCCCGAAGATCACCGCCAGGGCGAGCAGGCCGTAGATCCGCAAGAAGGTGTGGAACGCCACCTCGGCGTCGTAGCAGCGGGTAAGAACGTCCCGGAACTTCATCGACAATTTGCCCCAGCGCACGAACATCCGGTCCTCGGCACCGGCTAGGCGAATCCGGTGCACTCCCGCGATCATCTCCAGCACCAGGGTCGCGAGGCGCCCCTCGATCTGCTGAATGGCGAGCCAGAACCGCTGCTGGCGGCCGGCGAACACCGCGAAGACCAGCAGCAGGAAGACCAGCAGTCCACAGGCCACCAGCGCCGTGGTCGGCTCCAGCCAGATCAGCAGCAAGAAGTTCCCGGCCGACAGGAGCCCCGCCAGCACCGTGGGCAGGGCCCCTTCCGCGAGGCGGGACTCCAGGGTCTCCACCGCCTTGACCCGCTCCGCCAGATCTCCCGCGGTGTGCTGACGAAAAAAGCGGTTGGGTTGTCGCAGCAGGCGGTCGAGAATCGCCGGCTGGAGCGCTTCGGCCATCTTGCCCTGCACCCGCAACACGGCGATGTCCTGGGCGACCCGAAAGCTGAAGGCGGCGCCGGCGGCGATCCCCAGGCCCAGCGCGATCAACAGCAGCTGGGAACGCTGGTGAGAAGGAATGGTGACGTCGATCATCGTGCCGGTGGCCACCGGCACCAGGGCCGACATGGCCATCACCAGGCCGGCATAGACCACCGCCAGCGCCAGATCTCGACGGCACTCGGCGAGAGCGAAACGCAGGACGTCCCACGCCTTCAGGCGCCGGTCGGGCAGGATCCGGTAGAACGAAAACGCCACCGGGTCGATGGCAGCGGCAAGCTCGCGGGTGATCGGCTGCACTCTCGGACCTCCGGCGTCACCGGCCGGCTCCCAGAGGCGCGGTCCGCGGCGGCCGGGCAGCACCGCCGCCGGCCGTCCCGTATCGCGCCAGAAGGCCAGCATCGGCCGGGATTCTCGCCGCCACCAGCCATCGCGCAGAACCACCTGCCGCGCCCGCAGACGAGAGCGCCGGCTGATGGTCTCGATCTGCTCCGTCACGGTGGCGCCGCGACGAACCCCGTGCGGCAGGTCGATCTCTGCTCCGAGGGCCTCACCGATCCGTCGGCACACGGCCACCAGAGGCGGCAGCCCCGCCCCACCGTCCTCTCCGGCCGGGTCGTCGATCACCTGGCTGAAGCGTTGCAGCATCCGCTGCCGGGCATCGCCGAGCAGCGAAGCCTTGGCGGCCAGCCTCTCTTCTTCGGACCGATGCTCTCGCAGGAGCCCGTTGGCCAGAGCCTCCACCGCGGCGGCGTGGAACGAGTGCAGCCACCCGAGCCATGCGGCCCCCGACTCGACCTCGTCTCGCGGCAGGACCCGCAATGCCGACGGCCCCGCGGCGCGAAGCCACAACCGGTCGTTCAAGGGTACGACCTCAAGACCCGGCCCTTCGACTACCGGGTGATCGAAGAGACCGACTTCCCCTTCCTCGACCCGGACCCACAGCACCCAATCCGAGCCGGTGACCCGCTCCCCGCCGGAGAGCTCGCTCCGGCCACCGGGAGCCAGGGTCTGGTCGAGCCCCCGGGGCGGCGGCTCGAAGCTCGCCAGGGCACCGAGAACCTTCTCCAGCCATCCTTCTGCCAACACCCGGGCCTCCGGACCCAGGGCCTCCGGTGAGGCCAACGACTCGATCTCCGCGGCTCGCTGGCCCACCACCACAACCCGCAGATCGGGACTCTGCGGCAAGGGAAACAGAGCCTCTCCGACGTCGACCCCGAAGAGGAACCGACGTCCGGCGACCCGCCCTCCGCTCCCCAGCAGCTCGGCGTAGACCTCGCCCCCCCCGCCGACCACACGCAGAGGGCCGTCGGCTCCGTTGAGAATCCTCACCCTTTCCGGGCCGAGATCCTGCTCGATCCCCCGGCTCATCCCCTCAACCCTCCACCAGCGAGCGGTAGGCCCCCGCTCGGGCCAGCAGCTCTTCGTGCGTCCCTCTCTCCACCACCTGCCCCGCTTCGAGCACCACGATCTCGTCGCAATCGCGAATGGTGCTCAGGCGGTGGGCGATGAGGATGCAGGTACAGCCGCGACGGCGCAGATTCTCCATGATCTGGTTCTCGGTCCGGGCATCGAGAGCGCTGGTCGCCTCGTCGAGGATCAGCAGGCTCGGGCCGGTGACCAGGGCGCGGGCGATCTCGATCCGCTGCCGCTCTCCGCCGGAGAAATTTCGTCCTCCTTCCTGGATCGACTGCCGATACCCGTCCGGGCGCCCGGCGATCTCCTCGTGCAGGCAGGCGTCCTTCGCCGCCGCCACGATCCTCGCCTCGGGCAGGGTGGGGTCCCACATGGTGATGTTCTCGGCCACCGTCCCCTCGAAGAGAGCGATCTTCTGGTCGACCATGGCCACCGTGTTGCGGAACACCTCGCGCGGAATCTCGGCACGATCGTAGCCATCGATCAACACTTGTCCCGACCAGGGCTCGAGCACCCCGGCGATCAACCGCCCGAGGGTCGACTTGCCGCTGCCCGAGGAACCCACCAGGGCCACCCGGGCGCCCGCTGCGAGGTGTAGATCGAAGCCGTCGATCAGCGGTGGCTCGTGGGGATTGAAGCCGAAGGTCAGCCGGCGTAGCTCCAGGGAGCCCCCCAGCTTCCGTGGCAAGCCGATTCGCCCGTGGGTCGCCTCCGGAGGCGCCTCCGACTCGAGGAACTCCCGATCCACGTCCTGCCGCAGGACGTCGTCGAGCCGGGTGAGCAAACCCTGCGCCTCCTGCAGCTCGGTGCTGGAGTTGATCACCTGGCGAATCGGGAGCATGAAAGCCGCGGTGAGGCCGAGGAAGGCCACCAACATGCCCAGAGTCATCTCGCCCGCCATGATCCGTAACCCGCCCAGGTACAGGATCGCCGCGGTGCTCAGCAACCCGAGGAAGGAGGGTAGAGCCGTGAGCATCACCCGCCGGACACCGATCGCCTGCACCGCATTGGCCACCTTGGCCTGATACCCGGCCCAGCGACTGAAGAATACCGACTCCGTGCCGCTGGCCTGGTGCGAGTCGATCGAGAGCAATCCCTGCATCAGCAGCCCCGAGGACTTTCCTCGATCCCGGTGGAGCTCCTGGTTGCGGTCTTCCAGCTGCCGCGAGACGAGAAAGAAGGCCAGGAGGTTGAGCGACGCCAGGCCGGCACCGACCAGGGTCAGCCAGACGTCGTACTGCACCATCACCAGGGCATAGATCACCAGGGTCGAGAGGCCGAGAAACCCCCGTGCCACCTCTCCGGTGACGAGCCAGGCGAGCCAGCCGTTCGACTGGATCCGCGAGCTGATATCGCCCCCCGAGCGCTGGGCGAAAGTGTCCACCGGCAGGCGTAACACCCGCCACACCATCTGACTCGACCAGGCGGTCTGGAGCTTGGTGTAGAAACGGATCAGGCTGTTGTCGAAGAGCCAGCTCGCCCCCCCGGTGAAGAGTGCCGTGGCCACCATCAGCCACAGGATCGGCCCGTACCAGGCAGCCTGGCTCTGCACCAGGTAGAAATCGACGAAGACCCGCTGGAACGCCGGCATCAGCAGGCCGGGCACGAAGAGGAGCAGGCTCGCGAGAAAGACGAAGAGAAGCGCCCACCGCGAGCCCCGGGTGCGTTCGGCGATGCTGCCGAGAGAGCCCGGAGGCCGCCGGTTGGTGGCGAAACCCTCGCTCGGCTCGAACGCCAGGAGCACCCCGGAGTAGGAGGCGATGAACCGTTCCCACGACACCACCCGCGGGCCGCTGGCGGGATCGTTGAGGTACACGCGGTCGGGATCGAAACCCTCGACCACCACGAAGTGGGTGAAGTTCCACAGGGCGACGAAGGGCAGGGGCGCTCGCCGGGCCTTGCGGGCATTGAGGCCGAAGCCCTTGGCCACCATGCCGAAAGAGCGGGCCGCGGCGAGCACGTTGGACGCCTTGGCCCCGTCTCGCGACACACCGCAGGCGTGGCGCAGCTTCTCCAGGGGCTCGTGGCGGCCGTGGTACCCGAGCACGATTCCCAGGCAAGCCGCGCCACACTCGGCGGGCTGCATCTGCAGCATCGTGGGAGTCCGGACCCGGTGGCCACCTCCCAGCCAGCGCCCGAGGGCGAGCCGGAAGCGGCCGGCGGATTCCCCGCGAGCCTGGCTCTCAGCCACGGAAGAGCCGCCCCAGGGCCGGCAGCAGGAGGAGGATCGGCCGCTCCCGTTCGGTGATCACGTCGCCGCCGCAGAGGGTGCCGACGTTGATCTCCACCTCCGGCCCCGAGGACGACGACCAGCGGTAGCCGGTGGTGGTGGTGGGGTCGGTCTGCAAGCGCACCAACACCTCGAAGGGAGCATGATCTCGGGAAAGCTGCTGCACCAGCTGCTGATTCTTCAGAATCCGCATCATGCCCTCGGTGGTCGACGGCACTTCCGCCACCGCCTCGACCGAGCCCAGCATGAATCCGTACTCCTCGCGCTTGATGGAGGTCGGCGCGACCTGGACCTCCATCCCCTGGCGAATTTTCTTGCCCTCTGCGGGCGGAACATAGAGGACCGCCACCAGCTCGCCCTGCGACGGAGCCGGAGCCTCCGCCGGCCGCAACGACGCTCCTCCTCCCGGGGTCGTCGCAGCCGCGGCCGTCGTCGCAGTGGGCAAGAGGCTGAAGAGGGCGCCATTGCGGTCGACGATCTCCCCCCGATTCACCATCAGCTCGATCACCCGCCCGGAGTAGGGGCTGGCCACCTCGGAGCTGCGGCGCAGCTCTTCTCCGAGCCCGGCCACCTGGCGCTCCAGCTCGCTGATCTCGATCTGCAGCTCCAGCAGCTCCCGTTCGTGCTCCAGCTCCTGGGCGGTGACGATCTCGAGAAAACGCTGGATCTCGTTGTCGAGGGAGGTGAGCTCGCTCTTGGCCTCGTTGATCTCGGTGCTGGTCTCGGTCAGCTGGCGGCGGGAGATGATGCCCTGCTCCTGGAGTCGGAGCTCTCCTTCGAGCTGCTCCTGGAGTAGGGAAAGGCGACGCTTGGCGAACTCGTAGCGTTGCTCGAGGGCGCGGCGCTGGTTGGCGATGGTGCGGTGCTGGGTGTCGGTGATCCGGCGCTGGAAGGCCTCCACCGTCCGCCGCCGGCCGCGGGCCTCCGCCAACCGGGCTTCACGGTCGCGCAGCCGTCGGCGCAGCTGGGGCTGGTCGACCCGAGCCACCCGTTGCCCCTCGGCCACCGCATCTCCCGGCTTCACCAGGAGCTCGAGCAGGCGACCCTCGGTGTTGGAGGTGACGTTGAGGATCCCCCCGACATTGATCAGGATCCCCTCTCCCCGCACCTTGACCGGCACGGCGATGGTGAAGCTCGCCACCAGCGCCGTGGCCAGCACCACCACCAGGGCTCCGAGGGCCAGCCAGTGGGGAAACCTGGCGACCTGGATGACTTGATCCAGCTGGTCCGGGGTCGAGAGACGCTCGACCTCTACCCGCTTCGAGCTCGATTTGGCCCGTTGCTCACGCCGCTTCTGAGACACTGCCCTCACCTCGGGACCGACCCGAGAGAGAGCCGGTCGACCGCCCATCCGAACTTGTTGGTCGGTGCGATCACCCTACCACAGGGACCACCGCGGCCGACCGGGCGAAGCGGCGCCCGGGGAGAGAGTCAGGCCTCGTCGTGGAACTGCTCGCAGCCGGCGAGGATCTCCGTGATCTTCCGTTCCAGATCGCGCCAGGCCTCGGTGCCCTCGAGGTCCCGGTTCTGGTCGCGCAGCTCGGCCACCCGGCGCTCCTTCTCGGCACACTCCGCCTTGGCCTTCGCGTACTGCACATTCTGCAGCCGCATCGCCTCGAGCTCGTGCATCTCCTGCACCTTTTTGCTCTTTCCCGCCTGCTCATAGGCCGCCGCGGCCTCCACGAAACGTTCCTGGTGCCGGAGGGCCGAGCCTCTCTGGGAATGGATGTCCTGCAGGTACCGGGGATCCGTTTCCGATTCCAGCGCCCGTTCCAGCTGCGCCAGCGCCGCCTCGAGCCGCTCGGAGACGAGAAGAACCTTGCCCAGCTCCAGGTGGGCCCTGTGCACGGGTGGGTCCGCGGCCAGAGCCTTCTCGAACCACTGCCGAGCGCCGTCGTAGTCCCGGCTCCCCATCGCCGCCTGCCCGGCGAGGAAGTACGACGCACCACCCGGCTCTTCCCGCACCAGCCTGGAGGTGACCTCCACCGCCCGCCGATACGCCTTCCCACCGGTCTCGTCCCGGCTCCCGTGCCCCACATTCAGCAGCGCCCGAGCCGCCTTCTCGCCGAGCCTCGGAGCCTCCTCCGGGCTCGCCAGATAGGCTCTTGCGTAGGCCTCGGCCCGCTCCGGCATCGCCCCTCGCTTCTCCGCCAGCGAGGCATGGGCGAGGAGTAGCGGAACCGACGTGCCATCGGCCGCCAGGCCCCGCCGTACGATCCTCTCCGCCTCGGCCGGGTCCGACGCTCTGGGGGCCGTCTTGCCCAACAGGGTCGCCAGAGACTCTCGATGGCTCGCCTTCTCTACCCTCTTCGGATCGATCTCGCGCAACGTCGACAATGCGTCGTCATGGCGACCCAGGGTGACCTCGGTGCTCGCCAGTGCCAGGCGATACTCCGCGGAATCCGAAACACTGGCGACCGCCTTCTCGAACGAACGCCGGGCCGCTGCCGTCTGCTCCTGCTTCAGCAGGCTCAAGCCGAGCATGTAGTGGGCCTGGTGAGCCTCCGGGCTGCGCTCGACCACGCGAGCGAAGGCTTCCGCCGCGGCCGGATAGTCATGCGCATGGAACGAAGCGACACCCTCGTCCCAGGTCGCCGCCGAGGGCATGGCGAAAAGCAAGAGGATTCCGAAGACGGACAAGAGCCTGCGTGGGGAGCGGGAGGGTAGGAGATCGAGCTTCTTCATGGAGGGCCTCCTTCCGGATGTGGTTCCCTCCTTTCGACCCGGCACTTCGGCGAAAGGTTCCCGCAGCTCTCTCGGGAGCTCTCCGGCTCCTGGCCAGGATCCGTCCGGGAATTCGCTCTAATAGGTAGAGAGGAGCATTCGAAAGAGAGGAGTCGCAGCCCGGCCGGCCCTTGGACCCAGGAGGGTAGACATGTCTCAGACGATCTTTTCCTTGTTGCAAGACTCACAACAGACCATCATCAGCCTCGGTACCCTCGCAGTCGCTGCCATTGCAGCATATTTCTCGATCAAGACCTCGAGACTGAAGGTCGATGTCCAGGCCAAGCAGATGAGGCTCCAGGACGAACAGAGGGAGATTCAACAGCGTCAGCGCGATGCGCTTCGCGACATGGAGGAATTCAGCTCTCAGTTCATGACCTATGCACTGAAGCTCTCTCCCCAGGCCCCGGCTTCTTTCCATCAGATTCCGGGGCACCTCACCACACGGTCGTCACTCTTCGAAGTGAGACGCTCTCATTTCGGACCGGAAAAAGGACACCTTGCCGACGCCGTCGTGAAGAAGATCCAGGCCAAGCTGGTAGACGACGAAGAGTTATGCATCATCCTGATCTTGGATGGCGGCTCGACCGTTTTCCCGATCTTCAGGAAACTCTGCGAAAACCCTTCTTTCCGATTCGACAAGAGTATGGCCCGGAGATTGAGCATCATCACCAACAATCTCCCCGGAGTCTCGGATCTCACTACCTTCGGAAGAATCGGAGACAAACGCTCCGCCAAGACTCTCTTCCGATGCAGAGTCCTGGGGGGCTTCGCAGATTCTTCCTACGAGGCCGCGCTCAGCGAAGAGTCCGCGGAAGAGCTGAAAGGGGCTCTGAACGGGGTGAAGAAATCGCTGCAGGTCGACTGTGAAAAGGTGCTCATTGTGAGCGCTACGACCGGGAACTATCTCAGCATTCCAGACGGAATCCTCACCCGGAATCCCCAGCACGAAGAAATCAAGAGAGAGGTCATCAACGTCGCCCATGAAGTCTATATCCTCGCGCCGCTCGGCAAGGTCATGCCCTCCTCGGCCGAGGACGTCAATCGGATGATGAAGTTACAGGGCGAGGCACGATACGGCTCGGAAGTCGCCTGGAGCTCCTTCCGAGACAAGCTGCACGTCATCGCCACAACTCGCCCGGACAAATATTTTGGCGTCATCAGACCAGCAGCTCTCGGAATCTACCTCGGACACGCGGAAGAAAGCCTCAGAGAGTGTTTCGGAGAGAAGCTCACGGAGATCGTCTTCGACCCGATGGACAGCATTCGGGTCAAGACGGAAGCGGCGATCGTCGGAAAGAAACGGGCGTTCAGGGAATACGAGCTGCCTCATCGGGATCTTCGCGAGAGCCTTCTAAAGAAATTGGAGAGATGACCCCACCGGAGGGCATTTTCCGATGGGAACGAGCCTCGGCACAGGCTCCATGAAGTCCCGTCAAGCTCCAGTCACCGCCGGTTGCCGCGGTGATCCCAGAGTCAACCCCTCCGGACCCGTGTAGACCAACCGTGGACGGATCAGGCGCCCGGTGGCGAGCTGCTCTCGGCAGTGGGCGAGCCAGCCGGCGATGCGGCCCATGGCGAAGACGGGGGTGAACAGGGAGGTTTCGAAGTCGAGACCGTGTAGCAGCAGGGCGGTGTAGAACTCGACGTTGGTGTCGAGCCGGCGGCCGGGTTTGTGCTCGGCCAGCAGGCGCACCGCCACTTCTTCGACGTGGCGGGCGAGCTCGTAGAGGGAGCGGTCGCCGGAGCGCTCGTAGAGCTTCTCCCCCGCCGCGGCGAGAACCGACGCCCGGGGATCGCGGACCTTGTAGACCCGGTGGCCGAAACCCATCAGGCGCTCCCCGGCGGCGAGCCGGGCCCGCAGATGCTCCTCGGCACGCTCGGGCTTGCCGATCTCGAAGACCATGTCGAGGGCCGGCCCGGGGGCTCCGCCGTGCAGGGGCCCCTTGAGCGCCCCGAGAGCGCCGGTGACCGCCGACACCACGTCGGACCGGGTGGAGACGATCACCCGCGCGGTGAACGTGGAGGCGTTGGCGCCGTGGTCGGACACGGTGCAGAGGTAGGTGTCGAGGGCACGGACCTGGTCTTCACTCGGCTCCTCGCCGCGCAGAAGATAGAGAAAGTGGGCACTGTGCCCGAGGTCTTCCCGCAAGGGCGGAAGCTCTCTTCCCTGGCTCCGACACCACGCCGCTGCGACCAGGGTCGGGAAGGCGGCCAGCAGGCGCAGGGACCGGGCATCGAAACCGGCGATCTCCCTGTCCTTGCTCTGGGCGTCCGCCTCGAGCCCGAGGCTGGCGCAGCCCATGATCAAGGTATCCATCGGGGCGGCGCCGCGCTCGGCTGCGGCTTCCACCAGGGCTCGGGTCGGTGCGCCCAGGGCCCGGCGTGCTGCCAGAGCTCGATGCAGCTCGTCGAGCGGGTCGGCGTCGGGAAGCTCTCCGTTCACCAGCAGGTAGGCCATTTCCTCGAAGCGGACCCGAGGTGCGATCTCCTCGACCGGGTACCCGGCCAGCAGCAGCTCTCCCCGCTCACCATCGACCCGGCTGAGGCGGGTCTCGGCGAAGGCGACTCCCTCCAGTCCGGGCCAGATCTTCGCTACTGTCGTTTCTGCCGTATCGGTCGCTCGATGTTCCATCGCGATCTCCTTCGGTGGGTGCCTTCGGTGAGTGCCCTTTGAGGCCGGGCTCCCTTATAGATTGACCGAACGAGGCCTTTTCGTCAATATTGATCAATTAATCAATCTATCTATGTTCCTGGTATCCTCCGCTCCATGACGACGTTTCTTTCCGCTCGGGAGGCCGCCGAGCTCCTCGGCGTTCGCGTGGAGACGCTCTACGCCTATGTGAGCCGCGGCCTCTTGCAGTCGGTCCCGGGCTCGGGCCGAAGCCGGCGCTACGATCGGGCCGAGGTCGAGCGGCTGAAGGCTCGGCGGACCCCGATCACCGAAGAGCGGGTGGGAGAATCACTGCACTTCGGCCTGCCGGTGCTGGCCTCGGAGATCACCCTGATCGAGGATGGGCGCCTCTTCTACCGCGGCCGGGAAGCCAGCCGGCTGGCCGCGGAGTCGAGCTTCGAGGAGTGTGCGGCCCTGCTGTGGACCGGCCGCTCCGAGACCGCGACCCAGCTCTTCCCCGCGGCCCCACCCCGAGCGATCCCCGAGCTGCCGGTCCTGGCTCCGGCCCTCGCAGGGCTGGGCCGCGTGGAGCATTTCCAGGTGCTGCTCCCCCTGGTGGCCCAGGCGGACCCCGCGGCCTGGGATCAACGCCCCGAGGCGGTGGCCCGCACCGGCGCCCGGGTGCTCCGCCACCTGACGAGCTTCGCGGCGGGCCCGGAGCACTGGGCCGGCGACCTGGTTGCGACCTTGGCCCGCGGCTGGGGCTGCACGGGGCCTCGAGAGCAGCGGCTCCTGTGCGCCAGCCTGGTGCTCTGCCTCGACCACGAGCTCAATGTTTCGTCGTTCACCGCCCGCTGTGTGGCCTCGGCCGGCTCCACTCCCTACGGCGCGGTCCACGCCGGCCTCGCCGCTCTGCAGGGCACCCGCCACGGCGGGCACACCCGTCGCGTGGAGGCCCTGCTCGAGGAGAGCGGCTCCCCCGACGGCCTGCTCGACACCATGGCCGCCCGCCTGCGTCGCGGGGAAGCTCTGCCGGGGTTGGGACAGAAGCTCTACCCCGAGGGTGATCCGCGGGCCCGGGAGCTCCTGCGCCGGGTGGAGAGCCTCGCCCCTGAGAGTGAGGCCGCGGCCTGGGGCCGGGCCTATGCCGCCGCCGGGCAGGAGCTCGTGGGTGAGCACCCGACGGTCGACGTCGGCCTTGTGATGACCGCCAGGGTCTTGCATCTGCCCGGCGATGCGGCCCTCACCCTCTTCGCCCTCGGACGGTCCGTGGGCTGGATCGCCCACGCCATCGAGCAATACGAGGTCGGGCAGCTGATCCGTCCGCGGGCCCGCTACACGGGGGTGCGCCCCGGCACGCCCTGAGCTTCCCGAACCCGAAGTCTGCTACTCTCTGTCGCTCCGCGACGACCCTACCCCTATTTCCGAGGATGCCACCGTGAATCGTCCGAGCCCCTCCTCCGACTCCCCTCCGCCCACCGCCCTCTCCGCCCTCGCCCTGCGCAGCACCTTCGGCGGCATCCTGATGGGACTGGCCAACCTCGTTCCCGGCATCAGTGGCGGCACCATGCTGGTAGCGGCCGGTGTGTACCCCCGGTTCATCGAGGGCATGGCCGAGGTCTCGACCCTGCGCTTCCGTCTGCCCTCCCTGGTGGTGCTGGGTTCGGTGGCGACCGCCGCGGCGCTTTCGATCCTGCTCCTGGCCGGAGTGGTCAAGGATCTGGTGGTCGATCACCGCTGGATCATGTACAGCCTGTTCATCGGCCTCACCCTGGGCGGCCTGCCGGTGGTCTGGCGGATGGCGCGCCCGGCGTGCTCGGCGGTGTGGTCCGGCTCGGCGGTGGGATTCCTGATCATGCTGACCCTCGTGATCTTCAAGGAGACCGGCGGCGGAATCGGCGGATCGAACCCGTTCCTGCTCGGCCTCGGCGGCCTGGCGGGGGCCAGCGCGATGATCCTGCCGGGGGTCAGCGGCGGGTACCTGCTGCTGCTCCTCGGTCAATACGTCCCGATCCTCTCGGGGATCGAGGCCTTCAAGGAAGGGCTGACCCGGCGCGACCTCGACACCCTGCTCGAAGCGACCTGGAGTGTGGTGGTGCCGGTAGGCATCGGCGTCGTCCTCGGCGTGGTGGTGGTCTCCAACTTGCTGCGCTGGTTGTTGCATCACCACCGCAAGCTCACTCTGGGCATCCTGATCGGCCTGCTGCTCGGCTCCGTGCTCGGCCTCTGGCCATTCCAGGAGTCCGTGGAGCCGGTCCTCGGCGAAACGACGATCAAGGGCCAGCTGGTCACCGCCGAGAATCTCGTGGACTTCGACCTCGAGGACTACCCCACCACCTACTTCTCCCCCACGCCAGCCCAGGCCCTTCTCTCCCTGCTGCTGGTGTCCCTCGGCTTCGGAGCGACCAGCGCCATCGCCCGGGTGGGTCGAGGCGCGGAGGCGAGCTGATATGATCTCGCCCCACCAGAAGACCGGAGTGTGATGCAACCCGCACAAAAGTTCGGTACGTTTCTGGGGGTCTACACCCCAAGCGTCCTGACCATCCTCGGCCTGATCATGTACCTGCGTTTCGGCTGGGTCGTGGGCAACGTGGGCCTCGGGTTGACGGTGGTCGTGGTTCTGGTGGCCAGCTCGATCACCTTCATCACCGCGCTCTCCGCCTCGGCCGTGGCCACCAACATGCGGGTCGGAGCCGGCGGCGAGTACTACCTGATCTCGCACAGCCTGGGCCTGGAGCTGGGCGGCGCCATCGGCATTCCTCTCTTTCTCTGTCGCACCCTCAGCATCACCTTCTACAGCTTCGGTCTCGCCGAATCGCTCCTCAGCCTGTGGCCGGCGGATCGCGACCCCCTACCCGGTTCCTCGGTGCAGCTGCTCACGGCGATCATCATCGTGTCGATCATCGCGGTGGCGGGCAAGAGCGCGGCCCTGGCCCTGCGCCTGCAGATCCCGATCATGATCGCGGTGGGCCTGTCGCTGCTCGCCCTGGTCGGAGGAGTGTTCTCCGGCGGCTTCCAGGCCCCGCAGTGGACCCCGACCTACCGCACCGCACCGGAGGGCTTCTGGTACGTCTTCGCGGTTTTCTTCCCCGCCGTGACCGGCTTCACCGCCGGCATCGGCATGAGCGGAGACCTCGAAGATCCCCGGCGCTCGATCCCCAAGGGCACCCTGCTCGCCGTCGCCACCGGCACCACGATCTATCTCTTGATCCCGATCCTGCTGTCGGTCACCACCAGGCTCGACGCCGACGGTCTCGCCCGCACCGGCTCGGCGGTGTGGACCGACGTCGCCCTCTTCGGCCCCTGGCTGATCTTTCCGGGCATCTGGGGAGCCATTCTCTCCTCGGCCTTCGGCTCGGCCCTCGGCGGTCCACGGGTGCTGCAGGCCCTGGCGTCCGACGGTCTCGCGCCGCGCTTCCTCACCCGCCTCTCGAAGACCGGCCAGCCCACCGTGGCCACCTGGGTCAGCGGGGCGATCGCCCTCTCGGCGGTGGCCCTCGGCGGGCTCAACACCGTGGCGCAATTCGTCACCGTCCTCTTCCTGACCCTCTACGTGACGATCAATCTCAGCGCCGGCCTCGAGCAGCTGGTGGGGGATCCTTCGTACCGGCCCACCATCCGGGTGCCCTGGTACCTGTCGCTGATCGGCTCTCTCGGAGCGGTGGTGGTGATGTTCCTCATCAGCCCCATCGGCTGTGTGCTCGGCATCGTGCTCGAGCTGTGCCTCTACCTATTCCTCCGCCGAAAGTCGCTGCAGAAGCAGTGGGGCGACGTGCGGGGTGGCCTGTGGTTCGCGCTGGCTCGCTTCGCCCTGGTCAAGCTCCGCTCGCACCGCCGCGACCCCCGGAACTGGCGTCCCCACATCCTGCTCTTCCTGGGAGACGCCGACAAACGCCTCTCTCTGGTACGCCTGGCCTCGTGGTTCCACCAGGACCGCGGCATCGTCACCGCCTGCCAGCTGCTCCGCGGCGACCTGACCCGGGAGAGCCTTGACCTGAAGGGCCGGCGGCAGGAGATGGACCAGGTCTTCGACCAGGCCAATCTCACCGTGTTCAGCGAGATCAACGTGGTCGCCGAGTTCGAGCGCGGAGCGATCGACGTGAGCCAGGCCAACGGCTTCGCCGGCCTGCACTCCAACACCGTGATGTTCGGCTGGACGGAGAAACCCGAGCGGCTGGAATCGCAGCTGCGGATCATGGCCGCCGTGTCGCGGGTGGGCAAGAGCACCATCATCGCCCGGCCGCGCTGGGCCCACGAGCCCGGGCAGGAGAAGCGGATCGACCTGTGGTGGGGCGGCCTGCAGAACAACGGTGACATGATGTTGCTGCTGGCCTATCTCCTGCGCCTCAGCAGCGAGTGGCACGATGCCCGGCTGGTGGTCCGCTCGATCGTGGACGACGAGGAGGAACGCAACTCCATGACCGAGAGCCTGGCGCAGCTGATTCCCGAGGCCCGAATGCAGGCGGAGACCGAGATCATCGTGCGCGAGCCCGGGCAGGCGGTGCCCGAAATCCTGCACGCCCACAGCCGCGACGCCGACCTCGTCTTCCTCGGCCTGATGCAGCCGGAGCCCGGCAAGGAAGGGGAATACGCCGCTCGTCTCATCGAGCTCGCCGAGGGGCTGCGGACCACGATCTTCGTCCGCAACGCGGGGGAGTTCGCCGGCAACTTGATCTGATTCGTTTCGGGGAACGAGAGAAAAGCGGGCCCGACCCACCCGCTCAGGCCGTTGGAGGAAGCCTGCGTTCGAGTGCAACCTCTAGGGGGTGGGCCGGGCCGATGAGATCACGAGAGCGTCAACGGAATCATCCGATCCAGCCATCTCGGACCCGGCCGTCCCGGAACGATCCGCGGCCTCGAAACCAGGCATTTTCGCGGCCTCGGAGCTTTTCCCGTCACTATTTAGAGCGCAAACCGCGGGTCGAAGAGTCCTCTCTCCGGCCAACTTCGCGAAAAAAAAGTTTCGCCGAATCTGCTACCCTTCCCGCCGCATCCTTCGACCGGCGGCCAGGGAATCGTCGGCAGAGCCGCCGCGCGAGCTCGGCGGATCGTCTTCCACCTCTTCGACCCGGAATCGAATCCATGTCCTCGATGCCTGAAGCCATCTCCCGGCGACGGACGTTCGCCATCATTTCCCATCCCGATGCGGGCAAGACCACCCTCACCGAGAAGCTCCTCCTCTACGGCGGAGCCATCCAGCTGGCCGGGGAGGTCAAGGCCCGGGGCGAGCGCCGCCGGACCCGGTCGGACTGGATGAAGGTCGAGCGCGAGCGCGGTATCTCGGTGTCGGTCTCGGTGATGACCTACGAATACGGTGGGTGTCGTTTCAACCTGCTCGATACCCCGGGCCACGAGGACTTCAGCGAAGACACCTACCGCACCCTCACCGCCGTGGACTCGGCGGTCATGGTGCTCGACGCCGCCAAGGGAATCGAGGCCCAGACCCGTAAGCTCTTCGAGGTCTGCCGGCTGCGCGACATCCCGATCATCACCTTCATCAACAAGCTCGATCGCGAGAGCCAGGATCCGTTCGCTCTGCTCGACGAGATCGAGCAGACCCTGCAGCTCGAGGTCACGCCGGGCAGCTGGCCCATCGGCATGGGAGCCAGATTTCGCGGTTGTTACGACCTCTTCCGCGAGCGCCTGCTCCTCATGAGCCGGGGCAAACGCGACCAGATCACCCAGGCCACCGAAGTGCATCTCGACGATCCGAAGGTCGAGGAGCTCCTGCCCGACCAGGCCGCGGAGCTGCGCGACGAGGTGGCAATGGCTCGCGGCCTGTGCCCGGCCTTCGATCTCGAGACCTACCGGGAAGGCAACATGACCCCGGTCTTCTTCGGCAGCGCTCTCAACAATTTCGGGATCCGCACCCTGCTCGACGCCATCGCCGAGCTCGCGCCCTCGCCCCGCAGCCAGCCGGCCAAGGGACGCCTGGTCGATCCCGCCGAGGAAAAGGTCTCCGGCTTCGTGTTCAAGATCCAGGCGAACATGGACCCCAAACATCGCGACCGACTCGCCTTCCTGCGCCTCTGCTCGGGCCGGTTCCAGCGCGGCATGAAGGTCTTCCACCCGCGCACCGGCAAGACCATGGCCGTGCACAACGCCGTGCTCTTCCTCGCCCAGGACCGCGAACGCGCCGACGAAGCCTGGGCCGGCGACATCCTCGGCCTGCCCAACCACGGCAATCTGCGCATCGGCGACGCCCTCACCGAGGGGGAGGCCCTGCAATTCCTGGGGATTCCCAGCTTCGCCCCGGAGCTCCTGCAGCGGGTGCGGCCCGACGACCCCCTGCGCGCCAAACACCTCGGCCGCGCCCTGCTCCACCTCGCCGAGGAAGGCGCGGCGCAGATCCTGAAGACCAATGTCGGCAGCCAGTGGATCGTCGGGGTGGCCGGCGCCCTGCAGTTCGAGGTGCTCGCCGACCGCATCCGCACCGAATACAACATCCCCGTGCACTTCGAGGCCTCCAGCCACCAGGCGGTGCGCTGGGTCGAGGCCGATGACCCCAAGCTCCTGAAGAAGTTCCTGGATTCCAACGACACCCTTCTCGCCAAGGACCACAACGAGTCTCCGGTCTTCCTCGCCCGAAGCGCCTGGCACCTGAGCTGCATGGAGCAGGACTGGCCCGACATCCGCTTTCTCGAGACCAAAGAGCAGGTGCAGTAGGAGACGACCATCGCTGCTGCATCGGAAGACGCCGGAGTCGACCAGCGCCCGGAGCTCCCCACGGGCTACTACGTGGGCAATTTCCGCCAGGTTCTGGACACCGTCTGCAAGCGATACGGGGATCTCCTCACCGAGGAAGAGGCCACCTTCGCCGACGGGTTTCGAGCCCTTTCCCAGGACGCCCAGCGCCTCTTCGTACGGCTGATCTCCCGCAAGGGGCCCTGCTTCCGACTCGACCGCCTGCGCTATCCGGAAATCGATTCGCTCGAAGCCGCCGCCCTCGAGCTCGAAGAGAGGGGATTCCTCGACCGCGCCCTCGACGCCGACCCCACCGATCTGCTGCCGCTGCTGCTCCGGGCCGAGCTGCTGGAAATGGCCGAGGCCCTGGACCTGGCATGGAGCGCGGGACAGAGGAAACCGGAGATTCTCGAAGAAATCGTCGCGGGGACGGGGCCCCGCGCTCTGCGCAGCGCCATCGACGAGCGCGTTTCCGTGGTGCGCACCCTCCACCTGCACGAGATCCTGGTCTACCGCCTGCTCTTCTTCGGCAACCTCTACCAGGACTGGACCGAATTCGTGCTGCGCGACCTCGGTGTCGTGGCCTACGAGAGCTACTCCCTCGACCGCCGGCTGCGCAAGTTTCCCACCCGGCGCGCCCTCGACGAGCAGCTCGTCCTGCGCATCCAGCGCGAGGAAATCACCCTCTTGCTACACGCCGGTCAGCTCGAGGAAACCCTCGAACGGGTCCACCTCCTGCTCTCCCCCGACCCGCCATGGCAAGCCACCAGCCAGCCCCTGGTCGACAGCATCCTGCTCCGCACCGCGCGCGCCCTCGAGCGAGGCGGGCACCTCGAGCCCGCGCTGGAGCTCTACGCCGAAGCCGGCCGCCCCCCGGCTCGAGAGCGCAGGAGCCGGATTCTCGCCCGCCTCGACCGCTTCGACGAAGCTTTCGATCTCTGCCAGGAGATCGCCTCCGATCCGCACGACGAGACCGAAATCGAGTTCGGCCCCCGATTCGCGCACCAGCTTCGGCGCAAGCGGGGCGAGAACGTACGTCCGTGGCGGCGGCGGCGGCGCCCGACCCTCGAGCTGGAGATCTCCCCCCGAGCCGGTCAGGCGGTCGAGCCGCTGGTGCTGGAGGCCCTGACCCGGGACGCCAGTCGGCGAGGTTTCTTCAGCGAGAACTGGTTGTGGAAGAGCCTCTTCGGCCTCGCTTTCTGGGACATTCTCTTCGCACCGGTACCCGGGGCCTTCCACCATCCGTTCCAGCTCGGCCCCGACGACTTCCACGGCCCCGAGTTCCGCCGCGCCCGGGCCGAGGCCATCGAGGACCGCCTGGGAGAGCTGGAGCAGGAGAGCGATCTCACCGCCCGGCTCCTTCCCGTGTATGAGCAGCAGCGTCCCAAGGCCAACTTCCTCGTGGCCTGGCACGAGGGGCTTCTACCTCACCTGGAGCTGGCCATGACGACCGTGAGCGGCCGCGCGCTGGCCCTCGTCGCCGAACGCCTGAGCCGAGACCCGAAACGCTATCGCCGAGGCCTGCCGGACCTCTTTCTCACCTCCGCCGACGAGCCCGGCTTCGAGCTGCTGGAGGTCAAGGCTCCGGGCGACCAGCTGCGGCCCGAGCAGGGAGGATGGATCGACTACCTGAACGATCGCGGCCTTCCCGCCCGAATCGTCAAGGTCCGCTGGGCGTAGGGAAACCCCGGGGAGATGTAGCGCGGGTGAGACCCCCTGCCCCCTCTCACCTCACGTTCAAGGGGGAGGGAAGCGGAAGAAACCCCCCCCTTGGCCCCCCTTTATTGAAGGGGGAAACAAGAAAGCCCAGGCCTGATCGACGACGATCAGCCGGAGACCGGCTCCGCCTGGATCGTCTTGTGACGCCGCAGGGTGACCTTGCCGGCGGGCAGTCCCCGCGGCTTGGCGACCTGGTCGCAGGTGGTCAGGTGCACCGCCACCTTGCCTCCCTTCCGCGCCTTGGAGTGATAGGCCGCCAGGCCGGCCGCCAGCTTCTGGGTCTCCCGGGGCAGACGATCGACCCGGTCGTCGTTGCGCACGACCACGTGGGATCCGGGTCCGGAGGCGATGTGTAGCCAGAAATCGTAGGGCCGCCCCAGCTTGAGGCTGAGAATGTCGTTGTCGGCCGCCGTTCGCCCCACGAGCACCGTCATCCCGTCGGCGGAAACGAATCGCCGCGCCACCGAACGCCCGCGGTAGGTTCCCGCCTCGGGATCACTCTCCGGCGGAGGCCCCGATGCGCCGTGCCCCAATGCCTTTTTCTCCATCGATCGACCGCTCCTGTGGAAAATCTCGGCAAAGGGTATACTTTTGTTCCGTGAAACCAAAAGAGGTTATCGAACAGCTCCAAGAAGGCCTGCGCCGGAGATTTCGCCTCGCCGGGCCGGGGACCGTCGGCCGGGTCGAGGATGCCCTCGGCCTCTCGACCGGATACTTCCGCGACCAGCGACGACCCGATCGCCTGCGCCTCGATCTCCGGATCTTCGTCCGGGCCCTCGAGTTCCTCGCCATCGATCCCGGCCACTTCTTCGCCACCACCCTCGGCCGGGTGGATCCGGTCGAGGCCTTTCTCAAGGAGTCGAGGGTCCTGCGGCAAGGCGATCGTCGACCGCCGGAGGCCTTCCTGGCGGTGGCGCGGCGGGCTCCCGAAGGCCCGCGCAGAGAGTACGACCTCGAGGCCTGGCGAGCGATGATCCGCTGCGACCCGGCCAATGCCCGGCGAGAGATCTCCCTCGGGCTGGCGAAAATCGTCGACGAGCGACTGGCCGAAGCCCTCGGCCTCTACGCCGCCGCCTGCCTCGCCCTGCACCAGACCGATCTCGCGCAGATGGTTCTCGGTGCGGCCCTGGAGCGAGCCCGGGAGCAGGCCGAGACCCGTCCCCAGGGCGAGATCCTGCTCATCGCCTCCGACCTCGCCGCGAGCCAGGAACGGTTCGACCTCGCGCTACGCCTGGCGGAAACGGCGACGCTCCGGTTCATCACGGCGGGTCACCTACTGGGCATCGGCCGGTCGCTGGTCCAGCAGGGGCATCAGCTCCGCGCCATGGGCCGGGAGAAAGAGGCACGTCGCGCCATGGCCCGGGCCCGGAGCTACCTCTCGAACGGTAGTCAGGAGCCGATCCTCGAGGCCCGACCGCACGAGGCGCGGCAAGGCTTGCCAAGACGTTCCTACTCCCCCGCCTCGGGGCTCGAGGCCTCCCACGGAAACAGCCAGATACTCCCCCGGTAGAGACCCTCGGGGTGGGGTTGCCCCTGCGGCCCGAGCTCTTCCGGAGGATAGAACTTGGTACCGATCGGCGGCAGCCCACGAAGAAGTGTGAGGCCCGCTCCCGGCACCTCCGCCAACGCCTCTTCCGAGTCCTCCGGGAAGCGCGGCGGAAGCACTCCCAGAAACGTGTCGGGATCCTCGAACGCGAGACCGAAGGCCCCCTCCGCTGTTCGAAGGCGCGCCCAGACCAATCCCTGGAAAAAACCCCGAAGCTCGAGCTCGGCGCCACTGTGCAGATTCGTTGCTTCGTTCTTCTCCCGGTGCCAGAGCCCGAGAGTGCCACCTTCTCTGCGATTTCTCCACACTCGCGCCGGGCCGTCGCCGAGCCAGGTCAGGCTCTTCACCGCATCCTCCGGAAGGTCGAACGCCACTCCGTGGTAGGGCGCCGAGCTCTCCAGCCGATACTGGAAGCTCAGCCGCAGCCAGCCCGACGGATGAAGCACCCATCGGGCGTGCTGCAGTCCTTCCTCGTAGAGCACCTCGACCACTTGGGTGGCACCCTCCGCCCGGTGCCCGATCGACCGTACCCGGGGCCCTGGCAGCGACGCATCGGCCCTTCGCGGCCCGGGACCGAGAGCCACTGCCTCCCCCCCCAGCACCAGGCCGGAGAGCTCTCCCGTGCGGCGATCGATCCGCGCCTCGGTGCCCCCACCCCAGAGCAGGATCGAGTCACCCTCCTCGCGGGCGCTGGTCGAGCCTCCACCCTCTGCGCTCCACCGTCCCGGACGCCAGGGGTCCGTAACCGGTAACACCCAGGTCATCACCTCGCGGCCCGTACGCTCTCGTGCCACCAGCCGCACCGCGTCCCAGAGCCGCCAGTCCTCGGGCAACGCCAGGGGCATCCATCCCGCCTCGCCGGGCCCGAGATCGGGCCCCTGCGTCTCGAGGCCCTCCCCCTCCTCCCCTACCCATTCCTCGCCGGGCCGCGGAAATCGCAACAGCCGGCTCTCGAACCGGCAGTCGCTCAGGAACCTCGTGTCGTAGCGGTTCTCGACCCATACCGCGCCGTCGTCGCGCAGGCCCGACCCGGGGTCGACCCGGATCGGCGAGAAGATCTCGCGCACCGCGAGCTCGTTGGCCGAGGTCTCACGCCAGGGACCGAGGATGCCGTCGGGGGCGTGGTTGCCGTCGCTGTCGAGGGAGTCGTTCCGGTCGGTGCGGACGATCGATTCGTCGCTGAACACCCAGAGAATCGCCCCCGCCCCCCGCGGCGAGCTGCGAATGGCGTCCCAATACAGGCCGAGGGAGGCCGCCGAGCCGCCGTCGTAGAGCCCGTGCAACACCTCGGTCGGCATCACCAGGGCCTGGTCGTCTGCGCCGATGAGCCGCAGCCAGCGCAGTCGCCACTCTCCGGGCCGTACCCGCTCCTGGAGCTCGTCCCAGGTCAGGTAGTGTTTGGTGTCGATCCCGGAGAGGGGCTCGTCGGGGTGGAGCACCGGCCGCTCCTGAGGATCGAGCTCACCGTAGAGCGGCAGCAGATCGCGGTTCCAGCCGCCCTCGTTGCCGTTGTTCCAGGTGATCACGGAAGGGTGGTTCACGTCGCGACGGATCATCTCCTCCACGAGCTGGCGTCCCACCTCGTCATCGTAGGCATCGTGCCAGCCCCCGAGCTCGTCGAGCACGTAGAGGCCGAGCTCGTCGCAGAGGTCCAGGAACGAGACGTCGGGCGGATAGTGCGAGGCCCGCACCGTGTTCATGTTCATCCCCTTGATCCGCTCGGCGTCCTTGCGGTCCAGCTCACGGTCGAGGGTGCGGCCCGACCGCGGCCAGAAGGCATGGCGGTTGACCCCTTTGAGCAGGGTCCGCCGGCCGTTGACGAAGAGCCCCTCTCCCGGCCGCACCTCGAAGGTGCGAAAGCCGATCCGGTCGTCGACCCGGTGCAGGGCCTCGCCACCCCGCGAGAGCTCGGCCACGACCCGGTAGAGGTGAGGATCCTCCGCGCTCCAGGGTCGGACCCCTTCGAGCCGGCCGGATACAGTGGTCGTCGCCGTTTCAGGTCCCACCGGAACCGTTTCCACTCCTCCCGCGAGCCTCCCGTCGAGACTCTCTACCCACACCGAGAGCTCGGCCCCCGTCTCGAGCCCCCGCAGCTCGACCCGAGCGGAGATTTCCCCGTCGTGCCGAGCATCGGCCCCGATCCAGCCGATGTTCTCGATCGGAAAGACCTCCAGGTAGACCGGCCGGTAGATGCCGCCGAACACCCAATAGTCGGCGTCGCGCTCCGCCTTTTCCACCGAACGATTGGCCGACACCTTCGCCACCTTCACCTCGAGCACGTTCTCGCCCGCCCGGAGCCACTCGGTGACCGGGTAACGAAAGCGGTAGAAGCCGCCGTGGTGGGTGGGACCCGCGGGCCGGCCGTTGATCGTCACCGTGGTGTCGGTCATCACTCCCTCGAAGACGATCTCCACGTGCCGCCGGAGCCAGGCTTCCGGCACCCGGAACGTATGCCGGTAGAACCCGACCTCACGACTCTTCTTCTCGTCGTGGCCGTAGTTGTACGAGCCGAACCCGTGCTGCTCCCACTGCGAAGGCACCGGAAGATACGCCTTCTCGCCGGCCCGGCGCCCTTCGGAGATGCGGAACTCCCAATCCACGGTGTCGCGGAACCCGGTGCCCGAGAGCATCCGCCTCTGGGTGATCGGCGGCAGCCCCGTGGCTTCGGCCGAGCCCGCGGCGGAACCCGGAGACGTTTCCGGCGACAAAACACCATCGGTGGTCTGCCCCGAGGCTGGAACCACCAGGGAGCCCAGGCTCAGGAGACTCCAGACCAGAGCTCGGCGAGACCTCGAATTCCTACATGACATGTGAGGGGACCTCTTGGCGAACGGGTTCATAGCGACGATGGATCAGCCAGCACCCGGTAGACTCGGCGAGCCCATGAGCCGCGGGCCGCACGGCCAGAAGGAGCCAGGGCCAGATGAAGAAGCGCAGCGAATCATACGAGGACGCACGACGCCTCGCCAAGCTCCTGGTCACCGAGCTCGAGCTCTACTGCAACGCCGACCAGCTCCGCCGCGCCCGCGAGACCGGCGGCATCCGCGCCCTGCTCGGAGACGACCTCTCCCGCAGCCGTCAGATGTTCCTCGAGCGCGCCCAGATCTCGCAAATCGACGCCGACGAGATCTTCGGAGCCGAGGTCGTCGCACGCCTCGCCGCGGGCGACGCCTCCAAGCTCTCCGGCCCGGCTCCGGAGCGGCCAGAATCGTGGTGGAGTCGGTTGCGGAAAAAGCTGGGTGGTTGACCCCGATCGATCCGGCGCCTCGTCGGAGGCCCGGACCGATCGCTTGCTCGCCGTGTCGCGTTGTTGCTAGAGTCCCTGGCAATCTCTTCAGACGAGGAAGCCATGAAGACTTCAGCCCCTCCGGCTCTGCGCTGGCGGCTCCGAAACGAGACCCGCCAGGCCCACCTGCGCCTCGAGGCTCTTCTACCGATCGGCAACTCTACGCTCTCCCGTGAAATCTATAGAGATCACCTGAGCTTCTTGTTAGGGTTCCACCTGCCGGTGGAGGATCGGTTGCAGAGATCGTCCCAGCTGCAACACGCCCTACCGGATCTTTCGTCGCGATTCAAGTCCGAGAAGCTTCGGGCCGATCTCGACATCCTCGGAGACATACCCCAGGCGCCCAACGCTCCCCGCCCGACCGAGATCGGTCAGGCCTTCGGGGTGCTCTATGTGCTCGAAGGGGCCACGTTGGGAGCTCGTAGCCTGCTCCCGACCCTGCGTGCCCAGGGCATCGTACCGGGCCCGATCGGCACGAGGTATTTCGAAGGCTACGGTGCGGCTACCGCGGCCCGATGGTCCGCCTTCTGCGATGCCCTCGACGAGCTCGAGAGCGAGCAGGCAGACGCGGCCGTGGTCTGGGCCGAACGGACGTTTGGCGCCCTCGAGGCCTGGTGGCGAAACCGGAGCGGCACCGCGGCGAAGACCACGAACTAGAAGATCTCGCGGACTCTGGAGCAGGTATGAAGAACGAAGCGATCGAGCTCTCCGAATGTGCGAAAGAGCCGATTCACATTCCCGGCTCGATCCAACCCCATGGCGCCCTTCTCGCCTTGCACGAGCCCGATCTCGAAGTCGTGATCGCGAGTGCCAACACTCCCGAATTCTTCGGTATCGATGACCTTCCGATCGGCAGGCGCCTCGGGGAGTTTCTCGAGAATCGATCCATGGAGGCCATTCGCTCTGCCCTGGAGCAGGATCGTCCGCAGGACCACAATCCGCTTCCGATCCGCCTTCCGGACGGTCGAAGCCTCCACGGTATCGGCCACCGCGTCGACGATCTCTTCCTCCTGGAGATCGAGCCGGTGGGAGAGGACCGAAATCTCTATCGAACCGCCTACCGGCGCCTCATCACCAGCTTCGATCGCGTCCGCAAGGCATCGGGCCTGACCGACCTCTACAACATCGCCGTCCAGGAAATCTGTTCCCTGACCGGATTCGACCGGGTCATGCTCTACAAGTTCGACGACAAGAAGAATGGCCAGGTCATCGCCGAAGCACGTGCGCCCGAGCTCGAGCCCTTTCTCGGTCTCCACTACCCGGCGTCGGACATTCCCGAGCAGGCACGTGCGCTGTACGTCAAGAACACGATTCGACTCGTCACCGATGTCGCTGCCCGGCCGGTGGCTCTCGAGCCGGCGACCCACCCCGGCTCCGAACGCCCCCTCGACCTCGGCCAGGCTGTATTGCGCAGCCTCTCTCCCGTCCACTGCCAGTACTTGAGCAACATGGGAGTTCGCGCCTCGATGTCTCTCTCCATTCTCGACGACGGAGAGCTCTGGGGCCTGATCGCCTGCCATCACCGGCAGCCCCACCTCGCCACCTACGGCGTGCGCCTCGTCGCCGACTTCTTTACCCGGGCGCTCTCGACCCGCATTTCCGAGCTGGAGCGACTGCAGGTCTCGAGGCACAAGAATCGAGCGTTCGAGACCCAATCGTCTCTGATCCAGCAAATGGTCGCCGTCTCGCGTTTCCAGGACGGGCTGCAGAGCGGCGACAGCCGTCTCACCGACCTGATCGACTGCGACGGGGCGGCGGTGCTCTATCGCAGCGAGGTGACCCGCATGGGGCTCGTTCCGGACGAGGATTCCATCCGGATGCTCGGCGCTCTCTGCCTTCGGGAGAGTCCGCTCGAGGTCTACGAGACCGACTGCCTCTCGGACCTCGTCGAAGACCCGGACTGGCCCCTGGACGATTTCGCCGGCATGATCGCCGTGCCCATTTCTGCCGATGGCCAGGATTATCTCTTCTGGTTCCGCAACGAGTGGATTCGGGAGGTCACCTGGGGAGGAGACCCCAACTACTCCAAGAAACTGGGCCCCGACGAACAGCTGACCCCGAGAACCTCGTTCGCCGCCTGGACCGAAGAGATCGACGGATGCTCCCGCCCGTGGGAGCCCTGGGAGGTCGAGATCGCCTCGGATTTCCGGACGGCTCTGGTCGCAAGCATCATCCACCAGGCGGCCGAGCTCGAGCGCCTGAACGGCCTGCTGATGCGGGAGAGCCAGCAGAAGGACCGCTTCCTGGCCATGGTCTCCCACGAGCTCCGCAACCCCCTGAATGCGATCGTGGGCTGGGTCAACGTGGCTCTGCGGGGTGTGGAGCCCGACCAGCTCCAACACGCCCTCGAGACCATCGCCAGCAACGCCGAGGCCCAGACCGAGCTGATCAACGACCTCCTCGACATCAGCCGCATCGAAGGTGGCAGGCTGAGCATCGAGGTGGCGCCGGTCAGCTTTTCCGAAATTCTGTACTCGGCGGTCGAAACGGTCCGCCCCTCGGCCGACGCCCGCAAGATCCGGCTCGAGATCCGGATCACGACCGAGGAGGCCGATGTCATCGGCGATGCTCGCAGGCTCCAGCAGGTCGTCTGGAACCTCCTGAGCAATGCGATCAAGTTCTCCGACGAAGACTCCACCATCGAGCTCGAGCTCGGCCGAGACGAATCCAACGTCTTGCTGCAGGTCAAGGACGAAGGCATCGGCATGTCGCCCGATCTGCTCGAAAAGATCTTCGAGCCCTTCAGCCAGGGAGAGACTCGTCGCCGTCGCTCAGGGCTCGGGCTCGGGCTCTCGATCGTCAAGAGCATCGTCGAGATGCACAGTGGTACCGTGACAGCCTCGAGCTCCGGGCCGGGCCTCGGCTCGGAGTTTCGAGTCGTGTTGCCGGTCGCGGCCCTGCGCCCCGAATCCACCGGATCCAAGAGTCGCGACGCTCAGACGAGCCTCGACCTCTCGGGAGCCAAGATCCTGGTGGTAGAAGACCACGAAGACGCCGCGCGAATGGTGGCCCTGCTCCTGGAATCCCACGGCGCCGAGGTGATCACGACCTTCAACGGCGTGGAGGCCCTGGGAGCCCTGAGCCAGCACGACGACTTCGACGTCGTGCTCTCGGATCTCGAAATGCCCGAGATGAACGGATTCGAGCTCGTGCAGGAAATGCAGCGGAGCCCGGAGCTGAAGGGTATTCCCGCGGTCGCCCTCACCGCATTCTCTCGCGGCGGTGATCGCGCCAAGGCCATTGCCATGGGCTTTCGGCAACACGTGGCGAAGCCGGTCGATACCGAAGAGCTGGTCGTGGTGCTCCGAAGCGTCTTGGGCCGGATCGGCTGATCGGCCACCGAGCACGACGCCTCAGCCAACGGAACCGACCTTCCCTTCGCGCTCGTCGACGCACACCCAACCCGAACGATGTTCGCGGTCGGGAACCGTAGACGGTCGAGAGAACGAGCCGGGAATCGGAGATCCGACTCCCGGCTCGCTCTTCGATTCGACGATCAGTTCGAAGGGCAGATCGTGAGGTCGTCGACCCCACCTTCCACCAGGTCTCCGGGGCCGGAAGCATCGGCCACGCGCAGTCGCAGCTTCACGTTCGCTCCCGCCGGCACGGTGGTCGTGGCTTCGGCCCAGGCCGCCTGCACCCGTACGTCGCCGAACGAGACCAGGGACGTGTAGGTGGCGCCGCCATCGGTGGAGATCTCCAGGTCGAAGAAATCGCCGCTGTCGTCTCCGGCATCGCGCTGGCCGTGGAAGTACCAGATCGAGAGGTCGGAGGCCTGGCTCACGGCATAGACCGGTGACTCGGCAATGCAGGTGCCACCATCGACATCGGCGTTACCGGCCGAGGAGTTGGCCGCGGTGTAGAAGGCATTACCGCTGCCCGAGGTATGGTCGCCGCCGACCTGGGTGATCACACCGCTGCTACTCTGCTGGGTCGGCGTTCCGGCAATGAACGTACCGGTAGAGCAGTCGGCTCCGGAGCCGTTGATCCAGCCCGAAGCCCCGGAGCTGAAATCCACCTCCGCGGAGCAGCTCGGGGTGGAGCCCTGGACGGTGATGTCGACCGTGTCGGAGCCGGAGAGGCCTCCGGAGTCGGTCACCGAAGCGGTGATCGTGTGGCTGCCCACCGAGAGCCCGCTGGTGCTGAACGAGGCGCCATTGCCGATGGCGCCGTCGCGGCTGGAGGTCCAGGCGAGGCTGCCGGAGAGGTTGCCGTCTTCACTGTCGCTGGCGGAGCCGCTGAAGCTCACCGACTGCCCCTGGGACGATGTCGAGCCTCCGGACGGCGCCGAGATCACAACGCTCGGGGCGGTGTTGCCGCCGCCGCAGCTGGACTGGGCGGTGACCACCACGTCGTCGACGAGCCAGCCGGTGAAGTTGTTGGCGGTGCCGTCGATCGAGTCGAAGCGGAAGCGCACCTGGATGTCCTGGCCGGCGAAGGCCGAGAGGTCGATGGCGCCGCTGGAAGCCCAGGCGTTCTCCGAGGCGTTGCGGGAGTCACGCGACCAGAGGGTGGTCCACGACGAGCTCGAGGTGGCCTTGGCCGCGACCGCCACCTGGTCGAAAGAGCCGCTGGCGTAGCTTTCGACCTGGCGAAAGTAATCGAACTCGAGGGTCGAGCTGCTGTGGATGCCGGCGACCACGGGCGAGATCAGATTGCCGGAGGTGGCGCCGCCGGTGGCGTAGTTACAGCTCGAATCCTGGCCGTAGTACACCGCGCGGCTCGCCGAGGAGTACCCCGGGGAGGCGCAGCTCGAGTTGTTCACCAGGTGCCACAGGCCGCTGGTGCTCCAGCTGCCGAGCCCACCTTCGAAATTCTCGTCGAGGCCGCCGCCCGCACCGTTGTCGACGGTCACGGTGACCGAGTCCTGAGCGCTGCCGCAGGAAGTGGTGGCGGTCACGGTGTACGTGGTGGTCGACGACGGCGAGACGGTGAGCTGGGCGGAGCTGCCGCCGCCGGGCGACCAGCTGTAGGAGTGCCCGGCCTGCGCCGCGGTGCCGATCTGGGTCGAGTCTCCGGCACAGATGGTGCGGTCGGCACCGGCGTTGGCGACCGCAGCCGGCGAGCAGGCCGAGGAGTCGAGCCCGATCTCGACCGCGAAGGAAAGGGCGAGCTTCGAGAACTTGAGGGCGTGGTCGGTCTGGTTGCCGAGGGTCTGCAGGGTGTCGTTGCTGGTGTGGATCGCCGAGTTGTGCTGGCCGAATCGGGCCTCGAACGGCATCACCGCGGCGTAACCCTGGTTGTGCCACGAGGCATGGTCGGAGCAGGCATAGCCGCAAGTAGAGGTGGTCCACTGCAGGCTGGGCTGGTATTCGTCGAGCAGCTGCTGGGTGAACGCCGTGAGCTGGGCGTTGGTGTTGTCGTCGATAAAGGCGACGTCTTCCACCGAGCCGTTGAAATCGGTCATGTCGAGCTGCATCACCGCCACCACGTCGATCCCCGCACTGTTGTGCTGGGCGGCGATGTCGGCCGAGCCGCGGAGGCCGACCTCCTCGGCCGCGTAGCCCATGAACTTGACGGTGCGATCGGGCTGGAAGCCCTGGCTGAGAAGAACTCTCGCGGCCTCGGAGAGGGCGGCGATTCCCGAGGCGTTGTCGTCGGCGCCGGGAGCGATGGTCGAGGGGTTGGTGTTGGTGGCGCCGGATTTGATGGAGTCGAGATGGCCGCCGAGCACCACCACTTCCGAGGCCAGGCTGCCGCCCTGGATGGTCATCACCACCGACGGTTGCTGGAAGGAATGGGTCACGGTCTCGACGGTGACGTCGGAACGGCCCGCGGCGTAGCCGAGCCAGAGATCGCGAATCCACAGCGCCGCCTGCTCACCGGAGGCGTTCTGGTAGTAGCGATTGTTGTAGTTGGTCGAGAGGTGGTCGATGGTGCCGAGAATGTTGTTCTTGTCGAGCAGCGGCAGGAGCGGGTTCACCACCGCCTGCTGGTCGACGGTGAGGGTCGCCATCAGGCTCTGATACCGGCCATGATCGGCCACCTGCAGGGCCTGCTCCGCCTCGGCCCGGGAGCCGTGCAGCATGAAGCCACCACAGCGATGGAACGCCGAATGCACGAGCTCGGACAGCTCGTCGAGCTGGCTCGAGCGAACCCGGGTCACGACGCCGTCTCCGTGGGCGGCGAAGGCGCGGGGAGGCAGAGTCTCCCCCACCAGGGCAGGGGCTTCGGCGAGCGCCTGGAAGACGTCGCGACCGACGGTGATCCAGACCCGCTCGTCGTTCGAGACCAGGGGTGATTCGAGAACGGGTTGAGCGCCGGCAGCGCCGGCGAGCAGAACGAAAACGAAACAAGACGACAGCAAGTTCTTCATGAGTTTCCCTCGGTTGCGACCGGGGCAGCTTCTGCGCCCGGAATTCTCCTTCGACTCGGACAGAAGCGGCTCCTACCCGACGCGGACCTGCTCCGGCGATCCATGAACAGCGAATGAAATCAGGGATTTGCAATCGACATGCCACGGTGGGAGCCGATTCGAGGGAAGCCGGAAGAGACCAGGGGCGGCCGTTCCCGGCCCTACCTGGCGCGAGAAACGGCTCTGCGATTCTCAATTTTGAGAACGGCGGGTTGTCAGCGGCGAGAATACCGGACAGGCCGGAACAGACAGGGAAAGGGCGAGAAGCGGCTCAGCCGAGGGCACCGAAGATGTAGACCGGAACCCCGCCCTCCCCGAAGTCCATGGTGCAATGGCCCGACTCGAAACACTCCCTCAGCGCCTCTTCGGCCTCGCGGAGAGTGAGCTCGGATTCCAGAGCCAGGATCTGGGCCGAGAGGACGCCTCCTTTGGCCCGTGCCAGAGAGAGGATCTGACGCTCGGTCGCCTCACCCGACCGGCGTCGCCAGGAGGTCCACGCCCAGCCGCAGAGCATCGCCCCCGCGACCATCGGCAACACTCCGAGGCCGACGGCGGCCACGAGGTGACCGAAGGAGTCCTTCCCCTTTTCTTCCCAGGCCAGCAGCGAGCCGAGCGAGATGAGCAGGCCGAAGAGGCCGAGAAAGAGCCCGACGAAGACTTTCACCAGATCGAGGAATTTCATGCCTCAAGGATAGCTCAACTGCCTTCCCGCGGGACCCCGAGCCTCGGAAATGAGAGCATCACACCACCCGCGGCTCCACTCGTGCTCCATCCTCGATGGCATCGCTCGGGTGCACGATCACGTCCGCCCCTTCGCCGATTCCACCGAGAACCTCCACCTCCAGCCCGTTGCGCTGCCCCACTTCCAGAGTCCGCAGCTTCGCTCGACCTTGCTCGACCGTGTACACCGCCCACTCACCCTGGTGGCGGAACAGGCTGCTCGAGGGAACCTTCAAGACCTCGCCCTGCTCCCAGACGACGATCCGGACCTCGACCCGGTAGCCGTCTCCGAGGTGGCGCCGCGCCGCTTCCGGATCGTCGAAGTCCACGACCACGTTGACCCGCTGCTCCTCGACCCCCAGGGCCGAGACCTTGGTGAAACCCGAGGGCTCGATCCTCCGCACCCTGCCGGCGAGAGGCTCGTCGCCGCCCCATTGCTCCACCAGGACTCGCTGCCCGACCTCGACCCGAACGGCGTCGGAGGACAGGAGATCCGAGACGATCTCGAGATCGGCGGGATCCGCCACTTCGAGCAGGGGCTCGCCCGCCGGCACCACCGCTTCGCTCTCCCGCAGCCGGCGCAGCACCACACCACCTACTGGAGAACGGATGGCGATGGGCTCGGGCCCGCCGGACCCGCTCGCTCGATGCTCCGAGCTCACCAGGGTGGCACGGGCGCGCTCGAGCTCGAATTCCGCGCTGGACACGGCATAGGAGGCGGCCCGGCTCGCCTCCTCGGCCGTCTTCTGGCGCAGCACGTAGGCTTCGAGAATTTCCTTGGAGACGATCTCGTCGGCCGCCAGCTTGCGGTAGCGTTCGAGCTCCGCTTCGGCATGCCGGAGCTCCGCCCGGGCCCGCTCCCGCTCCGCCTTCGCCTGCCCCAGGCTGGAGCGTGCCGCCTTCACCCGCGCTTCGGCCTCGGCCCGAGACCGAGCGTCGAGCAGCACCGGAGCGTTGGGCTGGAAGGTCGCCAGTACGGTTTCGTCGGCCACCACCGGGTCACCGGGCTCGAGCTCGATCCGCAGAACTCTCCCTGCCAGAGGGGCCGAGACCACGTACCGCTCCCGCACCCGTGTCTCCCCTTCCTCGTCGACGGTTACCACGAGGGCGCCGCGTTCGACCTCCGCAAAATCCGCCATCAGCGCTCGCGGACGCATCACGAGGAAGAGCAGACCCAGGACTCCGATCGCCAGGAGCGCGATCCATACGAATTTCTTCGACTTCAGAGCTTCAGACACCACATTGCTCCCTGGAGGTTGGGTATGAGCTCGGGCCGTCTTCAGACGGTCCGGTTCTTGAGGACTTCGATCAGGTCCAGCCGGTCCAGCCGTCGCCGGACCACCAGGCCCGAGAGGGTCGCGGCCATCAGCACGATCAGCGCCGCGATGGCGTACGACCGCGGGGTCACGACGAGCGGGAATCGGTAGAGCTCGGTATCGAACCCCATCACCAGCATGCCGGCGAGGCCGTAGCCGATCAGGAGGCCGAGAGGAATCGCCAGAAGAGAGACCGTCGCCAGCTCTCCCAGGAGAATCGAGGAGATCTCGGCGCGAGTGAATCCGAGAACGCGCATGCTGGCGAGCTCGTGGCTGCGTTCGGAGAGGGCGATTCGCGCCGCGTTGTAGACGACGCCGACGGCGATCACACTGGCGAAGAGAATGTTGAAGAAGATGAACACACCCATCATCTCGTCCATCTGTTCGTCGAAGGCGCTGATCGCCGCCTCTTTGAGGGCCACTCCCGCCACCACCGGCAGGGCCTTCAACCGGCCGTAGAGGACTTCCGCCACCGCCGGATCGACCTGCAGGTAGGCCCCCGAGAGCACTCCCCCTTCGCGCATCAGCCGGCTCAGGGCGGTGGCTTCCATGTAGGCCGACATGCCCATGTATTCGTCGACCAGGTCGGTCACCACCACGTGGCGGACGGGCCGGCGGCCTTCGAGGACTTCGAGGATCACGGTGTCGCCGCGCTCGATCCCCATCACCTCGGCCAGCTTTCCGGTGAGCAGAAGGCCATCGGCCGGGAGCTCCTCCACCTGGTAGTCGGTATTGACCACCCGGTGCAGCTCCGGGCCCGCCACCAGACCGGTGATCGAGGTCTGCCGGCTCCGATGCCCGGCTCGCAGCCGCACCGGCACCGTGCGCGAGGGCTCGGCATAGGTGACGCCCGGCAGGCGCTCGACCTCATAGAGGGCAGCGGAGCCCCGAGGCTCCACGAAGGTCACGGTGATGTCTTGCCGCTGCACCATGCTGAACTGCAGATTCGTCAGCTCGTCGATGGCGTCGTGGAAGAAGAAGCCGATGATCAGGAGGCCACAGGAAAACGCGATGCCGGTCACCGAGGCCAGAGTGCGCAGCGGCCGCTTGCTCAGGTTGCGCAGCACCATGCGGGCCGGCGGGCTCAGCCAGCGCTGCAGCCCCAGCCGCTCGAGCAGGCTCTGGCGATACCGGGCCGGCGGCTCGGGCCGCATGGCCTCGGCCGGCGGCAGGCTCACCGCGTGCCGCACCGAGCCCACGGCTCCGAACACCGCTGCCCCGAGGGCAATTCCCAACGCCGAAGCGATGACCTGCGCCGAGAGCTGGTGCTCGAGGAAGGGAAAACGGAAATAGTCGTTGTAGAGGCCGATCATCGCCATGCCGAGAAATCGCCCACCGACGAGGCCCAGCCCGCCGCCGAGCCATGCCACGGTCAGGCTCCACAGGGTGTAGTGCCAGCCGATTTCCCAGTTGCCGTAGCCCAGGGCCTTGAGCGCGGCGATCTGCTCTCGCTGCACCGAGACCACCCGGGTCAGGACCACATTGAGCAGGAAGGCCGCCACGCCGAGGAAGATCGCCGGAATGAAGAAGCCGAACCCCTGGAGTTGCTCGAGCTCCTTGTCGAGGTACCAGGTGGAGATCTGCAGGTCCCGGGGAATTGCTCCCAACCCGCCGTAGGGCTCCAGGAGGCGGTCGAGGCGGTCGATCACCTCGTCCGTCGGTACCTCCGGCAAGAGGCGCAGGGAGACGTCGTTGAAGCCGCCTTCGATGTCCATGGCAGTGGAGAGCGCACGGTACCCCATCCAGAACACCCCGAAGCGGGATTCGTCGGGCATCATCTCCCCCGGACGAATCACGTAGACGTACTCCGGGCAGAGGGCGATGCCGACGATGCGCAGCTCCCGCCGCCGGCCGTTGATCACCGCCGTCACGGAGTCGCCCGGCTCGAGGTCGTGGGCCAGGGCGAATCCCTCGATCACGATCACCTCGTCGGCGCGATCGGGCTCCAGGTAGCGCCCTTCGAGCAGCGCCAGGTCGTTGATCATCGGGGCCCGGACCTCGGGTACCGAGATCAGGCGGCCGGTGACCGGCTCGTTCATTCCCTCCACGTCGAGGGTGACATCGGCCACGACCCGGGTCGCGACCTCGCCCACTCCGGGGATCTCGGCGATCCGTGCCGCCAGGTGATTCGGTGCCCTCTTCGCCGCCGCAAAGACATCGCCGAAACGGTAGCGCTCGTAGAACGCCGCCTGGGTGGCGCGCAGGGAATCGAAGGTCGAGAGGTAGGCGATGAACATCATCACACCGACCCCGATCACCGCGGCGATCGCGACCACCTGCCCTTTGATCTTCCACAGGTCCCGAAACAATTTGCGATGAATGGCGCGCATCAGCCCCTGGCTCCCTTCACCATTGCAGGTCTCGAGGGCGGAGCTTCTGCGTGTTGGTCTGCAGCTGGGCGATCCGGCCATCGGCGAGAGAGATGACCCGGTCGGCCATGCCGGAGATGGCTGCATTGTGGGTGATCACCGCGGTGGTGGTGCCGAGCTCCTGGTTCACCGTCTGGATGGCTTCGAGCACCAGAACACCGGTGGAAATGTCGAGCGCGCCGGTCGGCTCGTCACAGAGCAACACATCGGGCCGCTTGGCGATCGCCCGGGCGATCGCCACCCGCTGCTGCTCTCCGCCCGACAGCTGGGCCGGGAAGTGGTCCATCCGCTCCTGCAAATTCACCAGCTCCAAGGCTTCCTCGGGGCGTAGGGGATCGGGAGCGATCTCCGTCACCAGGGCCACGTTCTCGAGCGCCGTCAGGCTGGGGATCAGGTTGTAGAACTGGAAGACGAACCCCACGTGGTGCCGCCGGTACCGGGTCAGAGCACGGTCATCGGCGGCGGTGAGCTCTCCTCCACGGTAGAAGACCTGGCCATCGGTGGGCACGTCGAGGCCCCCGAGAATGTTGAGCAGGGTCGACTTGCCGGAGCCGGAGGGGCCGAGCAACACGGTGAACTCCGACTCGAAGAGATCGAGGTCGATCCCGCGCAGAGCGTGCACCTCCACCTCGCCCATGTGGTAGACCTTCGTCACCCCGCGGGCGCGAAACACCAGGCCACGATCGCCGGCCGGTGCGCCCGAGGCATCCGGCAATCCAGCAGAGGCATTCACTGCAGACATGATCCGTCCATCCTCACGAGCTTCGCGGGCTCGATCTCTGAGTTTGGGGGCAACCGTTTCGCATGGCGGCTTGTATCCATGTAGAAAGAAAGTGCCGAAGGAATATCGAGTCCTTACACCACGGACAGATGATCCAGGGTGATCGTACTCAATCTAGCGCTTTCCGGAGGTCCTGACAATTCAAAACAGATCAGCCGGAGTGAGAAACACTCCTCATCCCATCCATACGCTCCACACCGGTCGAGGATTCCGGCTGGGAGAAGAACAAAGCCTTCTCGGCTCGCTATCTAGACTATTCGAAACGGCCTCGGAAGCCACTTCGAGACGCGAAAAAGTCGAAAGTGCCGATCTACGCCACGTTATGGTAGATCGAGAGGAAAATGCTCGAGAGATCGAGCGAGCGCTCGGACGGACGAGAGATCGGAGCTGTCAGCCACCGACTCCGGTAACCGGATCGTCGGCCAGGAGATCGAGCTCGGAGAGGGCCGCGGCGGCGGCTCTCTGCGCCGCTTCCTTCTTCGACTTCCCTTTGGCAGACGCCACGGTGTTGCCGCCGATAGCACATGCAATGGTGAAGACCTTGCAGTGATCCGGCCCTTCCTCGCTCGCGACCAGGTAGGTCGGCAACCCCCAACCCCGGGCCTGGGAGAGCTCCTGCAGCAGAGTCTTGGAATCCCTGTGGCTGATTCGCGCCCGCGCCTGGATCGCCTTCTCCAGAATCGGCTCGATCACCAGCTGCGCGGTCTGGAGGCCGCCGTCGAGGTAGACGGCGCCAAAAATCGCCTCGAGGCTGTCGGCCAGGATCGACTCCTTCTCGCGACCGCCGGACCGATCTTCGCCGATGCCCAGGAGCAGCTGTGGGCCGAGGCGAATGGAACGGGCGAAATGGGCCAGCACCGGAGCGCTCACCAGGTAGCTCTTGAGCTTCGCCAGCTCTCCTTCGGGTCGACCCGGGGATCGCCGGAAGAGCCATTGGGCCGTGACCAGGCCGAGCACGGAGTCTCCCAGGAACTCGAGACGCTCGTAGTTGTGCTGCTCGCCCCGCTCGTTGGCGAAGGAGCGGTGGGTCAGAGCGCGCCGCAGGAGATCGCGGTCTTTCAGCGTGTAGCCAAGGCTCAGCTCCACGGTGGTCGCGTGGATGGTCTCCTCACCGTCTCTGGTCATTGCTCGCCCTTGGTCATTGCTCGCCTCGATCATCCCTCGCCTCTACTCAGGTTTCGTCTCTGCACAGATCTACAGGTCTCGATTCCGATCGTACGGATCTCGACCGTGGCTCGCCGCGCCGCGCCTCACCGTCGTCCGAATCTCCGCTCCAGCTCACGATCGGTCATCTGCAGCACCACCGGCCGGCCGTGTGGGCAGGCGTAGGGCTGCTCCGCCTGGAAGAGCTCGCTGACCAATGCCTGCATCTCCGGCACCGAAAGCGGGTGGTGCATCTTGACCGCGCCGCGGCACGCCAGGCTCGCAGCCAGTGCTTCGAGGAGACGGCCGCGCAGGGCCGCCACGTCGGAGGTCCCCTCGCCGGGAGAGGTGGCCAGATTCTGCAGCACCGCCTCCGCTCGATCGATCGAGAGCACCGCCGGAATCGCGGTGACCGCCACCGTATTGCCGGACAGGGGATTGAGCCCGAAGCCGCAGGCCTCGAGCGCCTCCGTCATCTCCCGCAGGCGCAGCGCCTCCGAGGCACCCAGCTCGAGCAATGGCGGATGCAGCAAGGTCTGGCTGACGGTGATCTCCTCGGCCATCGACCGCCGTAGGCGTTCGTAGAGAAGGCGTTCGTGGGCCACGTGTTGATCGATCAGGTAGAGACCGTCGGGACCTTCCAGCAGCAGGAGAGTGCCCTTGTACTGCCCGAGGAGGCGAAACGGGCGTTCTTCCCCCGAGCGCCCGGAGAGCGGGATCGGCGTCGCCGGACGCGGATCGAAAGACGGCTGGGCGATCCGCTCGGGAATCCCCGCCGCGGGTCGGGCCGGATCCGGGGCGCCGGCCGGCGCCGTCCCTGTTTCCGGCTCGAAGCCGGTCCCGAGTGTGCCTTCAGCGGCCGGGCCGCCATACGTAGAGGCCGGCTCGTAGATGGTCTGCGGGCCGCTGGACCGGCCCCCGAGGCCTTCCCAGCCGGGGGCCACCCGGGGCAGGGACTCGGGAATCCGGAGCGGCGCCGGCTCTTCTCCCCGGGCCACGGCCAGGGTCGCGCGCAGGGCCTCGTCGATGCGATCGGAGAAAGCGAGATCGCGGAACCGGACCTCCGACTTCTGGGGATGCACGTTGACGTCGACTTCCCCGGGCGCCAGCTCCAGGAAGAGGAACAGCGAGGGGTAGTCTTCCGACTTCCACTCGTCGCGGACCGCGCGGTAGAAGCGACCGAGAACGAGCCGGTCCCGCACCAGCCGCCGGTTGACGAAGACGAAGCTGCGCCGGCCGCGATGGGTCGAAGAGTCACCCACGAAGCCGGCGACCGCTTCGTCCTCGGTGATGAAGTCGAGAGGGATCTCCACCAGGCGGTCCGCCAGGGAGCGACCGAACACCTGGGAGATCCGCTCCCGCAACCCCTCTCCGTCGTCGCGAGACGGCGAGGTTTCGAGCAGGGCCCTTCCCTCGTGCTCGAGAGTGAAGCGCAGCGTCGGGTGCGCCAGGGCATACCCTTGTACCACTTCCAGGGCCCGGCGGAGCTCGGTCTGCGGGCGTTTGAGAAATTTCTTGCGGGCGGGCACGTTGAAGAAGAGCGACGCCACCTCGATCCGAGTGCCCCGGGCATGGGCCACGGGCTCCACCCGCACCACCCGGCCCCCTTCGATCCGTACCCGGTGCCCTTCTCCCGGCTTCGTGGCGGTGTGCATCTCCACTCGGGCGACCGCGGCGATCGATGCCAGGGCCTCTCCCCGAAAACCGAGGGTGCCCACCTGCTCGAGATCGTCGTAGTCGCGAATCTTGCTGGTGGCGTGCCGGTCGAAGGCGAGCAGAGCGTCGTCGCCATCCATACCCGTGCCGTCGTCGGCCACCACGATCCGCCGCTTGCCACCGGCCGCCAGCTCGACCCGGATCTCCGTGGCTCCGGCATCGATGGCGTTCTCCACCAGCTCCTTCACCACCGAGGCGGGACGCTCCACCACCTCCCCCGCGGCGATCTGGCTGATCAGGCGATCGTCGAGAATCCGAATGTGCGACACGTCAGCTCCCCTCTCCGCGGTCGCCGCCGACCGCCTTGAGCCGTGCCACCTTCCAGAAGACCCGCCGGCATGCCTGGAGCAGAGCGAGGCGATTCTCACGCCGCCGCTGGTTCTCGTCCATCACCAACACATCGGCGAAGAACCGCTCCAGAGCCGGCACCAGATCCTGGATCCGCTCCAGGCATTCACCGTAGTGCCGGGCCGCGGCCGCTTCGTCCACCCGGGGCCGGACGATCGCCAGCTGCTCGGCCAGAGCGATCTCGGCCTCGTCTTCGAGCAGGTCCGGGACGATCTCGTACTCCGGCACCCCGTCCACGAGGTTCGAGATCCGCTTCGCCGAGAGCACCAGCGACCGAAACTCCACCTGCCCCCGGGCCTCGCGCAGGGCTTCGAGACGCGAGACCAGGTCGGGCAGATTCTTGCGCCCGACCGCAACCCCGGCCTCGATCTCGTCGAAATGGAACCCCCGCTGCCCGAGCAGGTAGGTCAGGCGGTCATCGAGCAGGGCCATCAGGTCCGCCAGCAGGTCGGCGGCCTCGCGCTCCAGAGTATCGCCGTAGAGCAGGACCGCCCGCGCCGCCACCATCTCCAGATCCAGCGGGATCTCTCCCTCGATCAGGATTCGCAACAGCCCGACCGCCAGCCGGCGCAGGGCCATGGGGTCTCGGCCGGCGCGCGGCCCTTCCCCGATGCCCAGGAATCCCACCAGGGTGTCGAGCCGATCGGCGACCGCCAGCAACCGACCGGATCGCTGACGCGGAATCTCGCTGCTTCCTGCCGGCCGGTAGTGATCGGCGATCGCCTGCCACACCCCTTCGCCATAGCCCTCTCGCCGGGCGTAGACCGCCCCCAGGGTGCCCCGCAGCCGCGGGAGCTCCCGCACCAGCTCGGAGATGAGATCGGCCTTCGCCAGCGCCGCCGCCTGCAGCACCGTTTCTTTTTCGTCTTCCCAACCCAGCTCGTCGCAGAGCAGCTCCAGAAGCTGGCGGATCCGCTCCACCTTGGTGGCCCAGGAACCCAGCCGGGGATGAAAGACCACGAGCTCCAGCTGCCGGGCCCGCTCCACCAGGGTGAGGCGGAGATCGGCCTCCAGGTGGTATCGGGCGTCGGCCAGGTGCCCGGCCACGGCTCGGCCATGCCCCGCGGCGATCGTCCCTTCCGGGTCGTCCGCCCGGTCCATCACCGCCAGAAAGCTCGGGAGCAGACCCTCTCGCCCTCGCAACGCCACCGCACCATGCTCCTCGAGGAAGACCAGGATCACCTCCTCGGGCAACGACAAGAACTCGGGGTCGAAGGTCGCCCGCACGACGCCGGGAATCTCACATCGGGCGGTCAAGGCATCGAGCAGAGCCTCTCCGGCCAACATCTCCCCGCGCGCCGCCGTGGCTTCCTCGTGCAGGCGCTCCTCCAGGATCTCCCGACGGTCTCTCCAGGACACCACCAGGCCGCGCTGCAGCAGCTGGTCGCGATACGACTCGAACCCCGACACCTCGAATGCGGTCGGCGAGAACACCGGATGCCCCACCGTCTCGACCGTCGCCTCGACTCCTTCGAGGGTCAATGGCAGCAGGCTCCCGTCGAAAACCGAGGTCAGACCCACCACCGGGCTCGGCCAGGCTCCGGGGATCGGACGCCAGCGGTCGTTCCCCTTCCACCGCAGCTCGGTGAGGATCCGCGGCAACATCCGGGTGAGGGCTGCCACCGCGGAGACACCCGCTTCGAGCTGCTCCACGGCCACGTATTCCCCACGCTCGGTGCGGATCGTCTCCAGCTCGTCGACACCGCGGCCGACCCGCTCGGCGAATCCGAGCAGCGCCTCCGAGGGCTCGCCGGCTTCGTCTCGTGCTTCCTGGAGCGGTGGCCCCAGCTCCTGGACGACCCGATCGGGGCCCGCCTCCGGCAGACCCACGAGACCCACCGCCAGCCGCCGCCGGGTCGTCCCGGTGACGATCTCCGCCGGGGCCAGCCCCAGGCCCATCAGATCTTCGAAGAGACGACCGGCGAGCCACTCGATTCCCCGTCGCGCCTGGCGCGCCGGTAGCTCCTGCGAGCGGATCTCGAGAAAATACTCAGGCATCGTCGGCCGCCTCCGCCGATTCGCCGGGATCGGCCGCCGCCGCGACGGCCAGCACCAGGTCTCGGATGCCGTCGAGCCTCTCGGTGCGCGCCCGGAGATCGAGGTCGCCGCGAACGGTCAACAGATCGATCCCTTCCAGGCAACGAATGGCCAGCTCGTAGGCGGTTCCCAGGAGCCCTTCGTCCAGGCAGCGGCGAGCCTCTCGCTCGAAATTCTCCAGGCGAAAGCCCCAGGCGTCGAGATCGGCAGCCCGGGTGAGGTACGCGGAATACTCCTTCTCGAGACCCCCGAAGAGGTCTCCCCGGCTCTCACCGTCCCGCCGCCAGGCCAGGTCGTCGGCCCGATCGATGCCCCACAGCACCATCGCCAACCTCTCCAGGCCGTAGACCACCTCGCAGATCGGTGGATCGACCTCGCGCCCCAGAGCCTGGTGCACGAAGCTCATCCGCGCCACGCCGAGGCCATCGAGAGTCGCGTGCCAGCTCATGCCCCGGGCCGCCAGCGTACGGGATGCATAGAGGCCGTCGGCGAAGAGCAGATCGTGCCCGCCGAGGTCGAGCCCCACGTCCCGCAGGCTGTCGACGAACATCGGCTGCATCGCTGCTCCCGGCCCCGACCAGATCACCTCCAGCTGCAGCGGGCGGGAGAAACGAAACGGATGCCGGCCGTCGCGTCGATCCATCGGCCGGCGCACCGGCTGCAAGAAGACCGAGCTCTGCGGGCCGCGGTCCAGGAAACGGAAGAACACGTCGGGATGCAGGGTTGCCGCGGGTACGGGGAAGTCCGCCGGAGGCAGAAGCGTACAGCCGTGTTCCGTCCAGAAGCCGAGCAGCCGCGTGACCAGGGTCTGGAGATCCCGTGGCCGCCCCGGAGGCGCTCCGGTGGAACCGCCGAGAGCCTCCGCGTTGCCGGGGGACTCCTTTGCGCGTTTCTTCCGGCTTCGCTCGCGGGGTCGGGTCTTGTCGGTTGCAGATGCTTTCTTGCTCAAGATCGCTCTCTCGAAAGGCCGTGGTCTCGAGGGAAGAGCTTCACCGCAGAGTCGCCAGGGTCTGTTTCATCATCTGGTAGCTGCGCAGCTCCGACTGGAGAAAGTTCCGCCGCACCTTGGCACAGAGCTCTTCGACGTGGCCCAGCACGCTGGCCGCCGGAGGGTTGCGAGCCAGGGTCGAGAGATTCTCCCGGGCGCTGCGCATCAGGAAGTCCAGCTCTCCGGCCCCGAGCATCCAGTGGTTCTCTCCGCCACACTCGGCACACACCAGCGCGGACTCGGATTCGAGGAAGGCCGCCCGCCTCTCCAGCGCGCGCTCGCAGAGAGGGCAAGCTCGGGGCGGGGGAAAGATTCCGCTCAGGCGCAGCACCCAGACCTCGAAATAGCGAGCCGCCAGAATCCGGTCCCCCCCCGCGAGCAAGGCTTCCAGAGTGGAATCGAGCAATCGGAAGAACTTCTCCGACGGCTCGTTCTCCAACGTGAATTCCTTCATGTGCTCTGCCAGGTACGATCCCAGGAGGATTCCCTCCAGGTCGCTCTGCAGCCCGGCGGCGGGCCGCAGGAGAGAGACGTCGTTGATCCGCACCAGATCGGCACCGTCCTTCTCGAACCAGGAGATCTGGGCTTTGGCCAGGGGCTGTAGTTGACCTGCGAACCGACTGTACTTGGTCCGCGACCCGCGCGCAACGCCACGACGCTGCCCGTGCTCCGAGGTCAGGAACGTCACGATCCGGTCGCGCTCTTGCAGATCGACCACGTCGAGGATCAGGGCCGGGGCTCCCAGGGTCAACATGTCAACCGGTCGACACGCAAAAGTGGTCAGACCCCGAGCAGCCGGAACGAAAGCCCCGCCAGCCCGAAGTAGATCAAGATTCCCAGAACATCGTTGGCGGTCGTCACCAGAGGAGCCGAGGCCACTGCAGGATCGAAGCCGAGGCGCTGGAAGACCACGGGGATCAACACCCCGTTCAGAGATGCCAGCTGCACCGTGGCGAAGAGGGAGACGCCGATCACCACGGCCACCAACACGGCGGTTGCCGTGGCCGAATCCGAAGGCGAGGAAAAGAAGAACTGGTGGAAGGCGTAGGCCGAGCCCCCGACGAGGGTGGCGCAGACCGAGCCCAGGAGGGCTCCGACCTTGATCTGCTGCCAGAGGAAGTTCCGCACGGTACGTCCCTCGCTGTTGCCACCGAGGCGCCCGGTCGCCAGGCCGCGCACCGCGATGGTGGTGGTCTGGGAACCGATATTGCCCGCCATGCCCATGATCACCGGAATGAAACCCACCATCAGGGCGATCTCGAAAGTCTCCTCGAAACGGGTGACGAAGAAACCCGCGAGCAGCAGGCCGACGAGATTGAACAGGATCCAGGGCAGGCGAATCCCCGCCACCTTGAACGAGTGGTCCTGGTAGACCAGCTCGTCGTCGGAGGTACCGGCCATCTTGTAGAAATCTTCGGTGGCTTCGTCCTTGAAGACGTCGATGATGTCGTCGACGGTGACGATACCCACCAGCCGGCCGTCGTCGTCGGCCACCGGAATCGCCAGCAGGTCGTAGCGCGCCGCCAGCTGGGCCACCTCTTCCTGATCGGTGTCGATGTGCACCTTCACCAACGACGTGTTCATCAGGTCGCCCAGGCGCTCCTCGGGATCCGCCAGCAGCAGCTGTCGCAGTGGGCTCACCCCCAGCAGCCGCCCCGCCTGATCCACCACGTAGAGATACGAGATCATGTCGACATCGTGGGCGATCTGCCGTAGCTCGGTGATCGCCTCGTGGACCAGGGTCTCCTCCGACAGGGCCACGAACTCCGAATCCATGATCCGGCCGGCGGTCTCGTCCTCGTAGGTCAGGCGTTCCTGCACCTCCGAGAACCGCTCCTCCAGGTCGACGATCTCGAGCACCTTCTCCTTGAGCTCCGGCGGCAGGGCCTCGAGCAGGAACACGGCGTCGTCCACCGCCGCCAGCTCGAGCATCTTGGCCACCTGGACCTCCGAGAGCTCCGCCATCACCGCCAGGCGGGTCTGGGGCTCCACCGTCACCAACACGTCGCTGGCCGCCTGTGGGAAGTCGGCGATCAGAATGCTGAAGACGCCGATCTGCTCCGAGGGTGTGAAGTCCTGGAGCATGACCGCCACGTCCTCCGGGCGCACTTTTGCAATCGCCTTCGAGATCCGGCTGCGGGCACCGCGGCGCAGCAGCCGGCGGATCGTCGGACCGATCCGCGAGGGGTTGATTCGATGCTCCATGTTCTTCGAATCGTACCAGGAACCCGTCGCCGGAAGGCGAGAAACTCCCGCCGCTCTTCGCCCGAGGGGCCTCCGTGGCGGGAGCGCCAAAGTTGCGAGAGACCACCCGAAGAGGCCCGGATCTGGAATAATCGCCGGCCCATGGCCGCTACCGATCTTCCCCTCTACCACCTGCTCCGCTACCGCGACATCATTCCCGACTGGGACGCCTTCGTGGCCGCTCTCGAGAGGCCTCAGGCACCCGTGGTGTGGACCAACACCCTGCGTACGACTCCCGGAGAGCTGGCCCGGCGACTGGCTGACGGAGGGATCGAGGCCGAGCCGCTGGGCTGGAATCCCGAGGCGTTCCGCCTGGCCGTGGAGACCCGCCCGGGCCGTTCCCTGCTCTTTCTCACCGGCCAATACCACGTGCAGGAGGAAGTCTCCCTGGTGCCCGTGGTGCTGCTCGACCCCCGCCCCGGCGAACGTATGCTCGACCTCTGCGCCGCGCCCGGCAACAAGACCCTGCAGGCCGCGGTGCGCATGGCCAACTCCGGCTCGGTGCTGGCCAACGACCTCAACGAGCAGCGGATCGGCGTGATCCGGCGCAACATCGATCGGCTCGGGGTCTCCTGTGTCGCCATCTCCACGACCGACGCCGGCAACCTGCCGCGTGACTGTGGTCTCTTCGATCGGGTGCTCGCCGACGTTCCCTGCTCCTGTGAAGGAACCAGCCGGCGCAATCCGGAGGTGCTCACCCGGGTCTCCGCCGCCGGCTACAAGGCCGGGGCCCAGCTGGCGATCCTGCGCAAGGCTCTGGCCAAGTGTCGGGTCGGCGGCCGGGTGGTCTACTCCACCTGCACCTACGCTCCGGAAGAAAACGAGGTCGTGGTGGATCGGATCCTGCGAGAGGCCGAGCCCGGCACCGTGCGGATGCTGCCCGCCCGCCTTCCCGGCCTGCGGGTGGAGCCGGGGCTCGACGCCTGGGAGGGCGAGACCTTCTCTCCCGAGCTGCGCCAGGCGGCGAGGATCTACCCCCACCTCAACAACAGTGGCGGATTCTTCGTCGCCGTGCTCGAGAGGACCACGCCATGAGCAGCGACCAGGCCCTATCGATCTCTTCGAGCGCTCCACCGGGATTCCTCCCCGTCCACGAAGTGATCGAGGCCCTGCCAGGAAAGGAGTTCTTTCCTCCGCTGGAAGAGCGCTTCGGATTTCCGCCCGAAACCTTCGAGCCCTTTCTGCTCTACCGGCCCAACAGCAAGGTGCTGTCCATCGTCAATCGCGACCTCCTGGTTCCGGTGCAACCTCCGAGCCGCTACTTCGGCATGCCCCTCCTGCACCAGAAGGCCCGTCGGCTCACCACCGGCGCCACCCAGCGTTTCGGCCGGTCCGCAACCCGCAATCTCTTCGATCTGCACGACGAGCAGCTCGAAGACTTCGTCATGGGTCGAGAATTCACTCTGGGCGAGTCGCAGCTCGCCCAGCTCGCCAGCGGCGGCTTCGTCATCGCCCGCCACCGCGGCCTCGTCCTCGGCCAGGCCAGCTTCCGCGCCGCCGACGGAACCCTGCGCGGCCTCGTACCCAAGTCCTGGCGACCCCAGCTCTACTGAATCCCCCGAGCCTCGAAGCTACGCCTCGGTGGCGTAACCCACCCTCACCGCCCGCACGTCGATCTTGCCCGACGGCAGGCGCGGGAGCGCCTCGGGCTGGAAGAGACGGCGAGGATGTTTGAACGGAGCCAGGTGGGGACGGAGAAAGTCGCGGAGGTCTTCGAGGTCGACCCGGGCCGGGGCGACCACCGCAGCCGCCACGACCTGCCCCCATTCGGGATCGGCGAGGGGAAAGACACAGGCTTCGGAGAGGCCAGGGTAGGTGCACAGGCAGCGCTCGACCTCTTCCGCCAGCACGTTTTCTCCGCCGGAGAGGATCACCCGGTCGGCGCGGCCGTACACCGTGAGCCGGCCGGCGGCGTCGAGAGAACCGAGATCTCCGGTGGTCCACCAGGCGTCGGGAGCTCGGGGTCGGAGTCGGCCCTCCCGGTAGATGCCGGCGAGAAGAGAGTCTCCTCGCAGCTCCACTCGCCCCTGGCGGATCCGGATCTCGAGGCCCGGCAGGGGCCGACCACAGCTCGCCGACGATGAGGAGAGCTCGCTGTGAAGACGCTGCGTGGCCACCTGGGAGCAAGCCTCGGTGAGGCCATAGGTCGCCAACGCCGGCAGCCCCTTGGCTCGGGCCCGGGCCAGGAGCTCGGGACCGGCGGGTGCTCCTCCCACCAGAACGGCTCGTAGGTGTTCCGGTGGTTCCCAGGAGTCGAGCTCGAGAAGCCGCGTCAGGGTGGTCGGTACCAGAGAGAGCAGAGTGACCCGGCGGTTACGGAGGGTCTGCGCCACGGCGTCCGGATCGAAGCGATCTCTGGGCTCCACCACCACGGTGCGCCGGGCCAGCAGACAGCGGGTCAGGATCGAGAGCCCTCCGACGTGGGCGATCGGCAGGCTCAGCAGCCAGCGGTCGCCGCGCTTCCAGCCCAGGTTGGCGGTGCTGGCCGCCGCCGAGGCGACAAAGGCCCGGCGACCGAGAGCGACCGCCCCGGGCCGGCCGGAGGAGCCCGAGGTCTGGACCACGGCCAGGATTCCTGCCTCGTCCGGCGCCTCGCGTTGGTTTGCTGCGAGCCTTCCGTGAGCCGGTGGAGAGCCTTCCAGGACCACCCCGACTCCACAGGTTTCGAACAGGCTCTCGGCTTCCTCTCGGGTCGACCGCGGATGGGCCAATGCCACGGGGATCCCGACCTCGATGGCCCCGGCGAGCCACAGCAGGCTGTCGAGCCGGGAGGCTCCCACCAGGCCCACGGGGCGGTCGTTCCGCCCCGCCACCCGTTCGAGCAGGGTGCCGGCGGCAGCGGCGACTCGCGGCGCGAGCGTGCCGAAGCTCAGAGGCCGCCCGTCGACGACCCAGGCCTCCCGCTCCGGAAACTCCCGGGCCGCGGCCAGGAAGGAAAGCCCCGAGCGCACCGAGACCTCAGCCCCGGAAGCCGCCAACGAGAGGAGCTCCGAGAACCAGGCCGACGACGAAGAGCAGGCCGTGGAGCACCATCAGCCGAGCCGAGCCGACGAGGGTCTGGTTCAGCTCCTTGCCTTCGAAATGGAGCAGCTGGACGAAGAGCAGGCCGGCGCGCGGCAGGGTGATCCAGGGAAAGAGCACGTAGAGGCTGGCGGCGCCGCTACGCCACAGGAAGAGTGGCACGAGGTAGGCGAAGGCGAGCAGGACGAAAAACTCGATCTCTCCGATCCGGCGGCCGAACCGCGCGACGAGAGTGCCCTTGCCCGCGGCGCGATCGGTGTGTCGATCGCGGATGTTGTTGACCACGAGAAGATTGGTGGCCAGGGCCCCTACCGGCACCGAGGCCCACCACGCCAGCTCGGGTACGTATCCCAGGTTCACGAAAACGGTGCCGGCCACCGCGACGAAGCCGAAGAAGAGCAGGACGAAGAGGTCTCCGAGGCCATGGTAGCCGAGAGGGTAGGGACCGCCGGTGTAGGCGATGCCCGCGAGGATCGAGGCGATGCCGATCACCACCAGCGGCCAGCCGGCCACCGCGGTGAGGTAGAGGCCGCAGACGGTAGCGATGGCGAAGGCGAGCCGCATGCCGCGGCGCATCTGGTCCGGCGTCAGCAGCCCGGCCTGTACCGCCCGGGTGGGGCCCAGGCGCTCGCCGGTGTCGGCACCCTTCTCGAAGTCGAAGACGTCGTTGGCGAAGTTGGTGCCGATCTGGATCCAGATCGCCCCGAGCAGACACCCCAGGGTCGGACCCCAGCGCAATCCCCCTGCCGCGTAGGCGCAGGCGGCACCCACGGCGACCGGGATGAACGCCGCGGCGAGGGTCGGCGGGCGCACCGCCAGCCACCAGGCGGCGAGGCTTCCTTTTTCGGGCTTCACGGGCTGGCTCATCTCGGGGGATCTCCTCGCAATGCTCGCGCCACCGCTTCCGGTGCCTCGAGCAGCAGATTGTGTCCGGCTCCGTTGACCTTTTCGAATCGCCCCCGCGGAAGGCGCTCGGCCAGGTCTCTCCCCAGCTGGCAGAACTTCTCGTCGAGCTCGCCGGCCAGCAGGGTCACCGGCACGTCCAGGGTTTCGAGGTCGGGCCGGTAGTCGGGCATTCGGGCCGGTCCCAGAATCCGTAGCGACCGCGCCAACCCTTCGATCCCATGGACGAGCCGTTGGCGACGCTGCTCGGCCAGGATCTCCGCGGGCATTGCGGCCTGAGAAGCGAAGAGAGGGAGACCCTGCCAGATGTCGACAAAGGTTTCGACTCCGCCGGATTCCAGGGTCCGGGCGCGGACCTCGTCGAGCTCGGCCCGCTGCCGCCGCTCCGCCGCTCCCGCGAGACCGGGGCTGGTGCCGATCAGGGTCGCCGCCGTGAAGAGGTGAGGATGCCGTGCCAGCAGCCCGAGCGCGAGTCGCCCGCCGAGGGAGTAACCCGCCAGGTGAAAGCTCGATCCACGGTCCGCCAGCCAGGTCGCCAGGCGGCCGACCTCTTCTTCGAAGCTCTCGACGTCGGCTCCCGCCGGGGGCGAGCCGTGACCCAGCAGCCACGGGCGAAAGGAGACCGGCTCACGAGGTAGGGCCGCGAGCACCCGGTCCCACGAGGCGGGGCCTCCGGTGAAGCCGTGGAGCAATGCCAGGGTTTGCGCCATCCCTTCTCCCTGCTCAGCGCTCGGCCCAACGTGCGAGCCGCTCCCACAGGGCCCGGTTGCGAGCCCGGGCGCCGCTCTCCGGAACCACGGCCTCGATCAGCGACACACCGTGGTGGGCCAGGGCCGAGCCGAGCGCCGAATCGAGCTCGGCCCTGGACTCGACTCGGGTAAAGGGTATCGAGACCATGGCCGCCGCCGCCGCGAGATCGAGCTCCGGCGGCGTGGTCCAGTGGTGGAGCTCTCCCTCGGCGGCCGGATGTCGGGAAACGGGCAGCTGCTCGAAGATCCGGCCACCGCGGTTCTGTACCACCACCAGGGCGAGGGGGGATTCCAGCTTCCGGGCCAGCACCAGCCCGGAGAGGTCGTGCGCGAAGCTCACGTCACCGATGAGCAGGATCGTGGGATCCCCCGAGACCGAGGCGGCCCCGGCGGCGCCCGCCACCAGACCTTCGATCCCGCTGGTGCCCCGCTGCGAGAGCACCCGGTGCTCCCCGCGGCCACCCCAGATGTCGAGCTGGCGGATCGGCAGGCTGTTGCCGGCCACCAGCAGCCCTTCCGCCGGCAGCGCCTCCACGGCTCCGCGCGCCACGGCTCCCTCGGAGAGCCCGACCTCTCCGGCCAGCTCTTCGGCGACGACGCTCCGGCCGGCGGTCTCGGCCTCGCGCCATGTTTCGGTCCAGGCACCGGAGCGGCCCTCCTCGGGCAGGATCTCGAGCAGACGCCGGAGCGCCGGAGCGAGATCGGTGCACAACGATCGATCGGCGGTCGACTGTGGATCCTGCCATCCCCGATCGGTGAGCACCCAGTGCTCGGGGGCCTCCCCCGCCGCAGCCATTTCCCCAAGGGCACGATCCCAGGCCCCGGACGTGGGCGCACGGCCGACCTGGAGCACCAGCCGCGGCCGGAGCCGCCGCCGGAGATCGGCGACATGGAAGAGGGCATCGAAGGTATCGGCCCACACGACCCCCGGGGCTTCGAGCGAGGCACGACGCAGCTGGCTCGCAGGGTCGCAGAGGATCGGAAATCCCGTCCGGCGGCCGAGCTCCGCGACCAGAGGCCCGAGGGCGCGGTGGGAGAGATCTGCCGGGCCGCAGACCACGACGCCGGCTTCGGTCTCGCGGCATCGAGCCGCGAGCGCCTCGAGATCGGCCCGGGCCGGCACCTGCTCGGGAATCGCCGGCCGGGGCACCGTCCGCGCGAGGATTTCGTCGACCTCTGTTTCCAGCGCCTCTTCCGACGGTCCTTCCTCGAGCGGTGGCTCGAGCGGCTTGCGCAGACGAAGATTGCAGTGCACGGCGCCGGGAAGAGGAAAACGGGTCGCCAGCACCGCCTGGGCCGCGGTCCGGCGCAGGGCCCGCAGAGCCAGCGGCGAAGCCTCGGGAGACCCGAGGTCGAAGAAGGCCCGGACGTGCCCTCCGTAGAGGTCGTTCTGATCGATGGTCTGGTTGGCGCCGCAGCCCTGGAGCTCCACCGGCCGATCGGCGGTGACGATCAGCAGCGGGAGCCCGGCATGCCGAGCTTCGAGAACGGCCGGCAGGTAGTTGGCGCCGGCGGTCCCGGAGGTACAGATCAGGAGGGTCGGCCGGTGGGTGACCCGCGCCTGGCCGAGAGCGAAGTAGGCCGCCGCCCGTTCGTCGATGGCGTCGATCACCGAGAAGCGCGGCTCCTCGGCAACCGCCAGCACCAGGGGAGTGCTGCGCGACCCGGGACTGAGAACCACCCGCTCGACGCCGGCATCGGCCAGGGAGGTGATCCAGAGCCGTACCCACTCGGCCTGGAGTCGCTTCGGGGCCATGGGCTCGGGGATGCTCAGGCGCCGAGGGCGATGAGCAGAGCCTGCTTCTTGAGCTCGGTCTCGGTGAACTCGAGCTCGGGATCGGAGTCCCGGACGATGCCGCCACCGGCGAAGAGGAACGCTTCCTCTCCCCGGAGAACGGCGCTGCGCAGGGCCACGGCGAACTCACCGTCTCCGGCGGCATCGAACCAGCCGACCGGGCCGGCATACCACCCTCGCGGCTGGGGCTCGTGGGCGGCGATCCACTCCATGGCGGCTTCGGTCGGCACTCCACCCACCGCCGGAGTGGGATGGAGGATCTCCACCAGATCGAGCACGTGGCGGGGTCTCTCCAGACGCCCACGAATCGGCGTCAGAAGATGAAAGACGTCGCGTAGCTCTCGAATCCGGGGCTCGTCGGGCAGGTCCAGCGAAGCACAGAGCGGCCCGAGGCGGCGGCGGATCTCGTCGACCACGAGCTGGTGCTCCTGGCGGTCCTTGCCGCTCTGCAGCAGCCGCGCGCCGCCTTCGCCACCACTCTCGATCGATCCGGCCAGGGCCTCGGTATCGATGGTCTCGCCCCGCCGGGAGATGAGACGTTCCGGGGTCGCGCCGAGGAAGGTCGCCCGCTCGCGGCCGAAGGCGAAACGGGTCGAGGCCCGCAGGCCCTCACTCAACCGTCGCAGCACCGAGCTCGTCTCCAGGGCGCGTTCGAGACGCACCCGCGAGCCGTTGGCGGCCACGATCTTCTCGAAGAGCCCTTCACCGATCACCCGGCGAATCGCTTCCACCTGGGCCGAGAATTCTTCCTTGGGCGGCCGCGTGATCTCCACCACTCGCGGGGCGGGAGCCAGGGTCAGGGTGCGATGCTCGAGTCGATCGAGGACTTCTTCGAGCTCGGCCAGGAGCCGGCTCCGATCCGCCGGGTCGCGGCCTTCCTCCGGCCCGATCACCAGTCCGAGGTCGGCTCGGGGGGAGCGGCCGAGCTCTCCTTCCCGGCGATACGACCATCGCGGCAGAGTGAAACAACCGTCTCCGAACTCGTCCCAGGGTTCTTCCGCCGCCGCTCCCACCGCGAAGGCCAGGCCTCCGAAGAAACGGGCGGGCACCTCGTGGCTGGATGGATGAACCGCCGCCTCCAGGCTCGCGAAGACTTCGCGGGCCCGCTGGCGTAGATCCTCGAAACGGCTCGCGCCCTGCAGCTGGATCCGTACCGCGGCGTCGACACCGGCCAGTGCCGAGCCGCCAGGAGGATGCCAGAACACCCGGTAGGGCCCGGTGGACCCGTCGAGGAACGCCTCGACCCGACGCACCGGTGCCGGCAACGACAGCTGCAGAAGGCCGCGACGATTTCTCCGGATCAGCTGTTGCTCCACCCAGGCGAGGCTCTCGCGAGTGGAGATCTCGGACGGCCGCACCAGATCGGCCGGTCCCAGAGCTTCCAGGCCCCGCACCTCGGCGCCCACTTCTTGCAGCGAGGTATCGGAGAGGGTGGGGTCCGGCTCGCGGACCAGGGAGGCGGCTCGGGCCGCCGGGATGCTCATGACAGGCTCCCTTCTTCGATCGCAGCCGGCCGCGCCTCGGCCGGCCGCGCCTCGGCCGGCCGCGCCACATACAAGCAGCAGACGCCGAAGGTCAGAGGGCGGACGGCGAGAACCTCGAGCCCGGCCTCGCGCATGATCTCGGCAAAGGCCGGGGGCTCCGGAAAGGCGGCGATCGAGGTCTGCAGGTAGCGGTACTCCTTGGCCCCGGAGAGAATCGACCCGAGCCAGGGAATGACCACGTGTACGTGCCAGCGGGCGAGAGCGCCGAGCAGACCTTTCGGAGGCTCGCTCGCCTCGAGGATGGCGATCCGCCCGTCGGGCCGGACGACCCGCGCCATCTCGCGCAGGGCGCGGGGGCGATCGGCCACATTGCGAATGCCGAAGGAAATGGTGAGGCCGTCGAAGGAAGCGTCGGGAAACGGGAGGCTCTCCGCCTCGCCCAGCTGTAGCCGGATCTTCGACGAGGCGCCGGCCGCTTCGACCTTCACCTCTCCGTGCTGCAGCATCTCGGCGGAGGGGTCGACCCCGATCACCTCGGTTTCCGGGGCCTGGGCCAGAACTTCGAGGGCGACGTCGGCAGTACCGGTAGCGAGGTCGAGGACCCGATGCCCCGGACGCAGGCCGAGGGCGGCGACCGTGTGTCGCCGCCAGCCGCGATCGAGTCCCATCGAGATGATCCGGTTGAGCAGATCGTAGCGCCGGGCGATGCGGTCGAACATCGCACCCGAGCCCGGGCGCAGAGACGCCGCTGCTTCGGTCGAGTCGGCGACCATCATGTCTTGTCGGTGGCTCACGTTCTCAGGGCTCCGCTCGGTCGTCTAGAGGTCGCGGTCGACAATGGCTTCGGCTACCGTCGCCAGGGCTTTGCGGGCCCGGCTCTCGGGCAACCGCTCGAGCTGGGACACGGCTTCGGCGGAACACCGGCGCGCCATGTCGAGACAATCCTGTACGGCGCCGGTAGCGCGCAGCGAGCCCACGACCCGGGTCGCCAGGTGCTCGGAAACGGGCTCCTCGGCTTCCATGGCCACCACCGTCTCGATCAAGGGCCGCAGCTCGGAATCTCTCTCCATGGCGACGATCACCGGAAAGGTCATCTTGCCCTCGCGCAGATCGGTGAAGAGAGCCTTGCCGGTGCGCCGCGCATCTCCGGTGAGGTCGAGCAGGTCGTCGACCGCCTGGAAGGCGATGCCGATCTCCCGACCATAGGAACGCAGGGCCTCGATCTCCACCTCGGTGCCACCACCGGCCCGTCCGCCGGCTCCCATGGCCCAGGTGAAGAGCGATGCGGTCTTGCCTTCCACCACCTGAAAGTACTCCTCACGGCTCATCGCCACCCGGCCTCGATTCTCCAGCTGCAGAGATTCGGCGAAGATCATTTCCTCGATGGTGTCGAAGAGCTCTTCGAGCACGTGGGGCACGCCGCTGCGGCGCACCCGGCGGAGAGCCTCCACCAACAACCAGTCGCCCGCGAAGATCGACGCCGCATTGCCGTAGATCGAGCTCGATGTCGGCCGCCCGCGTCGGGTGTCGCTCACGTCGACCACGTCGTCGTGCAGCAAAGTGGCGCTGTGCACCAGCTCGACCGCCACCGCCAGGTCCGCCACCGCGGGGTCGAAACCCGTTCCGGTCCGCGCGGCGAGGGTCACGCAGAGCGGGCGCAGCCGCTTTCCGCCCGCATCGAGCAGGTGGCCGGCGCTCTGCTGGACGCGGTTGCCGTGCCTCGGCAGGGCGGCGAACTCGGCTTCGAAAGCCGTCAGATCCTGGCCGACGAAGGCGACCATTTCGCCCAGCCGCCGGGCCAGCTGCACGAGCCCACGGCCCGCGCAGAGGCCTTCCAACCGAGCCAAGAGATCCAGCCCGAGGGGTAACCTCGGAAGCCCCCGCGGCTCGGGAGCCGGCTCGATCTCCACGGCGTTGCTCACTGCCACCTTCATCACGTTTCCTCCAGCGGCTCGACCGCCTCAGAAGATTTCCCCTGGCCGGATCGATTTCGTTCGTTCCGAGCCGCATCGACGAGAAGCTTGAGACCCACCTTGCCCACCAGGCCCCCCTTCAGAAAGACCTCGACCATCGAATCCATGACCCCGATCATGGCCTCGATCGAGGCCAGGCGCTGGCGAAAGATCGCCGCATCGTTCGAGGGATCCTTCTCCAGCTCCGGGATCCACTCGCGCAGGCTCTCGAGGATCGGATCCCACTCGCGGCGCTTGCGGATCTGGACGATGTTGCGGATGACCTTTTCCAGGTCGGTGGCCGGCTGGAAGACGACCTTGCGCGAGCCCGCGACCTTCTCCGGCATCACCAGGTGCCACTCCCGCAGCTCGCGGCAGGCCATGCTCACCGCTCCCCGGCTCAGCTCCAGGCCGTCCATGATCTCGTCCGTATCCGCGGGCTCGGTGCGGGAGAGCAGCCAGCTGTAGACCCGGGCGGTGGTCGGCGAAATGCCCCAGAAGGGACCCATGGCACCCCAGAGCTGCACGAAGTCCTCACGGACGGCATCCAGGGGGCTCAGGGAGATTTCGTAGGGTCGGCTCATGGCTCGTTCCGGGCCGCGACCCTCTCGATCGCGGCGACGAGCGGAGCCTACACGAAGCCGATCAAATTTTCAATAATTTTTGAAATTTCAATCGAGCCGACCGGGGCTGAAACATCGTGCTCGGTTCCGAGGGGCTCAGTCGTCGTACCGGAGCGCGCGGCTCCGGTGCACGTACCAGTCGTCGCCGGTCGACTCGAAGATGCTGCACTGCTTCAGCTCTTCGCCGTACACGTGCAGGGTGATCGATGTCGATTCCCCTCGCGGGTTGGCGATGGTGTGGTACTCGAACGGCGGGATCAGCGTACCGGCCGAGCCGGTGAACGAGCGGAGCGTGTCGTGCATCTGGAATCGATACCGCTCGCCCTGGTGAGCCAGGAGCTCGTATTGGGTGACCTCGATCTCCCCGTCCACCACCCCTTCCACACACCAGGACCCACTGTGATCGTGCAGGGCGGTCCCTTGCCTCGGCCCCCAGACCATGGCCACCACGGCATAACCGAACGTTTCGCTCTTGTGCACCAGGTGTCGGGCGTACCCCGCTTCGCTGCGCCGGATCATCGGCCCCGGAAGGTCCAGACCGCGCCGCTGGATCAAGCTCACCAGGAGCCCTTGGACACTGGACGTGATCTCTTCGACCGAGCCCATCTGCACCGCGGCATCGAGGCCGGCGATCAGCTCGTCTCTTCCCACGAACGGTTCTACTTCCATGGTCTTCTCTCCGTGCTTCAAGGGAATACCCCAGGCGCATCGACTCGGCGACGCCCGGGAGTAGATCACAACCTCGAAGGCAGATCCATCCTACTCACCCCGGGCAGAGAATTGGCTCCGGGCCCTGTTTCAAGGGTGGAAGCGCTGCTTTTCGAGCTCTCGCTCCGCCCTCTTCTCCTCCGCCACGTTTCGCCCCTGCTGACGCAGGAATCGGATCCGCAGCGCCAGCTCCGCGGCATCGAGGCCGAAGGCGTCGCCATAGCGCGAGACGAAGGCTGCCAGCCAGCCCCGTTCGGGATCCCAGTTGACACCCACGAATACCGCATCCGAGAGCTCTCCGATGTCCAGGTCTTGCAAAAAAGGCCTCCGTTGGCGGCGGGGGGGACGGTCGATCGGAGAGATCCTTGTTCGGGCCGAAACAGACCCAATAGAATCGCGTGCAACCACGAGGAGAACCGATGCCCCCATCGAACGTTCGCGCTTCGGACCCCGAGAAAGTCTGCCTCATCGGCGCGGGCTCCTCGGGCATTGTCGCCGCCAAGACCCTGCTCCAGCACGGGGTTCCTTTCGACTGCTTCGAGCGCGGCTCCGGGGTCGGTGGCAACTGGCGCTTTCGCAACGACAACGGGATGTCGGCTTCCTACGCTTCGCTGCACATCAATACCTCGAAGACGCGGATGGCCTATTCCGACTACCCGATGCCGGAAGAGTATCCCGACTATCCCCATCACAGCCAGATTCTGCGCTACTTCGAAAGCTATGTCGACCACTTCGAGCTGCGTCCACACATCCGCTTCCGCACCACCGTGGAGCGCGTGGAGCCGACCCCGGAGGGATTCTGGGAGGTCACTCTCGACGACGGCAGTCGCCATCTCTACCGCGCAGTGCTGGTCGCCAATGGCCATCATTGGGATCCCAAGCTGCCGTCGTTTCCCGGCGAATTCCACGGCCGCTCGCGGCACTCCCACAGCTACGAGACGCCGGAAGGGCTGGCGGGCAAGCGGGTGCTCGTGGTGGGGATCGGCAACTCGGGGGTCGACATCGCCTGCGAGAGCTCCCGCCACGCCGAGCGCACCTTCCTCTCGACCCGGCACAGCGCCCACATCCTGCCCAAATACGCGTTCGGCAAACCGATCGATCAATACGCCACGCCGTCCAGCCGGTACCTTCCCCTCGCCGTCCAGCGGCTGGCCTATTCCCTGATCCTCGGGATCTCCAGGGGGCCTCAGGAACGTTTCGGAGTCGCCGAGCCGGAGCACCACATCCTGCAGGCCCATCCCACCATCTCGGCCGACCTGCTCCATCTCGTGGGTCACGGCCGAATCGCGATGAAACCCGACCTCTCCCAGCTCCAGGGGGACCGGGTGCAGTTCGCCGACGGCAGTGTTGAAGAGATCGACGAGATCATCTACGCCACCGGTTACAAGGTGACCTTTCCCTTCTTCTCGCCCGAGATTCTCGAAACCGAGGAAAACGAGGTCCCTCTCTATCGGCAGGTGGTGCACTTCGACCTTCCCCACCTCTATTTCGTCGGGCTGATCCAACCCCTCGGGGCCATCATGCCGCTGGCCGAAGCCCAGGCCCAGTGGATCGCCAAGCTGCTCACCGAGGAATGCTCCCTGCCACCGAGGAAAACCATGGTCGAGGAGTATCGGAAGGATCGGGAAGAAATGGCTCGTCGATACGTCAAATCGACCCGGCATACGCTCCAGGTCGATTTCTATCCCTATCTCTACCGCATGAAGCGAGAGGTCCGAGAAGGTCGGAGACGGGCGAGGTGATCGAGGGAGGGAATATCTTTCGGGATCGGATCGACACGCCGGGAGAAATCGTCTAAAATTTTCCTGGGTAGAGGCTCTGAGCGACGACAGCGGTCCTCACGTCAAACCACGCCTGCGGTTCATCACGAGTCGATTGCTGTCGCCACTCAGGATCTCCACCCGGCAAGACTCCGGAAGCTCCAGGCCTCGAGAGACGACAGCATTCCCCACGCCAAACCACGCCTGAGGTTCATCTCGGTTATGGTGTCACGCTGCCGCCGCTCCAGACCTGGAGCCGAAGAGGTTCCTTGGTAGGAGCCCAAATCTCGAGGGACGACAGCACTCCCCACGCCAAACCACGCCTGAGGTTCATCTCGGTTAT
>CAZMEL010000005.1:0-3312 GCA_964565225.1 uncultured Thermoanaerobaculia bacterium | reverse complement strand
CTCCCCACGCCAAACCACGCCTGAGGTTCATCTCGGTTATGGTGTCGCGCTGCCGTCTCTCCGAATCTGGAGCTCGTTCGGTTCTCTGCTTCAGGGCTCCAGGAGCCGAGGGACGACAGCACTCCCCACGCCAAACCACGCCTGAGGTTCATCTCGGTTATGGTGTCGCGCTGCCGCCTCTCCGCTCCTGGAGCAAGACCTCGAAAATCCAAACCGCTCCTCCCTGCCACCGGACCCCGAAACTCACCACGACTCCGGCTCCGCGGGGGGTTCGTTACTGGGTGGGATGTAGACATTGGATATTTCTTCGAGGCTCGTTTTTTTGTTGCTCTCTACTAGGACATGCGGAATTCGACCGGCGAGTCGATACTCCGGGTCGAACTTTTTTCGTTTTTTTTCAGGAAGCTCCCCAAATCCTCCTCCTGCCTCGGCCAGGACACCCGACAGGCAGGGCGCCCTTCCGGCGGGCAGAAGACCAACCGGGGCCGAGCCGGCTCGAGGCTGGCCGATCCGTTTTCGGATTTCTCGGGAGCAGGGATCTACGAGCCGGGCTCGAGCATCGGAGGCACTCCGAGGACCGCCTGTCGATTCCACCGGCGAGCGAAGATCAGATCCTGGGGAGTCGGTGCGCGCCAGCCGGCGAGCATCATGCGTATGAGAAGGCGGCGCATCTCTTCCTCGGCCACCACCCGCAGACGCTCCTTGGCGTCGATCGGCAACCAGAGGTCGATCCCGTCGACCGGCATGTAGGCTGCGAACCGACAAACCCCTTGGGCGACGTCGTCGAGATCCTGCACGGCGATCAGAATCGGACCGTCCTGCGCGGGATACTCCCAGACGCCGAAACGCGACAGGAGCCGTACCACCGATTGTCCAGGTAGCAAACGGCATCCAGGACAGCCCGAGGTCTCGCGCAGCTGCCTGGCCATTTCCCTACCTTCTTCTTCTTCAGCGCGCTGATAGACCAGCTCGACGAAGTCTTCGTCCCCTCGTTGGCCGTGACCAACCATATTTTGAGCCCCTCCACAACGAACAGGCAGGCCAGAGCACCCAGAGGCGCCCCTTCCGATCTGCCATGCTCTTTTGCTCCAATGATACCACCAAGGAGCTCCGGTTTCCGCCGGAAAAGCGGGTGCTCTCCCAAAATGACAAAGGACGGCCCGAAGGCCGTCCACAGAAGAAAGACGAAGACTCGGCCCCCCGAGGGGGGACCGAGACCTCTGCCGATCAGGGGTTGGTCTGCGACCAGACCGAGGTGTCGCCGCTCTCGAAGCCATCCGAGAAGATGTCTCCGGAGACACAGCTCTGCACCTTGACGTCGTCGATATACCAACCTTCGCCACCAGCCGCCGAGTCGGAGCCCAGGCGCCAGCGGAACTGCACGGTGTTGCCGACGTATGCGCTGATGTCGACCACCGCAGCCTCGAACGGCTGATCCGGATCACACCAGGCCTCGGTGGCACCGTAGTCGTTGGTGATCGGGTTGTTGCCCGGAGTGTCGTTCCAGATCACGTCGTCGTACTCGTCGGTCAACATCGCACCGGCAGGCACCTGCGCCCAGGTGGTCCCACCATCGGTGGTCACTTCCAGGATCCCCGCGTCCCAGCACCGACCATCGGTGTTGGGAGTCTCGAAGAGCTGGTAGTTCTGGAACTGCAGGGTCGGCTGGGTCAGTCCTGCCGCCAGAGTGATCGGCGGTGAGACCAGGCGCTGATCGCTGAGGGTCTCCGGATCCATCGCGTAGAACGCGTTGGTACCACTGGTCACCCGAGCGCTGCTGCCGGCCCAGGTGTTACCCGTTCCGCTGCTGGTCCAGTCGGAGGTATTCCCTTCGAGATCGTCCTCGAAGATCATCTGCGCGGCGGCACCCGGCAGGCAGTCTCCCGGGAAGATCACCGTGCTGAAGCTGAACACCGACGAGTCCACACCGTCACCGCAAGAGTTCACACCCCGCACCCGCCAGTAGTAGGTGGAGGTGAAGTCGAGCTCCGAGGTCGGAGTGTGGCTGGTGCCCTCGATCCCCGTCGCCGAGTAGTCGATGCTGCCGAAGGCCGCATCGTCGTCGACTTCCAGGGTGTAGGTCAGGGCATTGCCCAGCGCGTTCCAGGTGAAGGTCGGCTGAGTGCCGACGTCGATCGCCGTATCGGCCGGGGAAACGAGGCCCGGGCCGGCAGGAACGGCGTCGAAGACGTTCAGCATCACGTCGGCCGCATTGGCGGTCGGCGTGGTGTCGGTACCCGTCACCGTGATGGTGTAGCTACCTGCAGGGACAGCACCGGTGTTCGAGACCGTCATCGTCGTGGTGCTGGGCAGCGGAGCCGGAACCGGGTTGACCGAGAAGCCCACGGAGCTTCCGCCGGGCTCACCCGCGGTCGTCATGGTCACCGGCGGCGCGGTGAACGCGGCACCCACACCGATCAGGAAGTCGGCATCGTCACCCTGGCAGATGTTCACTTCGTCCGGGCTCGCACCCACGGTGTCGCAGAACGGCGGCAGGTCGAAGGCCTCGGAGCCGTCGCCCACACTGTTGGGGCTCCCCTGGTCGGCGCTGAAACCCAGGCCACGATCGGCGAAGGCCTGCCAGATGAGGCATTGGTTCACACCGGAGTTCGGCGAGCCGTCGCCGGTGAGCAGGTCGTCGGCGGCGAGGATCGCATCCCGGCCGTCGACAAAACCCGGGCCGCAGGGCTGTAGCTTCATGCCCTCGGTGACCAGCTGCATGGCGAGCTGGTTGCCGGCGCCACCATCGGCGTCGTAGAGGTCGGCGGAAAAGCCGTACTCGTCGATCAACGCCCAGGTCATGTCCCACAGCATGGTGGCCCACACGAAACCGACGCCGTGCGGAACCGAGACACCGGAGATGCCGGAGTAGGTGAAGTTGTTCACCGAGGTATCGGTGCTGTACGGAGCCGGACGGATTCCGGGACCATCGGCGGGCTGGCCGAAGAGGTAGGTGCCGATGCCGCGAGCGTCGGTGGCGGCATCGCCGGGCTCCATGGTGAACATGAGGCCGTAGTAGTCACTCCAACCCTCACCCATCTGCTCGGTGTTGCCGAGACAGCCGGAGGCACCGGGGCCACCGGTGAGGCGATTGCTGATGCCGTGGCCGTACTCGTGCACGATCACGCCGTTGTCGAAGTCGCCGTCGCGGTTGCCGCAGAGGAACATCTGCATGCGCGGGCGGGAGCCGTCGGACGGGGTCCCGAAGTTGGCGTTGCAGGTACCGCTGCCGTCCTGGGCTTCGGCACGTACGTCGTCGTTGCCGAGGCCGCCGTTGCCGTAGTTGTTGACCTGGAAGTTACCGCCGGCTTC
>CAZMEL010000004.1:55711-76144 GCA_964565225.1 uncultured Thermoanaerobaculia bacterium | reverse complement strand
GTAGGACTTCACGTTGGGATCGAACCGGGAGTCTTTCAGGTGTTTTGCAACGGCTGTTGCGAGACGCTCGTTTCGTACTCGAACTCATCGTCGAGGATGACGCGGAAACCGGGGCAGCTCGAGCTCTGAGCAGCCTGTTCCTTCAGCTCCAGGAAAGGATTTTTTTCCATCGATGTTGGCTCCCGAGATAGTGAGCCCGGGCCCGAGGATTCGGCCCTTCGGCTCGTAGGCGATCGTTTGCTTCTTGTAGAACGCGAAGCGGGGAGCCGAAAGAGACCAAGGGCATACGATCCGGATCGAGCTCCCTGCTGGCCCGCTCTGCTGGCTCAGGGGACTCGGCGAGGAAGGGTCGCGTCAGGTCGCGGTGAGCGCGGGCTCTTCGTCGCCTCGCAGTCGAGGCAGGGCAGCCATCAAGTCTTTGCGTGTGAGCCCGAGGAGATGGCTGCGGTCGACGAGCCCGGCGAGATCGAGGGGATACAGGTTGTGGCGGGTGGGATCGGCGAGGCCGGCGATGTTCCAGGGAGCGATCTGTTCTTCGATCCACCGCGCCGTGGCTTCGTTCGAGCCGTTGGGAGCTCGTAGGTGTTCCAGGGTCTCGTGGAACAGCTGGCGTAAGCGGGGCTCACCGGCTCCGAGAAATCCTTCCCAGGCAAAGGGAGGGGAGTTCGGGCCCGGCTCGAAAATGCGCTGCCGGACCTCCTGGAAGCTCACGGTGGCGAAGTAGAGAAAGCTCACCGCACGAAAGAGGCGAAAGTCGCCGATGGCCTGGTAGGCGCACGAGATCAGGCGCTCGATCTGCTCCGCCTCCCGGCGCAGCAGCCGGTCATACTCCCGCCAGCTGCCCCAGCCTCCCGCGAGCAGATCGGCGAGGCGCTCGACCGCGAGCAGGCTCCAGGCGATGCCGGTGGAGAACAGAGGATCGAAGAAGGCGAAGGTGTGGGGAAGGAGGAACCAGCCGCGACCGGCGGCGCGGCCGAAGCGATGCTGGATCCTGGGTTGGTAGCGGACGCCTTCGAGAGGCCTTGCGTTGGCCAGCTGGCGAGCCAGGGTAGGAAACGGTGCCAGGAGCTCACACCAGGCGGCGTGGGGCTCGGCCGCGAGCTGCTCCGCGGTGAGGCCTCGCGGCATTGGACGATCGTTGCGCAGCACCAGGCCGGCACTCACCACGCCGTGGTCGAAGGGCAGGGCATAGAGCCAGCCGATGTCGAGGAGGTGGTGGACCGCGGCGTTTTCGTCGGCATAGGGGCCGGGCCCGAGGTTTGCCGTCTCCCGCGCCAGCTCCACGAACGACGGAACCTCGGCGAAATGGCCGAAGAGCAGGCCGCTCGAGAGCCGTGGCTCCAGGTGTTCGAGGTCGAAAGATCTCGGGAGCACTCCCGCCGGGCCGCTGGCGTCGACCACCACTCTGGCCCGGATGGTCTCCCGGCCGTCGTCGCCGCGGAGGTGGAGGGCGAATTCCGAGCTCTCGGAAACGACAGCGAGCACTTCGGTGCCCTGGCGTAGATCGACCCCTTCCGCGAGGGCACGGCGGACGAGATGGTGGTCGACGTCTTGGCGCAGCCAGTGGGTGTCGGCGAGGTGGTCGTCGGGGCTGGCGGCCACCAGCAGTCGGTGGTCGTTCTCGGTCGAGTTGCGATAGGGCTCGTCGCGGTGGTGCTGGTAGAAGGTGAAACCCCGCTTGAGACCGCGACGCAGGTGCGGAAGGCCGGCGAGCCAGCGCCCGTGGGTGGAGAGCGCGCGCAGGTCGGCGAGCCCGTAGCGGTGGGCGAGGCGTTCGAGAGCGAAACCCGCGAGCGGGGTGGTCGACTCGCCGAGGGCGAAGCGGGGATGGTGGCCCCGCTCGAGCACCAGGACCCGCTGGCCCCGGGCTCGCAGGGCGCGGGCGAGCAGGGTGCCAGCGAAACCGGAGCCGATGATCGCGAGGTCGAAGGAAGCGGCCATGGTAGTAGAATACCGCGCGGGCGGGGCCGCGGCCGTTGTCGGACCCGGGCGCCTGCCGATTCCAACTCCAGAGACCCGCAGAGGAGCCTCGCACCGCCAACACCGGCACTGCCTGGTGAGCGCCGTGCGAGGGATCCGAGGCCTTGCCCGATACCGAGGAGATCCGTGATGGCCACGACCACTCAGCCCGAGACCCACGAGTTCCAGGCGGAGACCCGCAAGCTCCTGGATCTGATGATCCACTCGCTCTACACCAACAAGGAGATCTTTCTGCGCGAGCTGATCTCCAACGCCTCCGACGCGCTCGACCGGCTGCGCTTCGAAGCCCTCACCACCGAGGGTCTGCTCGGGGACGACGATCCCCTCGAGATCCGGATCGACACCGACGCGGAGGCTCGCACTCAGCCCGAGACCCACGAGTTCCAGGCGGAGACCCGCAAGCTCCTGGATCTGATGATCCACTCGCTCTACACCAACAAGGAGATCTTTCTGCGCGAGCTGATCTCCAACGCCTCCGACGCGCTCGACCGGCTGCGCTTCGAAGCCCTCACCACCGAGGGTCTGCTCGGGGACGACGATCCCCTCGAGATCCGGATCGACACCGACGCGGAGGCTCGCACCCTGACCATCAGCGACACCGGGATCGGCATGAGCCGCGAAGAGGTGGTCGCCAATATCGGCACCATCGCCAAGTCGGGCAGCCGCGAGCTGATGGAGAAGATGAGGCAGGATCCCGCCGCTTCGGCCGAGCAGGTTTCGGAGCTGATCGGTCAGTTCGGGGTGGGTTTCTACTCGGCCTTCATGGTCGCCGATCGGGTGACCCTGGTGACCCGGCGCGCCGGCCAGGAAAGTGCGGTGCGCTGGGAATCCGAGGGCGACGGACGCTACACCCTGAGCGAGGCCGAGCGCGACCGCCGGGGCACCTCGATCACCCTCCACCTGAAGGCGGTCGACAAGGAGTCCGGGGTCGAGGATTTCACCGAGGAGTGGACGCTCTCCCGGATCGTGCGCCGCTACTCGGATTTCGTCTCGTATCCGATCGTGATGAAGGTCGAGCGCGAGGAGACCGAGAAAGACGAGAAGGGCATGCCGGTGGAGGGGGGTAAGACCTCCACCGTGGTGGAAGAGAAAACCCTCAACTCGATGAAACCGATCTGGACCCGCCCCAGCTCGGAGGTCACCGACGAGGAGTACGCCGAGTTCTACAAGCACATCTCCCACGACTGGACCGAGCCGATGAAAACCCTCAACGTGCGGGCCGAGGGTCGGATCGAGTACCAGGCGCTGCTCTTCATTCCCTCCCAGGCTCCCTACGACCTCTACTACTACGCCTACGAATACGGCCTGCAGCTCTACGTGCGGCGAGTGATGATCATGGATCGCTGCGAAGATCTCTTGCCGCGGTACCTGCGTTTCGTCAAGGGTGTGGTCGACAGCTCCGATCTGCCGTTGAACATCTCGCGGCAGCGCCTGCAGGAAGATCGGCACATCTCCCAGATCCGCAAGTGGCTGACCCGCAAGATCCTCGATGCCCTGGTCGAGCTCAAGAAAGAGGACGAGGAGAAGTACCTCACGCTCTGGGAGCATTTCGGCAAGGCGATGAAGGAAGGGTTGAGCTCGGATTTCGAGAACAAGGATCGCATTCTGCCCCTGGTGCTCTTCGAGTCCTCGGCCGACCCCGAGAAGCTCACCACCCTGGCCGAGTACGTGGAGCGGATGAAAGACGACCAGAAGGCGATCTACTACCTCACCGGAGAGTCTCGGGTGGCGGTGGAGAATTCCCCGCACCTGGAGGCCTTCACGGCCAAGGGGTACGAGGTGCTCTTCCTCACCGATCCGGTGGACGAGCTGGTGGTGCAGCATCTCTCCGATTTCGAAGACAAAAAGCTGCAGTCGGTGGGCAAGGGCGACGTGGACCTCGGCAGCGAAGAAGAGAAGGAAGAACGTAAGAAAGAGACCGAGGCGAAGGAAGAGGCGCACAAGGATCTGCTGGAGCTGCTGCAAAAGGAGCTCGACAGCCACGTGAAGCAGGTCCGGCTCTCGGGCCGCCTGACCACCTCGCCGGCCTGCCTGGTCGGAGCCGACCACGACTACAGCCCACAGCTCGAGAAGCTGCTGCAGAAGGGCAAGGGTGGTGGGCCGGCCCAGCGGCGGATCCTGGAGCTCAATCCCGAGCACCCGATTCTCGCCCAGCTGCAGACGCGATTCGCCGCCGACGCGAGCGACCCGGTCCTGAGCGACTACGCGAACCTGCTCATGGGCTACGCCTTGCTCGCCGAGGGATCCGAGCTGGTCGACCCGGTGGCTTTCAACCGGCTGCTGGCCCAGGTGATGGTGGATCGCCTCGGCGGCGCCGGCCCGTCCCCGCAGGAGTCGGCGCCCGAGACCGATGGGGGCGAGGGTTGAGATGATCTACCGGCCACCGACCCGGGAGAGTCGCCCGGCGCAGGATCCCTGGATCGCCTTTCGCAAGCCGAGGCCCCAGGCACGAATGCGGCTCTTCTGTTTTCCCTATGCCGGCGGCGGTGCTCTGATCTTTCGTCCCTGGGTGAGCGAGATCGCGCCCGAGATCGACGTCTGCCCGGTGCAGCTCCCGGGTCGGGAGCGCCGGCTCCGCGAGGCCGCCCACACCCGGATGGGGCCGCTGGTCGATGCCCTGGTACCGGCTCTCGAGCCCTATCTCGATCTGCCTTTCGCCCTCTTCGGCCACAGCATGGGAGCGAGCATCGCGTTCGAGATCGCCCAGAGGCTGCGCCGGGAAGGTCTGCCGGCCCCCCAACACCTCATTGCGTCGGCCCGCCGGGCGCCTCAGGTAGTGGCCGAGGATCTCAAGTGCTACCTGCTCGGTGACGACGAGTTTCGCCAGCGCCTGCGCGAGATCGAGGGAACCCCGGAAGAAGTGCTCGACAGCGACGAGTTGATGGAGCTGGTGATGCCGCTCCTCCGGGCGGACTTCGAGCTGGTCGACACCTACCCCCCTTCCGACCTGCCGCCTCTCGACTGCCCGATCACCGTGTTCGGCGGCCTCGGTGATCCCGAGGTGCACCGCGAGGAGCTCGAAGCCTGGTGCCAGGCCACCCAAGGCCCCTGCCGGCTGCAAATGTTACCCGGCGGCCACTTCTTCCTGCACGACCACCGGGCGACCCTGCTGCGGGCGATCGAGAAGCACCTGTTGGGGTAGATAGATCGATCTCAACTGGGCGAGTGACCTCGCAGGAACCGTAGTGGTGCCGTGAGCAGACGCCCGAGGCGGAGGCTCGGGCTCTTCTCGACGCGGGCGAGCAGGTCTTCGAGCTCCCCGACCCGGGCCCGGGAGCCCTTCAGCTCTTCCAGGACGTGGGGAATGTCGTGGCCGTGGCCTTGGGCCTCGAGCAGGGAGGCGTAGCTGTCGGAGGTGGCGCCCTCGGGGGGCGCGAGCTCGGCCCAGAAACCCTCGATGGCGAGGTCGCTCACCGAGAGCCCGGCGGCTTCGCAGACGGGGACGAGGCGAGGCAGGTACTGCCCGAGCTGGTCGACGTGGCGGTCTTTGACGGTTCCCATTCCCAGCACCAGGAGGCCGGCACCGCGGACCGCGTCGAAAAAGGCGTCGAAGGTGAGGCGGTTGAGGCCGATCTCGTGGAAGAAGCCCGGTAGGTCGGCCCAGGTCAGGGCGTGGTATTCGGGCAGGTCGCCGGAGTCGAGAAGCTTCTGCCGTAGCTCTTCGGGCTCAGCCCAGAGATGCTCCCAGGGCTTGTGCTCGAGGTGGGAGCCGTAGGACGAGTAGAAGAGGGGGGAGGAGAAGATGGCAATGCGGCCGCTACCGGGGCGGGCGAGCTGGCGGCAGACCTCGAGCGCCTTTGGTACGTCGGGCAGGTGCTCGAAGACGTTGTTCGAGATCAGGAGGTCGTAGGTTCGGCCCAGAGATCCGGCGTCTTCGATCCCCATCTCCACCACCTGGTAGTCGCCACGGAGATTGCGGCCGGCGAGGGCTTTCTCGAGCGCCAGGGTCGGCTGCGGCTTGACGTCGATCGCGGTGACCGACTTCGCGCCCTGCTCGAGGCACCAGAGGATTTCGGTGCCGGCCCCGGCACCCACCAAGAGCACGGATTTCCCTCGCGGATCGGCGATGGGGGAGAGATAACGATCGAGGTGGGCCTGGTGGTCGAGAATGAATCGCAGGCGATCTCGATCGATCGCCGCGGAGAAGTTTTGCTGCACGAAGCTCCTTCGCCGTTGGGCCGGGTGAGGGTTCCGAAGCGGCGGGAGCTTACCAGAGCGGGCATGGTGTCGTGCCACTCGCTCGACCGGCCGAGAGCCGAAGGATCCTCGGCGATGAGCGGGGGCCCAGCTCGATCAACGCCCTGCCGGCGGAGTGACCTGCTCGGCGTCGCACAATGCCTCCCAGATCGTCTCCAGGTCTGCGGGAGTGGTCGACCAGCTCGAAAAGGCGGCCCGGATCGCCGGACGCCCCTCCCAGACCGTGGGAGTGAGGTAGGTGCGGCCGTCTTCTTGCAGCCGCCGGAGGAAGTGGTCCCGGCGCTCGGCATCTCCCTCCTGCAGGGCGAAGCAGACGATATTGAGGGGAACGGGGGCCAGCAGGTCGAAGGCATTGCTGGCCTCGATCCGCTCCCCGAGCTGGTGGGCCAGCTCACAGGTCGTCCGCACCAGCTGGCGGTACCCGTCGGCGCCGTAGGCGATCAGGCTCATCCAGGCTGGCAGCGCGCGAAAGCGTCGGGAGTTCTCCGGTGTCAGATGCATCAGGTCGGGGCGGTCGCCGAGGTAGGCGGCCGCGGCCCGAAACGTGGCTTTCTGTAGATCCGGACGCCGGCAGAACACCAGCCCCGAGTCGTAGGGGACGTTGAGCCATTTGTGGCCATCGGTGGCGATGGAATCGGCGTGCTCGACACCCCTCAGGAGATGCCGTCGCTCCGGATCACAGACGGCGAACAGACCGAATGCGCCATCGACGTGCAGCCAGGCGCCGTGACGGCCGGTGATCTCGGCCAGGGCCGCGATGTCGTCGAAGTCTCCGGTGTTGACCTCGCCAGCGCTGGCCACCACCACGGCCGGACCTTCGATCTCCGCCAAGCGTCGATCGAGAGCGGTGGGATCGACCGTCCGGCGGCCGGGGAGCCGGGGCAGGATCTCCACCGCTCGCCGACCCCAGCCCAGCATCGCCAGGGCCTTGAAGATCGACGCGTGGGGAGCCCCCCCGAGCACAGGGATCCGGTGCAGAGAAGAGAGTCCTTCCTCCGCGATGTCGACCCCCAGTCGTTCCCCGGCCCACTGCCTCGCGGTGGCGAGAGCGGTGGCGTTGGCCATGGTGGCGCCGGAGACGAAGACCCCGGCGAAGCTTTCGGGAAGGCCGAAGAGCTGGCGCAGGAAACCGACGGTTTCGAGCTCCACCGCCGTGGCCACCGAATCGCCGTCGTTGGAGAGGTTCTGGTCGTAGGCCGCCACCAGCCAGTCGCCCACCACCGAGGCCGGGGTGCTGCCGCCGGTGACGAATCCGAGATAACGAGGCCCGGCCGACCCCGACAGATTCTTCTCGTAGCGTTCCCGGAACCTGGCGAGAGCTGCCTCGGCACCGATGCCCTGCCGGGGGAGGTGGTCGGGGGCCGGGGGCTCGGGAATCGCCGCCGCTGGACGGGAGGGCAAAGTGGAGAGGAAGGCTTCGCCCGCTCGGTGGGCAGCCTCCAGCAGAATTCCCCAGCGGTCGGCGTCGACGGTTAGTTGCGTTGGCTCCGTTCCCGATCTGGTCGTCCGATCTTGCATCTGGTTTCCTCCTTCCCGGATTTCGTTGGTCCGCGGTTGCGGCCAGCTCCGGCGGAATCAAGAGTACGCGTTTCGATCGAACGAGCACAGATACAGAAAAGTCTATTTGATACCCATACAGATAACGGTCCGTTGGGTATTCTAGTAGTCATGAACTCTGGCCTGTCGCAAAGCTCTTGCTATCGCTACGAGCCGCGGCCACACTTTTTGGGGGGAGTCGAGTGGCCTCGAACTGGCTGCTTCCATAGATCCACCATGGAGGGCTGCGAGTGAAACGAGCGGGCCACCGTATTCAATCGGAGAGGGAGTGAGCGCGACCGCAAGGGCTCAGGGCCGAATCGAAAGAGCAGGGTTGGCCGCTTGCCGTCGGCTGCTCGCTCCGGCGCTGGTCTGCCTCTGCGGGGTGGGTGCCGCGGCGCAAGAGAGCCCGGGCTGGCTGAGGGAGCTGGCTCCGGTTCGATCCTTCCGTTCGTTCGACCGTACCAATACCCCGGAGCTCCCCCAATCGACGGTGATGGCCCTGCACCAGGACGAGCGAGGTGTGCTCTGGCTGGCCACACTCGATGGAGTGGGGACCTTCGACGGCAACGGATTCGAGCTCGTGAGCGGCCCGGGGCACCCACCGACCCTGGGTCCTTTCTTCTCCCTGGCCGCCGGACCTGGCGGGAAGATCCACGTCGGCGGCAGCAGCTTCGTGCATTCCCTCGATGGCGAAGAGTGGGCTCGAATGCCGGCGCCCGGCGGTGCTCCGTCTCTGGCAGTGGGAGCCGAGGGAAACCTGTGGCGTCTCGACAACGGAGGCGGTGTCTGGTGGGCCGGCCCGAGCTCCGAGAAGGATCCCTGGCAGGCGGCTCCACTGCCCGACGGCTGGCAGGGGCCGGCCGTTGCCCTGGCGGCCGGTTCCAGAGGGGCTCTTTGGCTGGCCGGCTCGCGAGACGTTTATCGACGAGAGGATGGAGACTGGGTGGCGCTGGGTGCCTCTTCTCCCGCGGAGATCAGTGCGTTTCTGCCTGCCAGCGACGGCAGCGTGTGGATCGGCACCCGGAGCAGCGAGGTGTTCTTCCTCGATGCCGGTGGCTCTCGCTGGACGGCCATCGACCTTCCGCCATGGCAGGGTGGACGGGTGCGGGCACTGGAAGAGGATCGCCGTGGGCGGATCTGGGCCGGGGGGCTCGACGGGGGCGTGGTCTTCGGCCGCCGGAAGGGCCGCTGGACGGCCTGGGGACCGGAGAACGGCCTCCATCGGGAAGGTTGCCTGGCGATCCTGGCCGATCGCGAAGGAACGGTCTGGTTCTCGGCCAATGGGCATGGTCTGCAGCAGTGGATCGGAGAGGCGTGGTCTCACCGCAACCGATGGCGGAGTGACGAGTGGGCCCAGAGCAGAGTCCAGATCTTCGGGATCGCGCCGACTTCCGAAGGCGGGGTGATGGCCTCGGTCTTCGATCGCGGTCTCTGGCGCTGGACGGGATCGGAAATGCTCGAGCTCGGTGGAGAGACGGGTCTCAGTGAGGACGTGCGCAGCGCGGTCGAGATCGAGCCGGGAAAAGTATGGGTCGCGGCCCGGTTCGGGATCTTCGAATCCGACGGAGCCGGCAGATTCCGCCGCACTCTCGAGATCGACTCCGGCTTTGTCTACGGCTTTCACCGCTCTCCCGAGGGAGACTGGCTCGCGAGCACGGCAGCTTCCGGGCTGTTTCGTCGGGAGGCGGAACGATGGGAGCCAATGCACGACCTGAACCGACATCTTCCCAATCTCGGGGTGCGGGCGGTGCTCTGGCGCTCGCCGCGAGAGCTGTGGGTCGGCACCCTGGGGGGCGTCCGGGTTTTTGTCGATGGCCAGCCAGCGAGCGAGGGGATCGAGTCCGAGATCGAGGCGGTGCACGCTCTCCTCTCTCCGGACGGATCGGCCGTCTGGATCGGCGGTGCGGGAGGCATCGAGATCCACGAAGCCGGCGAGGTGCAGCGCTGGCGAGCGGAAGACGGTCTGCCGGGCAACACGATCTACTCTCTGGGAGAAGCCATCGACGGCTCGATCTGGGCCGGCGGCTCGTCGGGCGTCGGGCGTTACCGCTCGGGGAAATGGCGGGTGTACGGCATCGGATCGGGTCTCCTGGAAGAGGAGTGCAACCACCTCGGGCTACACCCTCTCGAGGATGGCTCCCTGCTGGTCGGCACCATGGCATCGCTCGCCGTGTTCGACGCCTCGGTAGCCGACCTCCCGCGGCCGCCCCTGGTGGTGTACTGGCGCTCTCCCACCACCCACCTCGAGGGCTCCCGCGAGCCGCTCCACCTGTCCGCCGAGGAACGCTCCGTGCGGCTCGCCTGGCACGCCCCGTGGCTGGCGCCGGACCGGATCGAGTACCGAATTCGGATCCCCCGGCTCGACGAGGAATGGTCGCCGCCTCAGTTGCAGAGAAGCTCGACTTTGGAGAATCTCGACGCGGGGGCCTGGGAAGTGCAGGTGGCGGCTCGCTTCGCAGGGCAGGACACCTGGACCGAGCCGGCGGTCTCGCGTTTCTATATCGAGCCCTACTTCTGGGAGACCTGGACGTTCCGCGGGCTCCTGCTCACCGGAGTCTTGCTGATGTTGGCAGGCATCGTGCGCTGGCGGACGCGGCGGCTGGCCGGGCGGGCGGCGGCCCTCGAGGCCGCGGTGCAGGAAAGCGTGGCGCGGATCAAGGTGCTGGGTGGCCTGTTGCCGATCTGTGCGTCCTGCAAGAAGGTACGCGACGATGCCGGGTACTGGCAGCAGATCGAGAGCTATATCCGCACGCACTCCGAGGCCGACTTCAGCCACGGGCTGTGTCCGAGCTGTTTCGACGAGCTCTACTCGGAGTTCGCGGAGTTCCCGGCCTCGGCGCCCCAGAGCTCCCGTGCCACCAGCTCACCCAGGTCGGCGAAGAAGGGGTCGGACAACGATTCGTAGTCGTAGAGGTCGTCGTTGAGCACCCCGTCGCTGTTGGTGTAGAGCACCGCGGCGAGAAAGAAACCTTCACCCGTCGGCAGCTTCTCGACGTAGGCGTTTTCGATCGAGAAGCCGTAGGCTCGTCCTACTTTGTTGGCGACCCGGATCTGATCGGCAGGAAGCACTCGGCGCAGACCCGGTAGCAGGAGCTTGACCCAGTGATCGGGGAACTCCTTGGGATCGTAGAGTGGGTTCCTGGATTCTCGAGGCAGCTGGGTCATGGCGGTGAGGAGCAGCTCGCGGTCCTCGGCCCGCAGCCGGAACGGAGCTCCTCCCACCTCGACCTCGGGCCGTACGACTTTGACCAGCGCCCGCTGCAGATCTACCAGGGAGATTCGGTTCTTGGTGCTCAGGTCCATCGGCTCGTCGATTCGCACGCCGGAGCGCCAGAAGGCGGTCCCCACCCGGGTGCCAGGTGTTTCGGTGGGCGGCTCGAGTGCCTGGTCTTGCCGGGCCTTTCTCCGGTACCGAAACGTCTCTCCCAGGAATTCGACGGTCGGTAGCTGGAGGTTTTCCTCGGGCGAACGAGCCTCGGAGAGTCGATGCACCACCCGGGCCGAGTGGAGCCCAGCGCGGTTCATCGATCGGTGGATGGCCTGGGGGCCGACGAGCTCGAAGAGGCGGTTGTAGGCCTCGTTGTCGGAAACCAGAAAGAGCTTGCGCACCTCGTGGGCGACGGTGACGTCGCCCGTGTCGAGGTTGGTGGCGTCGTGCTCGGCCATGGTTTCGCCTGCAAATTGGGGATGGAAACGCAGGGGAGTATCGATTTCGAGAGGGAGGCCGGTTTCTTCCCGCCAATCGGAGAGAGTTTCCAGGGCCGCCACCGCGGCGCAGAGCTTGATCGTGCTGGCGGGGTAGAAGTACTCGGCGCCGGCCCGAAACGTCTCCTGCCGGAGCGTCGGGCGGCCGTTGGTGGCTTCGATCCGGCCGAGCACGATCTGCAAACGCAGCTTCGCGGCCCGTTCGTAGATCGGCCGGAGCTCGGGAGACTCCCGGAGCCATTGCTCCAGGCTCTGCGAATCGGGTGGCACCAGCGATTTGGCCGTCTGCGAATCGGGTGGCACCTGCGAATGCACCAGCGATTTGGCCGTCTGCGAATCGGGTGGCACCTTGGGCAGGCTCTGCGAATCGGGTGGCACCTTGGGCTGGCTGACTGGATCGTCGGCCCGAGCCGGCGATGGGCCCAGGGCGACGGTCAGAACCAGGAGCCAGCGGAAGGCTCTCGTGATCCTCAAACGCTCGTTCCGTCCGTTCGAGAGGTTTCGTGTCGGAAATCTGTGCGCAACCGCCGTCGTGGCTCCAGGGCTTCGGCTCGAAGGGTAGCAACCACGGATTGCCGCTCGCGAATCACCTCGGCTCGGTCTCCGTCGACCATCACTTCCGCAGGGGCTCCGCGCTCGTTGTAACCGGAGGCCATGGACATGCCGTACGCCCCGGCCGAGAAGACCGCCAGGAGATCGCGCTGGCGGATTTCGGGAAGTGGCCGATCCCGGGCGAGGAAGTCTCCGGACTCGCAGATCGGCCCCACCACGTCGGCGGGTCGTAGGCCGGGTCTTTCGGGATCGGGACGGCGTTCGATGTCGCGGTGCTCGGCGCCGGGCTCCACGGGCCATACGAAGTGGAAGGCGCGGTAGAGGGCGGGGCGAATCAGGGTGTGCATCCCGGCGTCGCAGATCACGAAGCGTTTCGAGCGGCCCTCTTTTACATGCTGGACCTCGGTCCCCAGCACGCCGGCATTCGCCCCCAGGGAACGGCCGGGCTCGAGCAGCACCTGGAGTCCGGCCTCCGCACGTTCCCGCAGCAGAGGCACGAGGCTCGCGGCGTAGTCCTCGGGCGTCGGCGCCTCACCCTGTCGGTAGTCCACGGCCCAGCCGCCGCCGAGATTGAGCACCGTCGGCCGGTGACCGCGGGCCTCCAGGGTGTCCAGCAGCCGGAGTAGGACCCGGGCGGTGGCCGCGAAAGGGGCGGCCTCGCGTACCGGAGAGCCGATGTGTACGTGTAGACCCACCAGGTCGAGATTCGGATGAGCCGACCAGGCGTCGAAGATTCGTGGGATCTGGTCCGCGTCGATTCCGAATTTGTCTTCCACCCGGCCCGTTGTGGTGTATTCGTGGGTCCGGGCGTCGACGTCCGGATTGACCCGGAGGCAGGCTCGGGCTTCCACCCCGACCCCGGTCGCGATCTCGACAACGCGCTCGAGCTCGCTTTCCGATTCGATATTGAAGAGGCCCACCGGACCGCGGTCGTCCGCACCCGGCAGGAAGCTGGCTCGCCCGTCGAGAGCTGTCCGAATCTCGTCGCGGGTCTTGCCCACCCCGGCGAATACGATCTCGTCCATGGGGCAACCGGCCAGCCAGGCGCGCTCCAGCTCTCCGCCGGAGACCACGTCCATTCCGGCCCCGAGGTGTCGCAGCAACTGGCAGATCCGGAAATTTCCATTGGCCTTCACGGCGTAACATAGCCGCGGTCGGAGCGGCGCAAAGGCGTCGAAGAGGTTTCGATAGGCGTTGCGGATGGCCCCGGCAGAGTAGACGTAGGTCGGGGTTCCGACTTCGCGGACGATGGCGGCGATCGGCATCCCCTCCACCGTGAGGCCGGAATCGCCATAGGAGAATCCCGGCAGATGCAGGCGGTCGGCGGATCCTGCCTCGGTTTCGCGAGGAGCCGCGAGTTGAAGGGACTTGGGGATCGTGGTGTCTGGCATTGGGTGACCTTTGGATAGCCTAACATTGCACCGCGAGGCCGGCTCGGTTGGTCCTACGGGCCGGCTGCAGTAGCATCGCCCTCTCAGGAGGACTCCATGCGTCAGATATTGCAAGACCTGATTCAACTACTGGCCCTCGAACGGATCGATACCAACCTCTTTCGGGGCCAGAGCACCGATATCGGCACCAATCGCGTCTTCGGCGGTCAGGTGCTGGGCCAGGCCCTGGCCGCGGCGAATTACACCGTCGATGGGCGTGTGGTGCACTCGCTTCACGCCTACTTTCTCCGCAAGGGTGACCACACGGCGCCCATCATCTACGAGGTCGACCGTCAGCGCGACGGCCGCAGCTTCGTCAGCCGGCGCGTGGTGGCGATCCAGCATGGCCGGCCGATCCTAAACCTGGCAGCCTCGTTCCAGGTGCCCGAAGAGGGCCTGGAACACCAGACCAGCATGCCCCAGGTGCCCAGACCGGATGCCTTGAAGGATGTGCGGGACTACCAGCAGGAATTGCTCGACCGGGTGCCGGACTCGAAGCTGCCTCGGTACCTGTTGCACGAGCGTCCCTTCGAGTTCCGTCCCGTACAGCTCCCCCAGTTCATCGATCGGGAGCCTCGGGAGCCCAGAGCCCACGTATGGTTCAGGACCGTCGACGAGTTACCCGACGACGACAATCTGCACCGCAACATGCTGGCCTACGTCTCCGACTACTATCTCATCGCCACGGCCACACGCCCCCACGGCTACTCCGTGTTCTCCACCAATCTGCAGCTCGCCAGCCTCGATCACGCCATGTGGTTCCAGCGTCCGTTCCGGATCGACGAGTGGTTGCTCTACAGCATCGAGAGTCCGAGTGCGTCCGGTGCCCGCGGGTTGTCGCGAGGGTTGATCTATCGCCAGGACGGCACCCTGGTGGCGGTGGTTGCCCAGGAGGGAGTGATGCGAGTGTGGCCAGGTGAAGACGAGGGACTGCCGGGGTAGGAGAGCGCCGAATCGGGGGTCAGCTGTCAGTCGTCCTCGACGAAGGCTCGATCGTAAAGGCTCATTTCGATCCCCAGGTCCAGCTCGGCCGCCAGCTTGCTTGATGAGCTCCTTGGGAATATGGTCGTTCTGGTTGGCGACCTGGCCGTCGAGGCGTGAGTAAATGGGAAAGTCGAGGTATCCGAGGTCGACGTCATGGGATTGTAGGAGCTTCCGAATGGGCTCTGCATACCGCGTGAGAAACCGAATGGCGTCTTGGGCTTGTCCTCGAAAGTCCGACCCGTCTCGATCGGAGACATCGAACGAGATCCGGTAGTGGCGATGCCTGGCCCGCCGGGTTCTCTGCTCGCCCTTGTCATATACGCTGCACAAAGGAATTTCGGTAGATTGCGTCCAATCCTTGAAGGAATCCGTGTCGCTGAAGAGCTTGAGAATGCACATTCTTCTAGAGGATCGGTAGCGGGTCGATACTATTGGGATCGAAGGCCCCAGCCGTCTTCTCGTATTCCATACCGCGGCCCAAGGGGTATTGGACCTCGCGCCGAAACTGCATTTCGAGTCGTTTCATGACGGCAATCGACGCCTGGTTGGGAGCGTCGGCTCCTGCCCAGATGGTGGAGACCAACCCTGTTTCGAAGGCTCGCCTCATCACGGTGTGCGCCATTCGGGTCGCGAGCCCGAGACCCCACAAGCTGGGATGAAGCAAATAGGTGAGCTCCAACTCTCCGTTGTTGCCTTCTCCGGTGAGCCGAACCAGACCTTCTGCGCGCGGGCTCATCTCGGCAACGAGAACCCAGAGCCCGCCACCATATCGAGCCTCATCGGAGGCCGCGGAGCTGATCCACGCTGCGGCGATGCTCGGCGGCGGTTCCTCGCCATCAGCCAGGTATTCAAAGACCTCGGGTATACAGAAGAGTTGGTGGATCTGTGCTTCGTCTCGCGGTGTTGCGCTTCGAAGATGCAGGGTGTCGACCATGGCTCGACTCTAGCAGCCCGGGATCAGCTCAGCCCCGGATATCGTCCCAGATAGATCAAAATGAAGGCGAGTGTGTTCGAAACTCCGTGCGCAACGATCGGCAGCACGAGATTTCGACCGGAAGCCAGAAACAAGACACCGAGCCAGAGCCCGCTCAGGCCTTCCTGGATCCAGCCAGAGATGCCTTGCTCTGTATGACCCCAGCCGAAGAGCGCGCTGGCCAACAACAGGCTAATGATCCAGGAAGATCGATTGCCACCAAACAGCCGCGCGAGTCTTTCCATCAGGAATCCGCGAAAGCAGATTTCTTCGCCAAACGCAGCCAGGATCCAAGACAGTGCCAGGAAGAACAGTAGCAGCGGCAGGTTTCCGCGAATGGCACTGAGATCGGAGTGATCTGGCTCGGTGCCAAACCACGAGCTGATCCAGGGTGTGGTGACGAAGACGGCAAATAATTCGAGCGCAATTCCAATGACTACACCAACCGCGACCAGACGACCGAAGTTCGCTGGCCGGCTGAATCCAATGGTCTGCCAACCCTCACGGCGCAGCCGCAGCGAGATCCAGACCAACGGCAACAGGAATAGGGTCTGCGTGATGGGTACCAGGCCCGCCGCGTCGGCCACGACGACACCCACGAAAGTGGCTACCTCGAGCCAAAGACAGCTTTTCGCCCATGTAACTTGTCGCTCAGTACTGGATGTCATGATGCTCTCTTCGTGACGAGGTAGCTTCGGGTTCGGTGGACGACCTCGCGTCGTTTCTTTCGGCTGACTACGTTCTGCCACTCGACAAGGTTACCGTCGAGCAGATCCTGGAGCGGCCCATGTAGCTCCAAGGCTTGCCCAACCCCCTCTTTATTTCTACTTTCAGCACAGAAATTCTTCAGCCCTTCGTGAGGCAAATTCGCGGTGGTGCCGCCGCCCGGCTGTGGTGCCACCCCGTCTGTGGTGCCGTCTGTGGTGCGTCTGTGGTGCCACCCTCTTCGGGCCCGTCTGTGGTGCCGCCCGTCTGTGGTGCCACCCTCTTCGGGCGCGTCTGTGGTGCCGCCGCCTGTGGTGCCACCCTCTTCGGGCATTCTTCAGACCGAGCTTTAAGCTCCGAGTCGGAAGGCAGCAAACCTCCTGCATCCAACGCCCGGTATTACCGAGGTGGGATTCGGTGAGCACGAGATCGCCCACTTCGACGCGCCCAGGCAGATCGATGGCGATGACGGCGCATCGCCTGTCGCGTTTGTCGACGCGTAGACTCAAACCGCCGATACGCAGCAAACAGTCCACTCTGGCGTCCTCAGGATTGGTGCTCGACGTTCATGGTGCCCGTTCAAGGTGCGACCCGTTCATGGTGCCACCTTCTCGTACTCTTTTGTTTTCAATAATTTGCGTGGACCAAGGGCGTGCAGGGTCCCCGTCACTTGATTCTGATCTCAATTTTTTTCTGAATTTGTGTGCAGAAACTTGGCCGGTCTTTCGTCTAGGACAGGCAAATGAGACCACTACGCCATGTCCCGCCCGAAGGAGCCTGGTTCGAGGTCACGACTCGAACTCTACAAAGCCGTTCTCTCATCCCCACCGGGGATCACTTCCGAAGCATCGCCGTTGGTATCCTGGCGCGCGCCAGAGAGCGATACCCGGTGGAGATCTACGCTTTTGGCGGCCTGTCCAGCCATCTTCATTGCTTGATTGGGGTCAAGGACGTCGATGCACTTGCCGGCTTCATGGGGTATGTCAACAGCAACCTCGCCCGCGAAGCCAACCGAATCACCGGATGGAGTGAGAAGTTCTGGGGGCGCCGCTATCGCGCCATTCAGATCAGTAGTGAAGAAGCGGCACTCGTCGGTCGCCTCCGATACATCTTGAGTCATGGGGTGAAAGAGAACCTCGTCCCATGCTGCCGAGACTGGCCCGGCTTGCATTGTGTCGATGCCCTGACGGAGGGTAAGCCTCTGGAGGGCATCTGGTACGACCACTCGCTCACCTACGAGGCCAACCGCCGCGGTCGAGAAGTCGGCCCCGAGGAATTCGCCACTCGGTATGAGCTCGAGCTCGATCCACTGCCCTGCTGGCGAGGCGTTCCGTCGGAGGAGATTGCGCGGCGGATCCGGGAGATGGTCGAAGAGATCGATGCAGAGGCGGCCGAGCGGGTCGAGAGAAGCGGAGAGCCGCCACTGGGAGTCGAGGTCATCTGCCAGCAGAATCCTTTCGACCTTCCGAGCTCGACGAAGAAATCGCCCGCTCCTTTTGTTCATGCAGCTTCCAAGGTGATCCGTGAGCAAATGAAGACTGCATATCGATTCTTCGAGGAAGCCTATCGAGAAGCTGCAGCGCTTCTGCGGAGGGGAGAGCTCACGGTGCCCTTTCCGGCGGGATGCTTTCCTCCTCCCCAACCCTTTATCCCTGCCGGGGCCTTGAGTCCTCCAGGTCGGGCAGGACCGAGTTTCGCGTCGTCTTGATCGTTTAGTGGTCGAAATCGCCCGGCTCCCTGGCTTTCCGGTGGCCCTCCTTTTGCCTTCGCTCGAGTGGGCTGGGAAAAGGTGTTTCGAGCAGGTGATAGTTGCCCTTTTAGAAACGAATATTTGGGGCGGCGGCGAAGTTTTTCGGCGCAACCTTGCGGCGCCTCTTCCTGCGGGAGCTGGCCGAGAGTTGGAGATTAGTCGGTTTTCTTTTTTGAGTGCTCAAGTCGAGGCTTCGAGCTTGCGAGTCGGCTGGCACTCTCCGAGTAAGGAACTTTCCGAATGCAGGCACCTCTCCGAAATGCATCATTCGAGCGCACCATTCAAGCGCACCATTCAAAGACTCCGAATCGGCTGGCACCATTCAAGGCAGCACCATTCGAGCACGATTCAAGGCTCGACCTTTCGGCCGAGCGCCCGGAAGTCGCAGCTGAGCCCTACGACCTCCTAGAGCGCTGGCAAGACGCAAGACGCCGTCGACCTTCGTGGCACACCGACCACGGAGAGGCCGGTCCTCGCTCCCGAGACGGTCGAGAGCGTTGGGTTATCTGGATCTGGAATCGCTTGGATCTGGAACAGTAGGACCGAGGGGCTCGTCTGGGTCGTCTTCCTCATCCGCCCCCAAACCATCCGCCAGTCGATTGTAGTAAGCGAAGAGAGCCGTGACCTGCGCCACGTCGTGAATGGCCACGTCATCGAGACCATGTCGACGCAGAGGCTCGAGATCTTTCTCTTCCATCCGCCCCGGATACAGTGTCAGCTTGTGTGCATATTCCAAGATTGCACGATCGACGGGTTCGAGATCGGCCGATAGCGGATCGGTTTCGATCGCCGTCGCCAGCTCGTTGCTCTGGGGATGATCCTGGATCTCGGCCCGGAGATCCTTGCCGTGCTCGGCGGTTCAGTAGTGGCAGTGATTCCACGACGAAACCGCCGTGGCGATCATCTCGCGTCGGGCCCGGGTGAGGGGGCTCTTGGGAGAGTGCATCACGGTGGTGTAGAGCTGGGTCGAGGCGCGGAGGATTTCTGGCCTCGGGCTCTGGAGGCGGATGATGTTGTAGACCTTGCCGGCGCGGGCAATGGCGGCCTTGTACAGGCGCTGGAGGGTGCCGGTGGCGTCGGCGGGGTCGATGGTTCGGATCCACGGCATGGGGATATCCCACCGTAGAGGCAGGTCTGTGTCAAGGGTGTTGTGTTCCGGCGGGCTGGATTGGGGATTGCCGATAGTTGTGGTAGTTTGGCGGTGTGGCGAAATCTGCGGGCTATTCGGGAACTCCCCTGGTCGAGAAGCTTGGTCTCCGAAGTGGATATCGAGCGATTGCTCTGGGCGCGCCCGAAGGGTATGAGCAACTGCTGGAACCGGAGCCGGAAGGGGTGGTGTGGTGTGAGGCAATCGATGGCAGGTTCGACTTCATTCATCTCTTCACTCGCAGCCGAACGGAGCTGGAGAGCCTATTGCCTGGTCTCGACGAGGCGCTCCAGGCCGACGGCATGATCTGGATCTCCTGGCCCAAGAAAGCTTCGAAAGTGCCGACCGAGGTCGACGAGGGGTTGGTGCGGGCGACTGCACTGGCTCAGGGCTTGGTGGACGTGAAGGTCTGTGCTGTCGACTCGGTGTGGTCGGGCCTCGAGCTGGTGATTCGCAAGGAGAACCGGGCGGCGCGGCGGTAGGGATGCTGAGCGCCACACAGAGCCCGCCGCTACTCCACGGCTCGGCCTTCCGCCTCGAGCTCCTCGAACGGCTCGGTACCTTTGATCGCCAGACCGCCGAGGATGCGGGACGGCATGCGGCGGTGGTGCTGCTGGTGATTGCGGACGACGAGGGCCGGGCTTCGGTGGTGATCACGCGGCGGGCGGCGAAGCTTCGGCAGCACAGTGGGCAGTTCGCGCTGCCCGGGGGCAAGCTGGACGACGGCGAGACCATCGAGATGGCGGCGCTACGGGAGCTCGAAGAAGAAGTCGGGGTGCGGCTCGGTGGCGATGCGATCCTGGGGCTGATGGATGACTACGTGACCCGTTCGGGATTCGTGATCACGCCGGTGGTGGTTTGGGGAGACGGTGGGACCGAGCTCCGGCCCGACCCGGGTGAGGTGGCGGAGACCTACGTGATTTCGCTCGAGGAGCTCGCCCGAAAGGGCGCGGTTCGCACCTGTAGAATGCCAGGGTCCGAGAAACCGTTGCTGGCACTGGCGATCCTGGGAACGTTCGTCTTTGCTCCGACGGCCGCGGTGCTCCACCAGTTTGCGGAGCTCGCGGTGCACGCACGCAGCACCTCGGTGCTGCATTTCGACCAGCCTCGGTTCGCCTGGCGGTGACCCGGGGCGAGGCGGAGATCGAGAGGGGAAAGCTCGAAATCCGTTCGGTCCAAGAGCTCGATTTATGGAGGGCGGCCTGAACGACCTCGACACCGGCGACCCTGTCCACCGTCATGCCGATTCGGGGCAGGCCGCCCTCTTCCACTTTCCCGTGCTGCCGACGAGGCGAGCCGACCCTCAGCTCTGGGCCTCGAGATCGGTGCTGCAGGCACCCGCGCCCAGTCCGCGGCGCATCGCTTTTTTCGGCGACTACAATATGGATGGCACTTCGTTGTATAAAGAAAAAGACGCCGGCGACAGCGGCGCCTGGGCCGTCGTCACCAACACGCAGGGCGCGGAAAAGAT